>JAHEDX010000030.1 GCA_024641005.1 Acidimicrobiaceae bacterium
TGCATCGCCCACAGAGCCTGCCACCACATCGGCCGTTTCACCACGGAGCGCCTCGATGTACGACTGCCCCAACTCCACCTCGATGTCGACGCCTTCGGTCAACACGTCCGCCACGGTGACGTCGCTGGCACCGAACAGATCGCCGTACGTCTCCCGTACGCCTGCGACCACAGAGGGGTCTGCTACGCGTATCTGCGTCAGCTCCGGAGCGCCGGCCCCTGGCAGGTCGACCACGGCCACGATGTTGGCTCCGGCATACAGCAACCGGTCGAGCGCGAGCGTCATCACGTCGGCCCGGTTCTTACCGAGGCCGTCGAGATCAGCGTCGCTGTAGCCGCCGATGACACGGAAGGTCGGGGCGTCCACGGGCGCGCCCAACCGACCAGGGGCGATCGCGCCGAGCACCATCAACATCTCGGACCGGTTGTGGGCGACGACGCCGCGCACCTCGCCGGGTCCGAACGCGTTCGACATCTCGAGCGACAACTGCTCGTCCATCCGATCGTCGTCGATCACGACGAACGTCATCGCACGAGAGTTCACCGGTCCTGCGAACAGCCGCTTCAAGAATTCGTCGAGTGTGGCGATCTTCGGGAGGTCACGATCGGACGCCACCGGAGCGACCGAACCCACGCCTGCTCCGACTCGCTTCGCGATCGCGTCCCACACCGCGGCGCGACCCGGCTCGTAGTACCAGTCGGCGATCGACTCGTCACGCGCCGTGATCGCCCGCGCCGCAGATGCCGAACTCACGACGATCTCACCGGCATCCCACTGCTCGCCGGTCGACGAATCGACGAGCGGGAACGGCATGGTGATCGGCAGGTCGCCGAGCGGCGTGACGAGTTGGGCAAAGCGAGGCTGATCGATGATCTCGATCACGTCGAACGACAGCCCGGTCATCCGCTCAGCGGCCTCGCGGAACGCCGTGGGGCCCGAGAGCTGCAGTTCGGCGGCGAGCGGCACCAACACGTCGCTGTTACCCGAGGCCGCGTCGGCAGTGGCAGCAAAACTTACGAGTGACCCACCGACCCCGTCCGGCTCGAGCACCCCGACGGCCACCGAGGTGAGACGGCCGCTCTCATCGACGACTCCGATCAACGCAGTCGCCGTGTACGGCAACCGTTGGATCGGAGTCGTCACCTTCTGACCGTCGGCCAACGACCCGACCGTCGAGTCGGCGAGGGTGCGGACGCCAGCGATGGCGAGTACGCCCACCGCCGCCACGGACACGAGCGCAACCAAGAGTGCGAGCACCGTGCTGCGGGTGCGCCGCTTGCGAATCGCAGTCACGAGACACCTTCGGATCGATAGAGCCCGCGTTCGGCGATGACGGCCAAGACGTCCTCGGTCACCAGATAGTCGAGCGGACGACCGTCACGCCACCTCGCCCGCAGATCGGTGCTCGACACGTCGAGGCGAGGCACCTCCACCCTGATCCAGTCGATGTCCGGATCGAGCCGGACCGGTTCACCAGGTCGATCGACGACCACCATCCGGGATCTTTCGAGTACCTCGTCAGCACGTTCCCAGCTGCGGATGCCGGCTGCGGCGTCATCGCCCACGACGGTGAACAACTCGGCGGCCGGATATTCATCGGCAAGCTGCGCGAGCGTGTCGGCAGTAAAGGAAGGTCCGCCCAACCGAATCTCGTGGTCGCCGGCAATCAACTGCGACACGGATTCGACCGCTGCCTGCACCATTGCCAGCCGATCGGGGGCGGGCGTTATCGAGCGCGTCCCCACCTTCTGCCACGGCACATTGGCCACCATCAAGATCAACAGGTCGAGGCCGAGAGCGTGACGAACATTGACGGCGGTCACCAAGTGGCCGACGTGGGGTGGGTCGAAGGTTCCGCCGAAGACCCCGATACGCAGGGGTTTTGTCTCAGCGGGCAGCACAACTTGTCATTCTACGGTCTCCGCCACGGTTCCCGACGCCGGCCGACCAGGTGGGTACTTGACAGCTTTGTTACAGTAGACAGTTGGTCAAACCTCGCCTACCGGAAATCTCCTGGATTTCCACCCCGGCGGGGAACATATTGTTCGGACGAAGCGTTGCAGATACGTGACACCCGAACCCCCCAGTTCTCAATACCCCCCAAATACACCCTTTCGACACGCTGTGCCCGCGAGCACGTCGTCATCGGAATGCACAACACCACGAATGGTTGATACGAAACATCATGAATGACTCCATCGGTCTCTACCTGAACGACATTGGAAAGGTCCCGCTCCTCACCGCAGAGGACGAGCGCGAGCTCTCGCGCATCATCGAAGCCGGCCGCGAGGCAGCCGAACTGCTCGAGTCCGGCAAGCGCAGCGCCGACCTCAAGGCCAAAGTCGCCAAGGCCGCCGAGGCGAAGGATCGCTTCATCCGCGCCAACCTGCGACTGGTCGTGTCGATCGCCCGTCGGTACCCGCTCCCCCAGGGCATGGACCTGCTCGACCTCATCCAGGAGGGCAACCTCGGCCTCGAGCACGCTGTCGACAAATTCGACTGGCGTCGTGGTTTCAAGTTCTCCACCTACGCCACGTTCTGGATCCGTCAGGCAATCGGCCGTGCACTCGACCAGAAGGCCAGCCTCATCCGCATCCCGGGCGACCGCTCGGCCAGCCTTCGCGCCGCGCTGCGCCAGGCGTCGGGTGACGGCGAAACCCTCGACCAGCAGAACGCCGAACTGCACCGGCTCACCACCCCGGTATCGCTCGACAAGACCGTCGGTGACGACGGCGATGCCACGCTCGGCGATCTGATGGCCAACGGCGACGGCACTCCCGAAGACCACGTGATGACCCTCGTCGACAGCGATCTGCTCGACGAGTTGCTCGGCACCCTCGATGCCCGTGCCCGCTATGCGGTCGAAGCCCGCTTCGGCCTGCTCGACGGTGAGCGCAAGAGCTTCCGCGAGGTCGGCGAGAGCCTCGGCGTCACCGCCGAAGCCGCTCGTCGACTGGTGAGTCGTGCAGTTGCGGGTCTCCGCGACGATGCCGAGCGCATCCTCGCTGTCTGATCCAGACACCCGCACAACACAACGATGAACGTCGGCCGGGCAACCGGCCGACGTTCAGGTTTTCAGGCCCGCTAGCATCCACAGTCATGGCGAAGGACTGGTCTCCCACCTCCTGGCGCACGCACCCGATCAAGCAACAACCCCGCTGGCCCGACGAGGCCGACCTCGATCGGGCGCTCAAGCAGATCGCCGGTTACCCCCCGTTGGTCTTCGCGGGCGAGGCCCGCTCGTTGCAGGCCGGTCTCGCACAGGTCGCTGCGGGCAACGCCTTCCTGCTTCAAGCCGGCGATTGTGCAGAGAGCTTCGAAGACTTCTCCGCCGACAACATCCGCGAGAAGTTGCGCGTCATCCTGCAGATGGCGGTCGTCCTCACTTACTCGATGGGCGTCCCGGTGATGAAGGTCGGCCGGCTCGCCGGCCAGTTCGCCAAGCCGCGCTCGGCTGACTTCGAGACGGTGGGCGACGCGGAGATCCCCTCGTTCCGGGGCCACATCGTCAATGCCGAAGGCCCGACCGCCGCCGCTCGGGTTCCGACGCCTGACCGGCTGGTCCAGGCGTATCACCAGTCGGCCGCGACATTGAACCTGGTCCGGGCCTTCACCAAGGGCGGTTTCGCGGCGCTCGACCGGGTTCACGCGTGGAACCAGGAGTTCGTGGCGTCCAGCCCCGCCGGACAGCGCTACGAGCAGTTGGCCCAGGAAATCGACCGGGCGCTGCACTTCATGCGGGCAACCGGAATGGACACCGAGAGCAATGCCAATCTGCGCCAGGTCGATGTGTGGACGAGCCATGAGGCGCTGCTGCTCTCCTACGAGGAGGCGCTGACCCGTCAGGACTCCACCACTGGTCACTGGTACGACTGCTCGGCCCACATGCTCTGGATCGGCGAGCGCACTCGGGATCTCGACGGTGCCCATGTCGAGTTCCTGCGCGGCGTCGGCAATCCGATCGGATGCAAGGTCGGCCCTTCCATGACCGGCGAGCAGGTGATCGACCTCTGCGAAACGCTCAACCCTGCCCGAATCCCCGGACGCCTCACACTGATCACCAGGATGGGTGTCGACGCGATCGAAGACGGGCTCCGACCCTTGCTGCACGCAGTGAAGGACAGCGGACATCCGGTGGTATGGGCCTGCGACCCGATGCACGGCAACACCTACACCAGCGAGAACGGCCGCAAGACCCGGCACCTCGAGTCGGTGATCGGCGAGATCGAGGGGTTCGTGCGAGCCCACCATGCCGAGGGCACATGGCCCGGCGGCATCCACATCGAGCTCACGGGCGAGAATGTCACCGAATGTGTCGGCGGCGCCGACGACGTCCAGGACGCCGACCTCGACTCTCGATACGAGACGGTGTGTGACCCGCGACTCAACGGGCGCCAATCGCTCGAGCTGGCGTTCCGCACGGCCGAGTTGATCCGCACCACACAGTCCTCCTGAGGCGGCGAGATGTCGGCGCTCCACCTGGTCACCGGCTGGCCGGTGGATCACGTCGCGGCGGCGATCGTCACGAGACACGGCACCGAACGGATCGGCGACGCCGAACACTCCTACCGACTCGCCTCGCTCACCAAGGTGATGACCGCCTGGGCGGTCATGGTGGGCGTGGAGGAAGGCATCGTCGACCTCGACGGGCCGCTGCTGCACGTCGAGGCGCCCGTGGGCGCCACCATGCGGCACCTGCTCAGTCATGCTGCCGGGTTCGGGTTCGACGGGGCCACGCCGGTGGCCGCCATCGAACGTCGACGGATGTACAGCAACACCGGCATCGAGCGGGCGGCCGCCGAGCTCGCCGCTGCAGCCGAGATGCCGTTCCGGCACTATCTGACGGAGGCTGTTATCGACCCGCTCGGGATGGCCGCGACCGAACTGCGTGGGTCACCGGCCCATGGAATCTGGAGCACGCTCGACGACTGCATCCGCTTCGTCTCCGAGATGCTCGAACCACGTTTGCTGGCACCCGAGACCTACGCCGAGGTGATACGCCCCCAGTTCCCCACACTCGCAGGTATCGTTCCCGATGTGGGCCGATTCGATCCGTGCCCCTGGGGTCTCGGGGTGGAGATTCATGGCGCCAAGGCGCCCCACTGGATGGGACGCGCCAACTCTGCAGCGACGTTCGGTCACTTCGGAGGTGCCGGCACGATGATGTGGGTCGATCCGCTCGCCGATGTCGGGGTCGTTGCGCTCACCGACCGCATGTTCGACGAGTGGCACGCCGAGGCCTTGCAGCTGTGGCCCGAGTTCTCCGACGCCGTGCTCGCTCAGACGCGCACATCGGGCAGTGGGAGCGGCGGCTGATGTTCGAGCCCGGCGATCGCGTGCGATGGGAAACCCTGGGTGACGACGGACTCCCCCTCGTTCGTTACGGATTCGTCGGCGGATGCAATGGCGACGGCAACCGGGTGGCGGTGATGTTCGACGGCCAGCTCAAGGGCGACACCGTGCTCGACCTCGATCAACTCGCACCGGTCCTGATCACGAATGTCGAGTTGCGCCTGCACGGCGCCGATCTGCTCGACGATCCGTCGCTCCGACAGGGGCTGGTGAGCCTGTGGTCCGCCGAAGCCGATCAGGCCGGGCTCGAGGTGCGATCGATCGAGCTGCTGGGCACCGGCGTGCGCGACACCGTCGGCGACGGCTTCGCCCTGGCCGAACTGCATTCGGGTGGGCAGCAGTATGTGCTGCGAGCCGTGTACGAGGCGCACGACGACGAGATCATCCGTGTGAGCGCCGACCTGCCTCGTCGCTGGGAATACTGACGCGAAACCCGACGCGCATCAGTGCGTCGACATCGCTTCCGTCAACGCCGTCGCCATCATCTCGCCCCATCGCTCCGCACGATCTGCCTCACCGGCGAGCAGGTGATTCTGTTTGTCGACCAGGAAGCTCTCGGGTTCTCCCAGTAGGCGATAGCCATGACGACGCAAGCGCCGGGCGATGCCCTTCGCCGCTCGGCCCGTCATCGCTGCCGATGCGTCGAGACGCGTATCGAACGCGACCGCAAGGCTCCGGTGGCCATCGACGGTCTTGAACCAGTCGCGCAAGCCGAGACCGCCGGACTCGGGATCGAGATCGAGACCCTCATCCGCCTCGGCCGCCTCGCGCGCCGCCTTTCTCGTGGCCCATGTCGACACGCCGTGAACATGGGTCGGCCCTCCCACGACGAGCAGATCGAACTCGTCGAAGATGGTCTCGAGCGAGTCGCGGACGGACGCCGTCAACACCTCGTGCCGGCTCCGAAGGCCCTCGCTGATGTGATCTGCGATCGCATGGGTGTTCCCGTACATCGATTCGTAGACGACCAAGACGCGCATGATGGCACCTCCCTGTTCGAGCTGATTCCATCGTCCCCCCGACACCCCGCTCGAACCAGAGACTTCGGACCCGAGACGCGAAGGAGCCCGCCGGAGGGCGGGCTCCTTCGTTCGCTCGTTGCGCAGGCGGCGGGCGCCGCTCAGATCAGCTGAGACGTTCGACGATCATGGCCATGCCCTGGCCGCCGCCGACGCACATGGTCTCGATGCCGTACTGCTTGTCGGCAGCCTGCAGACCGTGGATCAAGGTGGTCATGATGCGGGCGCCGGTCATGCCGAACGGGTGACCGAGGGCGATCGAGCCGCCGTTCACGTTGAGCTTGTCGAGCGGGATGTCGAGGTGCTTGGCCGACGGGATCACCTGCGCGGCGAAGGCTTCGTTGATCTCGACGAGATCGATGTCGCTCATCGTCATGCCGGCCCGGGCGAGCGCCTGGCGGACCGCCTCGATCGGCCCGAGGCCCATGATCTCGGGGTTGAGGCCGGTGACACCGGACGCGACGATACGAGCGAGCGGCGTGATGCCGAGCTGCTTCGCCCTGGTGTCGCTCATCACCATCACCGCAGCGGCGCCGTCATTGAGCGGGCAGGCGTTGCCCGCCGTGACCGAACCGTCGGGGCGGAACACGGGCTTGAGACCTGCGAGGCCCTCAGCGGTCGTGCCTGCACGCGGCCCATCGTCGCGCGACACCACCGTGCCGTCGGGCAACGTGAGCGGCGTGATCTCCTGCTCCCAGAAACCGTTCTCCTGATTGGCGACAGCGAGCTGCTGGCTGCGAGCCGCGAACTCGTCCATCTCCTCGCGGGTGACGCCCTCTGCCTGCACCACGTTCTCAGCGGTCTGGCCCATTGCGATGTACAGGTCGGGCAGGCCCGATTGGGCGGTCCAGACCGGGGCTCCCCCCTGCGACCGCTCGGCGGTGCGAGCCCCCGCCTGCTTGAAGATCGAGTTCGGTGCCGTATCGGAAGCACCGTTGCCGTAGCGGCTGACGGCCTCGACACCGGCGGCGATGAAGCAGTCTCCTTCGCCCGACTTGATGGCATGAGCAGCCATCCGAATCGTCTGGAGGCTCGACGAGCAGTATCTGTTGACCGTGACGCCCGGAACATTGTCGAGCCCCGACAGCACGGCGACGGCCCGGCCGATGTTGAACCCGGCCTCACCCGCCGGCTGGCCACATCCCATGATGAGGTCCTCGACGTCGTCGCCCGACACCTGTGGCACCTTGGCCATCAGCGCCTTGACGATCTGGGCGGACATGTCGTCGGGGCGCAGGTCGACCAGCGACCCCTTGGCGGCGCGCCCGATCGGGCTCCGGGCAGTTGCAACGATCACAGCTTCGGTCATGGGGTCAGAGCGTAGTTACCGACCGGTAGGCCCGACGAAACCGATCGACCCGGGCGGAGTCGAGACCTGCGAGATCGTGACTCGGCGCACGAGTTGACGGCGCTGACTCATCGCGGGAGACTCACCCACGGGGAGGAGCCGACGCGTTGGGGAACGCGACCCTCCCATCGAAACACCCACGAGAGCCGAGAGGGGAATGCTCATGCAGACACCCGCACCGTTCGGATACGAACGGGCAACCAGCGTCGACCACGCCATCCAACTATTGGAGCAGCTCGGTCCGGAGGCACGACTGGTGGCAGGCGGCCACAGCCTGCTCCCGATGATGAAGATCCGGCTCGCCCAGCCCGAGCACCTCATCGACATCAACCCGCTCGCCGCCGAACTCGGGTCGATCTCGATCGACGGCGACAGCCTCGTGATCGGGGCGATGACACGTCACAACGACCTGCTCGCTTCGCCGCTCGTCGGCGAGCACTTCCCGATCCTGCAGGACGCGGAGCGCGTGATCGCCGATCCGGTCGTGCGCAACCGTGGCACCGTGGGTGGTTCACTCTGCCAGGCCGACCCCGCCGAGGATCTCTCGGCCGCGCTCTCGGCACTCCATGCAACGGCGACCATCCGAGGCTCCAGCGGGTCGCGGTCGGTACCGGTGCGAGAGCTGCATGTCGGCCCGTACGAGACCGTCGTCGGCGATGCCGAGATCCTCACCGAGATCCGTGTCCCGATCCGCAACGGCTGTGGCAGCGCCTACGAAAAGGTCGAGCGCCGGGTCGGTGACTGGGCGATCGCGTCGGCGGCCGCCGTGGTCTGGATGGATGGTGGCATCATCACCGACGCCGGCGTCGGCCTGGCCGCCGTTGGCGCCGACCACTTCGTGTCCCCGGCCGCCGAGGCCGCCCTGCGCGGGCAACAGCCCACAGAGGACGTGATCGTCGCGGCGGCAGCCGCAGCGGCCGCCGAATGCAACCCGTCGACCGACCAGCGTGGGCCCGCAGAGTACAAACGCCATCTCGCCGGAGAACTCACCGCACGAGCCCTGCGACGAGCCGTCGCCCGAGCACAAGGAGGTCAGTGACATGTCGCACGACCATCACAACATGGTGAGCGTCAGCGTCACCGTCAACGGCGAGTCCCGCACCGAGGAGTGCGAGGCGCGCATGCTGCTGGTGCACTTCATCCGCGAGAAGCTCGGCCTGACCGGCACGCACTGGGGATGTGACACGTCGAACTGCGGCGTCTGCGTCGTCAGCGTCGATGGCCAACCCGTCAAGAGCTGCACGATGTTGGCGGCGATGGCCGACGGCGCAGAGCTCACCACCGTCGAGGGCCTCGAGACCGCCGACGGCCTGCACCCCATCCAGCAAGGCTTCATGGAGTGTCACGGCCTCCAGTGCGGTTTCTGCACGCCCGGCATGATGATCGCCGCGAAATCACTGCTCGAGCAGAACCCCAACCCCACCGAGCACGAGATCCGCGATGGTCTCTCGGGCCAGCTGTGCCGTTGCACCGGCTACCACAACATCATCAAGGCCGTGCAGTTCGCAGCAGAGAAAATGAGTGCCTCAGAGGAAGGGGCTTCGGCATGACCGACACGGCAGTCCCCACCAGCGCAGCGGGCAACCCGATCGGGTTCGGCCGCATGCTCCGCAAGGAAGATGTCCGGTTCGTCCGAGGCAAGGGTCACTACATCGACGACGTCAACCTGCCGGGGATGTTGCACGGAGCGATACTGCGCAGCCCCCACGCCCACGCCCGCATCATCTCGATCGACACCTCGGCGGCCGAGGCCCACCCCAAGGTCCACGCCGTGATCACGGGCGCCGTGCTCGACACCCTCGGTCTGGCCTGGATGCCCACGATGTCGTACGACACCCAGGCGGTGCTCGCCACCGACAAGGTGCGCTTCCACGGCCAGGAGGTCGCGTTCGTCATCGCCGACGACCGATATTCGGCACGTGACGCACTCGAACTGATCGATGTCGACTACGAGGTGCTCGATCCGGTGATGGACGCCAAGCGCGCCCTCGACGACGGCGCGCCGATCATCCGCGACGACAAGGACGGCCAGACCGACAACCACATCTTCGACTGGGAAGCGGGCGACGCCGCCGCCACCGACGCGGTGTTCGCCTCTGCCGAGGTGATCGTCAAGCAGGAGATGTTGTACCCGCGGTCGCACCCGGCGCCGATGGAAACCTGCGGCACCGTTGCCGACATGAACCCGTTGTCGGGCAAGTTGACGCTGTACTCCAACACCCAGGCGCCCCACGCCCACCGCACGGTGTACGCGATGGTGGCCGGCCTACCCGAGCACCAGATCCAGGTGATCTGCCCAGACATCGGGGGCGGGTTCGGCAACAAGGTGCCGATCTACCCCGGCTACGTGTGCTCGATCGTGGGATCGATCGTGACCAAACGACCGGTCAAATGGGTCGAGGACCGCTCCGAGAACCTGATGTCGACCGGATTCGCCCGCGATTACCACATGAAGGGCGAGATCGCAGCCACCAAGGACGGCAAGATCCTCGGTCTCAAAGTCGATGTGCTCGCCGACCACGGCGCCTTCAACGCCACGGCCCAGCCCACCAAGTATCCGGCCGGCTTCTTCCATATCTTCACCGGCTCGTACGACTACGGGGCAGCTCACTGCAAGGTCAGCGGCGTCTACACCAACAAGGCCCCTGGCGGAGTCGCGTATGCGTGCTCGTTCCGGGTGACCGAGGCCGTGTATCTCGTCGAGCGGATCGTCGATTGCCTGGCCGACGAGCTCGGTATGGATCCCGCCGAGCTGCGCATGAAGAACCTGCTGCGGCCCGAACAGTTCCCCTACACGACGCCCACCGGCTGGGAGTACGACTCGGGCGACTACCCGCGCGCACTGCAGCTGGCTCTCGACATCGCCGGCTACGCCGACCTCCGCAAAGAGCAGGCCGACAAGCGAGAGCGCGGCGAGCTGATGGGCATCGGCATCTCGTTCTTCACCGAGGGTGTCGGCGCGGGTCCGCGCAAGCACATGGACATCCTGGGCCTCGGGATGGCCGACGGCTGCGACCTGCGGATCCATCCCACGGGCAAGGCCCAGATCCGGCTCTCGGTGCAGTCGCAGGGCCAGGGCCACGAGACCACGTTCGCCCAGATCGTCGCCCACGAGCTCGGTATCCCACCCGAGGACATCCAGGTCATCAACGGCGACACCGACAACACACCGTTCGGTCTGGGTACGTACGGCTCCCGCTCCACCCCGGTGTCCGGTGCCGCTGCCGCGGTCGTGTCGCAGCGTGTGCGCGAGAAGGCCAAGATCATCGCCGCCACCGCGCTCGAATGCTCCGTCGACGACCTCGAATGGGAGCTCGGCCGCTGGCAGGTCAAGGGTGATCCCGACCAGGGCAAGACGATCCAGGAACTCGCCTTGCTCGCGCACTCGAACCTCGAGCTGCCAGAGGGGGTCGAGGGCCATCTCGATGCACAGGCGGTCTACAACCCGCCCAACCTCACCTACCCCTTCGGCGCCTACATCTGTGTCGTCGATGTCGACCCCGGGACCGGGCATGTGCAGGTCCGTCGGTTCATCGCGGTCGACGACTGTGGTCCTCGTATCAACCCGATGATCGTCGAGGGCCAGGTACACGGCGGCCTGGTCGACGGCATCGGCATGGCGCTCATGGAGGTCATCGCCTTCGACAAGGACGGCACCAACCTGGGTGGCTCGTACATGGACTATCTGCTGCCGACCCCGATGGAGGTGCCGTCGTTCGAGCTCGGCGAGACCGTGACCCCGTCGCCGCATCATCCGCTCGGCGTCAAAGGTGTGGGTGAATCGGCAACGGTCGGGTCCCCCGCAGCCGTGGTCAACGCGGTGGTCGACGCACTCAAGCCCTACAACATCCGCCACGCCGACATGCCGCTCACACCGGCACAGGTGTGGATGACGATGCAGGGTAAGACGTTGCGCACCGACCTCGCCTTCGAGGACTGAGCGACCGCGCCATGGAGCAGCGAGCGCGCGAGCTGCGCGAGTCGCGCGTGCCGTACGTGCACGCGCGGGTCGTGCTCGCCGAGGCGCCCACCAGCGCGAAGCCCGGCGCCGAGGCATTGATCCTGCCCGACGGCACCATCGAGGGCTTCGTCGGGGGCAACTGCGCCGAATCGACCGTGCGGGCCCAAGGCCTTGCGCTGCTCGACAGCGGCGAGTCCCTGCTGTTGCGGATCACGCCCGAACCCGAAGCAGAACAGAGCGGCAAGCTCGTGGTGCACAACCCGTGCCTCTCCGGCGGAACCCTCGAGATCTTCATGGAGCCGGTGTTGCCGGCACCCACGATGATCGTGGTCGGTGACTCTCCGGTCGCGAAAGCGCTGCTCGGCGTCGCCGGCCACCTCGGATATCACACGGTGTCGCCACGGCAGGTCGATGCCGACGTGGTCGCAGATGCTGCCGCAGTCGTCGTAGCGAGCCACGGACGCGACGAGGAATCGGCGTTGATCGCCGCCCTGCAGGCCGACGTGCCCTACGTCGGATTGGTCGCCAGCACCAAGCGCGGCCAGGCCGTGATCGGCTCGCTGGGCATGTGCCAGTCACACACCTCGCGCATCCACTCCCCTGCCGGCCTCGACATCGGTGCCCGCACGCCCGACGAGGTCGCGCTGTCGATCATGAGCGAGATCGTCTCGTTGCGACCCCGGCCCAGCGGCCGATCGGTGACCGAGACGACAGCGGTGGCCGAGACCGCTCTCGACCCGGTGTGCGGGATGTCGGTGGTGATGATCGACGCCTCGTTGCACCTCGATCACGACGGGGTACGCCATTGGTTCTGTGGCAGCGGCTGCCTGCGCGCCTTCGCGTCGAATCCCGAGGCCTACCAGCCGTCGGCCACATCGTGACGTCCCTCGACGATCTGCTCCCCGACGTCGACGCCCTCGGTCGGGCCCTCGCCGATGTCGGCTACCTGGCGGATGCCGGGCTCGCCACGGCGTTGTTCTGTGCGGCACGGCTCCCACAACCGATCCTGCTCGAGGGCGAGGCCGGCGTCGGCAAGACCGAGGCCGCCAAGGCGTTGGCGACCGCGCTCGACACCCCGCTGATCCGACTGCAGTGCTACGAGGGCATCGACGCGGGCGAAGCACTGTACGAGTGGAACTACACCCGCCAGCTGCTCGCGATCCGTCTCGCCGAGGCCCGCGGCGCCGACCTCACCGACGCCGACATGTTCACCCAGGACTATCTCGTGGAACGACCGATCCTGGCGGCGATCCGGCACCCAGGACCTCGACCGGCGGTGCTGCTGGTCGACGAGATCGATCGAGCCGACGACGAGTTCGAGGCATTCCTGCTGGAGGTGCTCGCCGACTCGGCCGTGACGATCCCCGAACTCGGTACGCAGGTGGCGGTTCATCCACCGATCGCGATCCTCACCTCGAATCGCACCCGCGATCTCCACGATGCGCTCAAACGGCGGTGCTTGTACCACTGGATCGACTATCCAACGACCGCACGCGCCACCGAGATCATCCGCACCCGGGTGCCCGCAGCCCGGCAGTCTCTCGCGGCCCACGTCGCCGAGGCGGTCGCTCGCATCCGCACGCTCGACGTGCAGAAGGCACCCGGCATCGCCGAGGCGATCGGCTGGGTGGACGCACTCCGTCTGCTCGGGTTCGAGGTGTTGAGCGAAGACGCCGCAGCGATCACGATCGGATCGGTGTTGAAGTATCGCGAAGACGCCGATCTCGTCGTCGACCGCTCGCTGTCGTGGCTCGTCGGCGACCATGCCTGACGCGTCGACCAATCCGAACCTCCCCGATCTCGCTGCTGTTTCGGCACGGCTCGCCGGTCACCTTCACGCAGTCGGCGTGGAGGTCGGTCCCGATCGGGCGGGCCGGTTTGCCGTCGGCTTGCGAATCGCCCGACCGACCACCACCGACGAGCTGTACTGGATCGGCCGGGTCACCCTCGCGAGCACCCCCGCCGAGATCGTCACCTATGACCGCGTGTTCGCCGACGTGTTCCTCGGGGTGAGCGATGTCGCCGACGCTCGTGGCGACCCGAACCAGCCGAGTCTCGATTCGTTCGACCGCGGCAAGACGCGCCACGACCGCAACGAGGGCTCCAGCGAGACCGGTGGTGAACCGCGTCCGTCGCCCGTGGCGGACAGCGGACAGCACGACGAGGATGACGAGGAGGACGACGAGCTCACCGATGCGCCAACAGGAGCACCGGCGAGCGCGGACGAGCTGCTCCGGCGGCGCGATTTCGCCGACTGCACCCTCGATGAGCTGGCCGAGCTGCGCCGGATCGTGGCCCGTCTGCAGATTGCGTCACCTCAGCGACCGAGCCGACGACGGCGACGGCATCGGTCGGGTGACACGCTCGATCGCAGAGCGACCATGCGGCGCGCCCACCGCACCGGGGGGCACCCGGTCGAACTGGTTCGCCGCCGGCCCACCGAGCGACGACGCCGGGTGGTACTGATCGCCGACGTGTCGGGCTCGATGGAGTCGTACTCGCGCGCATATCTCTATCTCATGCACGGCGCCGTGAAAGCCCTACGGGCCGAGACATTCGTGTTCGCGACGCGCCTCACCCGCCTCACGCGGACGCTGCGCACCAGCGACCCCGAACTCGCGCTCCGCAACGCCGTCGGCGATGTGGAGGACTGGTCGGGTGGGACCCGCATCGGCGAGGCGATCCGCGAGTTCAACGACCGGTGGGGACGGCGCGGTCTGGCGCGTGGCGCGATCGTCGTGATCGTGTCGGACGGCTGGGAGAGCGATGACCCTGCCCTGCTCGGCGAGCAGATGGCTCGGCTGAGTCGGCTGGCCCACCGGATCGTCTGGGTGAATCCGCGGTCGAAGAGCGATCAGTACCAGCCGCTGGTGGGCGGAATGGCCGCCGCGCTTCCCCATGTCGACACCTTCACCAGCGGTCACACACTGCACGCCCTCGATGACGTCCTGGCAGCCATCGCCGCGAACTGACGTCAGCGGGCGTCGACCACGAAGAAGCGCTCGGCCGACGATCCGGCCGGAAGCCCGGCCTGCTCGGCATTCGAGCGGAACCATTCACGCACCCGTGCCTCCATGCCGTCAGGATCGAGGTGCTGACTCACATGGCAGCGCAATGCCCGCATCTTCCGCTCGAGCTGATTCGTGATGTCGACCACCGTCTCGGCGTGTTCGTGGTTGATGATCCAGATCTCGTCGACCGACCACGGCTCGAACCCCGACGTCAACAACTCGGGAAACGCGAATGGGTTGCGAGCGTCGGGATAGACCGCCGCCCACACACCCTGCCCCGTGGCCACATGGTCGGCATGACTGCCGTACACACTTGCCAAGTTGATGTGCGGCGACTGGGTGATCACGACCTGCGGTCGAACCTGGCGGATCACCCGCGTCAACCCGTGTCGCAACTCCATGTCGAACTCGACCGCGCCGTCGCAGTAGCCGAGGAAGCACAGATCGGTGACGCCGACCTCGGCGGCCGCCTTCGTCTGCTCCTCGCGACGGATGGCAGCCATCGTCGTTCGGGCGATCGACTGGTCGTGACCGCCCGCCTGCCCGTCGGTCACCAGGCAATAGGTCACCGATACGCCGGCGTCGGTCAGATTCGCGACCGTGCCCGCCGCGCCGAAATCGACATCGTCGGGATGAGCGGTGATGACAAGGGCACGTTCGATCTGATCAGGCTTGAGCACGACACACAGGTTAGAGCAGACCTACGCTGCCTGGGGTGGCCGACACCCCGACACCCAAGTCCCCAGAGGTCGAACCTCCCACAGGTCTCGCCGACATCTCACGCTGGGAATTCTGGCTCGGCGATCGGGCCCGACGAGCAGCCGATCTCCACACGCCGCGCGACACGTGACCGATCACGAACGACTCCGCTGGGTCCGGGCGCTCACCACAGCGGGATGGCTGTTCGTGATCGCCTACCTGGCGTTCGTCACGGCCACGTTCCGGCGTGCGACCGCGATCACATCGGGCAGCTTCGACGACGGTGTCTGGGGGCAACGCATCGAGATCTTCTCGTTCGTGAGCACGCATCAGAACGTGATCATGCTGGCCCCGGCCGCAGCAGCGTGTGTCGCCGCAACGATGGTGGCCGGCGACGTCGTCGATCGAACCGAGTCGTTCCTGACCCAACTCGTTCGAATCGTCGCCGGGTTGTCGTACGTGGTCATCGGAGTCGCCGCGATCGGCATCGTCGGCATCTTCTTCAGGTCGCCCGACAGCATCGGGGATCTGGGCGATCTGCTGGCGCGAGTCGGCGGCGCCGTCATGGCGATCGCAATGATCCGGGTCTGCCTCGAAGCCGAACGCTCGGCCTGACCGCCGGCGGCATCCCGTGCCAGCGTGCGGCACCGAGGGCTGACCCGTCGTGGGGCTAGGGGCGCTCGGCCGGCCAGTCCGGTCGAGGTGGCCCGTCAGCCCGATGCCGGGCCTCCAGCCTGCCCAGACGCTCGTACAGGCCGGCCACCCCACGCTGCGCCAACCGGGCGAACACGAAGGCGTTGACCACCAACAGCCCGGAAGCACCGAACGCAACAGCGGCGGTGAGGCGAACGTGCTCGACATCAGCGGCCGAGACGGGCGCGGGCCAGCTGGTCAACCGCCACCACATCAGCCCGAACGCGAGCAGATCGAGCGGGAAGGCCGCGATCCACACGACCGGCGGCCGGCGCAGCAGCGCCCGGAAGATCCCCTGCAGCTGCGCATACGGGATCGCCAGCAGGACGACGAACCCCAGCCCGGCGATGCCGGGCAGCGGATCGAGTTCGCCCTCGTACTCGACTCGCAGGTACGTGCCCGAAGAGACGACCACCCACGCGACGACCGCGGCCCAGGACCACCCCATCCTGCGCGGCCCGGGGGCGCGTGCCTTGAGGCGCCGGGCATTGTCGGCAAGCGAGACCGACCAGAACACGAGACCGGCGAACCCGACAGCCACGAACACGCCCGCCGACACCGCGACGGGCCAGAACACCTCGGCCCGCTCGGCCCGGAACGATCCGGTCGAGCGTCGCGCGGCAATCCCCACCAACAGCACCGCGAACACCATCAGGCCCCGGCCGATCAACATCGCCGCCGTCGCCGGCATCATCGATTCGAGTTCGGGGCGCTCGACGTCGACATCGGGGGACGGCGCGACGTCGGCGGGCTGCATCGGCAGGCCATAGTCCGCGGCAGATCTGACCACCGGAACGTTTCTGGTCGCCATCCGATCGGCGAGTGAGCTCGACGAGCCGTCATCGTCGATGACGGACCCAGGATCGACTGCTCGGACACCGGACGGCGGCGGCGGAGGCAGCTGCGACGCCGGCGCCGGTGTGGACCTCGGCGGCAGGTACGGCATCAGATCATCGGATTGATCCGCCATACGGCCATGGTAGGCCGAGCTGCGAAGTGTTCTGGGTGAGTCGGCCGGTACACCCACCGACCGCCCGGCGATTCAGTCGCCGAGATCTCCGAGGTTGTAGTGCCGTCGGCAGAGCAGCTCGTAGCGAACGATGTCGCCGAACATCTTCTGCGCACCCGGATCGACCGTGTCGCCGACTACGACCGTCTCGCCCTCGTACACGACCATGTCGTTGACGACGCGCGCGTTGTGGGTGGCATGCGAACCACACCAACAGCGCGCCTCGACCTGGAGTGCGACCCGCTCGTCGGCGATCTCGAGCATCCGTTTGGTGCCCTCGAAGAGCAACCCCCGGAAGTCGGTGATCAACCCGAACGCATAGATGTCGACCTCCATGTCGTCGACGACCTTGGCCAGCTGATCACATTGCTCGACCGTGTAGAACTGCACCTCGTCGCACACGATGTAGTGCAGGGGCCAGTGGTCGACCGCCAGGGCGTGGATGTCGAGATCGGGCTCGACCTGGATCGCCGGCGCAGCGACGCCCAGCCGGCTGGTGACCTGCATACCGTCGCGATCGAGGCGGGTGAGCAGGAGACCGTAGAGGTGGCGTGACGACAGGTTGTGATGGATCTGGAGCGCGAGCGTGCTCTTGCCAGAACCCATCGTGCCGAAACTGAACCGCAAAGTCGCCATGTCGGTGTGCGACCTTACCGTGGGGGTGCCACCGTGCCGACGAGCGGAGTCCGTCGCCGAACGCCCGGTCGGCTCGCAGCGAGCGTCATCTCGCCATCATGCCGCTGCGGTCGGCGACATCGGCACACCACCCGGGCGCGCCGGGACCGGTATCGCCAACTCGGGCGAGACCCGGATGGTGTCTTCGATCTCGGTGGCACACAACGACATCACCACGACCAGGACACTGGCGATGACCGCATCGGCGACGGCGAAGAAGGTCAACACCGGCAGTGAGTCGGTCTGAGTGATCGGCCGTTGCAGTCGGCCGATCCATGAGACCGCCACGAGCACCGGCAGGCCAACGGTCCACGCAGCCAGCGTGTAGCTCGCCAGCCCGAACCAGCGCTGGACACGGATGATCGTGAGCGCGCTCCACATCGCTATCGCTGTGGCAGGGATCAGCAACAGCAGGCTCGCTGTGCCGCGGGTATCCCCGTCGACGACGAAGGAGACGACCGCCAGCGCAGAGACCGCCGCGAATCCGACCAGGCAGCCACGTCGACGAGTGTCGGTCGCCCCTGCGCGTCGAGCGTTCGACGAGACCGTCGCTGCCCAGAGGGGCACCATCGCGAGCGCCACGGTGAGGGCGGTGACCATGGCACGACGAGCCAGATCGATCGAGTCGACGACGTCGAAGGGCAGGTGGCCGGCCTCGTCGACGACGGACGTGTCCAACGTGTCGCTGACGAGCCAGAGCGCTGTACCGGAGACAGCGACGAAGGCCCCGAGCAAGAGATATCGAACCGCCTCGAGTTGATACAGGCGCGGCGGTTCGGTACGCCGTCGGGGTTCGTCTCCCGTCGCGCCCGAGCGACGCGCCAGTTCAGCATCGATCTCGGCACGACCTGCGCTGCTCACCAGCCGGCGCAACGTGCCGTCCCCGCCGGCGGCACCCTGCGCTGCCTCGTTGCCGAGACGCCGCCTGAGTGACGAGAGCGGAAGTTCCGCGGTGCTCGCCGGTGGGCGTGGCGCTTGTGCCGCCTTCGCGAGGCGCGACGGCAGCGCCGCCTCGCGGTCGGGTGTGTCGGCGGGGCGAAGACCCGATTCGGGTCCGAACCGGGATCGAAGCTGTGCGATGACCGCGGACGAACCCTCGTCGCCCAACTGGCGCAGTGCGACACGGTTCTCGGCTCGCACCTGAGCAATCAATGATGTCACCGGAACGGTCGGCTCGACATGTCGCCCGGTTCCGACGGACACACCGCCGTGCGACCGACCCGTACTCTGTTGGCGGTCGACGTGACGTTGGACGAGTTCCCACCACACCTCGGGGTTGCCGGGATCGATACCTCTGAGCCGCAACACCCGATGGTCGTGGCGGGTTCCGAGCTGGGTGAGTCGATACGCCTCGGCGGAGTCGGCAGCACCGAGGATCATCCGCCAGACGAAGACGTTGGCTCCCAACGCCACCGCCGCCGCGAACCCGACGCCGACCAGGATGTCGACCGACCCACCGCTTCGATCGACGGTCGCCGGCCACACGGTCAACTGCCACCAGAGCAGACCGAACGCCGCGAGATCGAGCACGTACGCGATCCCGAGCAACGGGTCGGAGCTGACGCGGGTCAATGTCGTCAGGACTCGGCGGATCAGCGCGAACGGACGCCACATGGCGATCGCGAACAGGAGCACGATCGCCGGCGGTCGCGCGTCGAACAACTCGTTCGGCTCGAGCTGGACGATGGTCACGGCCAACAACCCGACCACCAGACCAGGGGCGGCCCAAGCGGAGATACACCGAGGGCGGGTCGGTCGACGGCCGTCGAGCAGCTTGAGGTTGCGGACCCTGCGATCGGACCAGATCATGCCGACGCCGAGCACCAGGACGGCGACACCGATGCCAAAACGTCCGACGGTGGTGACCAGCGAACCATCGTCGAAGCCGTCAGCGGCGCGTGACCTCGTCTCGAGCGCAGCGAATCCGACAGCGAACGCCCACAACACCGTGACGACGCGAGCGATGAGCATCAATCGATCTCGAGCCACCATCGATCCGAGTGTCGGTTCGACGAACTCCTCACCCGACAGGAGGGCTCGCTTCGCCTCCGCCTGCACCGGTAGTTGCTCGGCGGCTGTCGTGCCGGAGATCACGGGGGCAACTGGGGGCACCACCGCCGGGTTCGCGGGCGGAAGCCGCGGTGCTTCGCTGACGGGACCCACGGGCGCGCCATATGCCGGCGGCTCGTTGTTCGCTCCTGCCCCGGCCGACTCCGACAAACTCCGGTCCCTTTCGTTCGGGTGCCCAGTGTAGATAATTCTGGAGTTCGTCAAGACAGCGAGAACCGCGCCCTGACCGCGCGACCGCCCGCACCATCAGCCGGGACGTGATCGCGCGAGACTCGCCGGCGATGGGACCGACGGCCGCCAACAGACCGGAGCTGGCCGTCCGGTGGCTCGCCGACCGCTCGATCGGTCGCGGCGACGACACGGGTGTGGCACTGCGCCCAGGGATCGGCATCGCGCTCGCCGTGGCGAACGAGACGCTCGCTCTCGGCTCAGACGATCCCGGCGAGGTGCTGGAACTGATTCGCGCCATCGAGGTCGAGATCCAGCCACGATGGGTGTGGTGGGACCGTTCCACGGCCGACCCGATCGCACGAGGAGCCATCGAGATCGCGCGTTGCTGGGATGTTCTCACGGTGCATCGGCTCCTCCACGGCGGTTGGCGCACATCGATCCCGATCGTCTGGGCATGGCTGCACGGGCTGTCGATCGACTCGCTGCCGGCGATGGGCCAACTCGATCTGCTCGGCGCCCACGGGGACGAGGGCGACGACCCCGAGAATCCCGTTCGACCCGACCGACACCTCAGGCCGGAGTGGTCGAGCGGCGGGTGGGGTGACTCACCCCAGCGACTGGGGCGGTGGGCCACACTCGCTCTGGAGGCATCCCAGCTTCAGCGACGGTTGCTCGACGAGCGCCCTGATCCGGGGCGGGCGCATTCGACCGCCAGATCCGAGTCGGCCGCGGAGTTCCTGTGCGCCGAACTCACGCTGGAGGGGCTCCCCGTCGACGAGGGCGAAGCGGTACGGATCATCGCCGATGCCGTGGGGCCGCGGCCGACCGACGAGGCCGACGCCGAACGTTTGCGCGCACGACGCGACGCCGAGGTACTCGGTCACCTGGGGCCGGGACCTGGCGTCGACCTGCGCAACCCCGCCGACGTGAAGGCCATGCTGCGCCGGGTGGCCGTAGATGTCCCCGATACCAGGGCATGGAGACTCGAGCAGCACCGCAACGATCATCCGATCGTGGAAGCCCTGCTGACCTGGCGCAAAGCCGAGCGAATCGCGACCACATACGGCTACCGCTGGCTCGACGAACACGTGCACGGCGGCCGGCTCCGCGGAGAGTGGACGAGTTCGGACGGAGCGGCCGGCCGCATGACTGCATCCGCGGGGCTGCACAATCTGCCGGCCGAGATGCGCCCGGCCGTAGTGGCCGAAACGGGCCACGTCTTCGTACGCGCCGATCTCGGGCAGATCGAACCTCGGGTGTTGGCAGCCGTCTCGGGCGATGAGGCGCTGATCGCCGCGACCCAGGACGACGACCTGTACCAACCCATCGCGACCCGGCTTCGGGTCGAACGAGACATCGCCAAGGTGGCCGTGCTCGGAGCGATGTACGGCTCGACCACCGGCGAGTCGGCCAACGCACTGCGCGGTCTGGAACGCAACTACCCGACCGCGATGGGCCACCTCGAACAGGCGGCGGCAGCAGGCCGTGCCGGGGACGACGTGTTCACGGTAGGCGGCCGCCGCGTGCGGATGTGGTTCGACGACTCGATCGACGGCGACATCGACCGAGCACGCCGGGTGGCAGCGGCACGCGGCCGTTTCGCCAGGAACGCGACGATCCAAGGGGCAGCAGCCGAGTTCTTCAAGGTGTGGGCGATCATCGTGCGCGCCCGCGCCGCTGCGCTCGACGCCCGGATCGTGCTGTGCCTCCACGATGAACTGATCGTGCACTCACCCCGGGCCAACGCCGAGCAGGCGGCGGAGATGCTGCACGAGGCACTCGCCGAGGCCGCCTACCGGTGGTCGCCCAGCCGTGATGTCCGCTACATCGCCGACGTCAGCGTGATCGAACGCTGGTCGCAGGCGAAAGGCTGACGTCATCGACCGTCGCGATCGACTGATTTCGCCCCGCGAAGCGGCAACCGCCACGGCCCCTGAGTAGGGTGACAGGAAAGCAGCGATCCACCCGGCAAAGCCACCGGGCAAGGGGGAAACACGACAATGACCGACACGATTGACCGGTCCGAGGACGCATCGGTTCTCGACCGACTCGTGGTCCGCTTCTCTGGCGATTCCGGCGATGGCATGCAGCTCACCGGTGACCGATTCACCTCTGTGAGCGCCACGTTCGGCAACGACCTCTCCACACTTCCCGACTTCCCGGCCGAGATCCGCGCACCAGCGGGCACGGTCAACGGGGTGTCGAGCTTCCAGGTCCACATCTCCGACCACGAGATCACGACCCCCGGCGACGAGCCCAACGTGCTGGTCGCGATGAACCCTGCGGCGCTCAAGGCCGATCTGCATCGGCTCGAGAAGGGCGGCACGCTGATCATCAACGAGGACGCGTTCGACGAACGCAACCTCGAGAAGGCGCACTACACGTCGAACCCGCTCGACGACGGCACGATCAGCGGTTACCGGGTGATCAAGGTGCCGATGACTTCGATGACGAAAGACGCCTGCGAACCACTGGGTGTCAAGCCGCGCGACGCCGAGCGTTCGAAGAACTTCTTCGCTCTCGGCCTGGTGTCGTTCATGTACACCCGACCGATCGAGCCGACGGTCGAATGGATCGAGGAACGGTTCGGCAAGAACGAAATGGTCGCCGGCGCCAACACGGCGGCGTTCAAGGCCGGGTTCCACTTCGGTGAGACCACCGAAGCCGTCGGGCACCGCTTCGAAGTTCGGCCCGCCAAGCTCCCCGCCGGCGAGTACACCAGCATCACCGGCAACACGGCGCTCGCATGGGGCCTCGTCGCCGCCGGTCAGCTCGCGAAACTGCCGATCACGCTCGGCTCGTACCCGATCACCCCGGCCAGCGACATCCTCCACGAACTGTCGAAGCACAAGCACTTCGGTATCCGCACCGTGCAGGCCGAAGACGAGATCGCTGCTGCCGGTATGGCGCTCGGTGCAGCCTTCGCAGGGCACCTCGGCATCACCACGACCAGCGGCCCCGGCGTCGCGTTGAAGAGCGAGACGATCTCCCTGGCGATCTCGATCGAGCTGCCGATGCTGATCATCGACATCCAGCGCGGTGGCCCCTCGACCGGATTGCCCACCAAGACCGAGGCGTCCGACCTCAACATGGCGCTGTACGGCCGCCACGGCGAGGCGCCGCTACCGGTGGTTGCGAGTTACAGCCCGGCCCAGTGTTTCCACGCCGCGATCGAGGCGGCGCGCATCGCGCTCAAGTACCGGACGCCGGTGATCCTCCTGTCCGACGGTTATCTCGCCAACGGCTCGGAACCATGGCAGATCCCCGATGTCGACTCGCTGCCCGACATCTCGGTGCCGTTCACCATCGAGCCCAACGGCACCGATGCCGACGGCAACCCGGTGTTTCTGCCGTACCTGCGCGACCCCGACACGCTCGCCCGACCGTGGGCCATCCCCGGCACGCCCGGCCTGATGCACCGCGTCGGCGGCCTCGAAAAGGAAGACAAGACGGGCAACGTCAACTACACACCCGAGAATCACCAGTTGATGGGTGATCTCCGCCAGGCGAAGCTCGAGCGGATCGCAGCCGACTATCCCGAGACCGAGATCGTGGGCGACGAAGACGCCGAGATCTGCGTGCTCGGTTGGGGTTCCACCTGGGCCGCGATCCACTCGGCGGTGCAACGCCAACGCCGCGACGGCAAGAAGCTGGCGTGGATCCATCTCGAGCACCTCAACCCGCTCCCCAACGACCTCGGTGACAAACTCAAGCGTTTCGACAAGGTGCTCGTGCCCGAGCTGAACCGGGGCCAGCTCTGCCAGCTCGTGCGCGGCAGGTACCTCATCGACGCCCAGCCGGTCAGCAAGGTGGCCGGGCTGCCCTTCCGTACCCGAGAGATCGAAGCAGCGATCGACGCAGCCAGGAGCGCACGATGAGCGATACCGCCGTCAACCTCACCTCGAAGAAGGACTGGGCCAGCGACCAAGAGGTCCGCTGGTGCCCCGGATGCGGCGACTACGGGATTCTGCAGGCCGTTCAACAACTCATGCCCGAGTTGGGCATCATGCCCGAGAAGACCGTCTTCATCTCGGGCATCGGGTGTTCCAGCCGGTTCCCGTACTACATGAACACCTATGGCATGCACTCGATCCACGGTCGTGCGCCTGCCATCGCCACCGGGCTCGCCGTCGCCCGCCCCGACCTCGACGTATGGGTGATCACCGGCGACGGCGACGGGCTGTCGATCGGTGGCAACCACCTCATCCATGCACTGCGCCGCAACGTGAACCTGAAGATCCTGTTGTTCAACAACCGGATCTACGGTCTCACCAAGGGCCAATACTCGCCGACCTCACCGGTCGGCAAGGTCACCAAGTCGACCCCGTTCGGCTCGATCGACTCGCCGTTCAATCCCTTGTCGGTGGCGTTGGGTGCCGAGGCCAGCTTCGTCGCCCGCACCCACGACCTCGACCGCAAGCACATGATGGAGACATTCCGTGCGGCCCACGATCACCACGGCACCGCCTTCGTCGAGATCTATCAGAACTGCAACGTCTTCAACGATGGCCAGTTCAACGACATCACGAAGCGTTCGGTACGCGACGAGATGATGATCGATCTGGTGCACGGCGAGCCGATCCTGTTCGGCGCCGAACGTCAGCGTGGTGTGATGATGGGGAGTGACGGCTTCCTCCGGATCGTCGAGGTCGCCGATGTCGGCCTCGATGCGATCCTGGTACACGACCGGTACCACTCGTTCCCGTCGCTCGCATTCGCGCTCGCCCGTCTCAATACCGACGACCACTCCCCCACACCGTTCGGCGTCTTCCGTGAGGTCGACCGGCCCGAGTACACGTCGGCGGTCGCCAACCAGGTCGCCGCCGCCAGCGAGAGCAAGGGCCCCGGCGACCTCGCCGATCTGCTGCGCAGCAACGGCACCTGGCACGTCAACTGACGACGCGTCACGAAGCGAAACGCGGCATCACCTCGGCCGCGAACAAACCGAGGCTCGCCTCGAGCTGATCCGGGGAGTGGATCCCCTGTGGGACGAGCAGCATGCACTCGTTGATCGGCACGTTCGAGGCCGCCTGGGCGATTTCGGCGGCGATCGTGTCGGGGCTGCCGACGAGCAGCTTGGGCATCGCGAGTCCGAACGGCAACGACCAGCGGTTCCAGAACCACTCCATGTCCTCGAACTGGCGCTGTGCCTCAGCGTCGGTCTCGGCACAGATCATCAGACCGCCCCAGCAGGCCTGCTCGCCAGGGACGACCTCGCGTCCGTAGCGCGCCGCCGTCTGGTCGTAGGCGGACCAGATCGAACGATGTAGGTCGGGCGGACCCCCGAGCACGATCGACTTGCCACCGTACCGACCCCAGAATGCCGCCGTGGAGGCCGACCCGGTGAATCCCGAGTACAACCGAGGATGAGGACGCTGATACGGCTGCGGGGCGATACCCACTTCTCGAATTCTCATGTCGGTGTCGACACCGGCGCCGAGTTCGGAGTACACGGCGTGTTCGTGGGGGTTGCGATCGCACGCAGGGATCGTGAAGTACTCGCCGTCGTACGAGAACGTGTCGTTGGTGAGCGCCGTCACGACGATGTCGACGAACTCTTCGAAATACCGACGGTTGCGTTCGTCGTCAGGGCCACCGCGGTTCCAGAAACCGACGGCGCCCACGTCTGGCCGGACCTTGAAGTTCTCGACCCACCGGGCCTGGTAACCCCGCACCAGACCCACCCCGAAGCGGCCACGGTGCATGTGATCGAGCGTGGCGATGTTCTCGGCCACCCGCAACGGGTGATGAGTGGTCGATACGAAGCCGCAGGTGATGATGCGCAGACGCTCGCGGTGCTGCCCCAACCACATCGACAGCAGTCCCGGATCGTTGGCGACCTCGAACCCCTCGATCTGGAGATGATGCTCAGGATGACCGACGCCCGCGTAGCCGTGGTCGTCCGCGAATCGAACGAGGGCACCCAACTCGTCGAGCATCCGCTGATACAGGTCGCCTCGCAGCCCGGCACGGCCGACCTCGAGCTCGGCGCGACGACCCACCGTCGCGTAGACGAAGATGTCGAATTCCATCATCCACCACTCTCGCCCAATCGGACCGGACGGGGCGAGTCGTCGAGAGCCGCCGGCCCGATCCGAGGCGGGGCGGGTCAGCGCGCCGGGCCGGTGAGCCGGTCGGCTGATGCGGTGACCGGCGGCGACTGCGGATGGTAACGCTCGACATAGATCCGCTCGTCGGTGGCACCGAGCGAGCGGGCCGCAGCGACACAGCCATCGACGAAGTCGGGACTGCCCGCTATGTAGATGCTGTGGCCGCTGAGGTCGCTCGCCATCTCGCCCAACATGTCGGGCACGCGGCCCGTGAACTTAGCGCCCTCGGGCGGGTCGGCCCCCGTATAGGTGACACGGAAGTTGAACCGGCGGTGCTTCGCCGTCCACCACGCCATGAGCCCCTCGTCGAACACATCCTCGGCCGTGCGGGCCGAGTAGAGCAACGTCACCGGATGGGTGAAGCCGCGTCGCAGCGCGGCGTCGGTGAGCGCCAGGATCGGAGCAAGGCCCGATCCTGCCGCGAGACACAGGACCGGTGTGTCGGTTCCGGGGTCACCGATGAATGTGCCGTAGGGGCCGGCGACCGTGATGCGGTCACCCACCTGCAGCCGATCGTGGATCCACCCGCTCGTCTGCCCGTCGGCGACTCGCGCCACCAACAGCACGATCTCGCCATCGGCTCGCGGGGCGTTCGCGATCGAGTACGGACGAGGCGGAGCGCCCGCCCGCTCGTCGCCGACCATCAGATACTGGCCCGGCCAGTACCTGACCGGCTCGCCGATCGGACGGATGTGCAGCTCGACGATCTTGGGGGTGCGAGGCAACAGTTCGGTCACCACGCACAACACCCGGTCGCGAGGAGGGAACAGTTTGGGCATCGCGTCATCGGTGCCGAACTCGATCTCGACCAGGTCGCTGACCGGCTTGGCCATGCACATGAGGCGGAACCCCTCGGCACGCTCGTCAGCCGACAACGCCATGTCGAGCACGATGCCCTGGTCGACCTCGCCGTCGATCACCTTCGTCTTGCATTCGCCGCAAGCACCGGCGCGACAGTTGTTCGGCAGCGCGTAGCCGGCCCTCTCGAGCGCACCGAGCACGGTGTCACCCGGCTCGCACCGAACGTCTCGACCGGACGGCGCGAGCCGGATGGTTGCCTCCCCCATATTCGATGCACCCACCGATCAGAAGACCGGGATGATGTCTTCGAGGTCGACGTCATTGACCTCTTCACCGGTGATGCCCACCTCGGGGATCGCCGGGAAGGGGATGTCGTACTTGTCGAGCACCGTCTTCAGATTCAGGATCGCCTGGCGCCAGTTCTCACGCTTGGCGTCGACATCGGGAATCTCGAAACCGGCGTCCCTCGCCACGGCCTCGCATCGACGTTGCACAGCGATGAAGTCGGACGGCAGGTCCCAGAAGTCCTCGGGCGGTTCGTACAGCACGGCTGACAGGAACAGGTAGCCGGCGCGGATCTGCTTGGTGATCAGCGAACGCTCGGAGACGTCGAGTTTCGGATAGTCGCGTTCCATCAGACTCATGCAGATTGCCATGTGGCGGCCCTCGTCACGGCCGATGTTGGTGAACGCCTCTTGGAACACGGGCTCACGGGCACCTTCGGCCATCTGGTGGAAGATCGTCGCGGCGGCGATCTCGCCCATCAAGAACGAGGAGAACAGCACCGCCAACGGATACTTCGGCACCGCGGTCTTGTACCCCTCCCAGTAGCGACCGCCGTTGAAATACAGCCATTTGACGTTGCGTTGTGCGAGCTCACCCAGCTCGGTCTTGGGCTCATAGGTCACCGGGTCGGGGTACCCGAGCATCTTGGTGATCGCCATGCCACACATCTGCTCGTGGTTCTGTTCGTCCCGTGTCACCGAGAAGAAGCACCGTCGAACCGCGTCTTCCTCGTGCACCTCGTAGGTCTTGATGAACGCGGCTGCGAAGACCGGGGGTGCCGAGGCGTCGAACACCGACAACAAGGTCCACCAGTACGCGATCGCCTCGCGCTCTTCCCAGGTGTACGACTCGGGGTCGAAGGTATCCCATGACAGCATCGCCGGGTCCCACACCTCACGTTGACTGGCCGCCCAGATCTCTTCCATCTTGTCGGTCCCGGCACGCCAGCTCAGTGGATAGACGTTGGGCTGTTCGGTGGCCGGAGGGAACTCCATCTCCTGCGCCAACGTGGTCTTCTTCGCCATTCTTGCGACCCCTTCATTCACTCGGAGTGATGCGGCCGACCCGTATCACTCCGAACCATCTTACTCATTCTGGCTGAGATCGTCAAGACTCGAATGATCTTATTCGGAATCACTTCCTCCGGCCAACAGTTCCGCCAGATCGCGCGCCAGACGGATCTGTTCGTCCTCTGTCAGCGCAGCGAAGAACTCCCGTTCGGCCTGGTTCTGGTGGGCGTAGGCGGCGACCAGGCGCTGTTCACCATCGCGGGTGAGTCGCACCGTCACGAGTCGGCGGTCGTTCGATTCCCGGGTGCGCTCGACCAGGTCGTCGCGCTCGAGTGTGTTGAGCACACTCGACACAGCGGCGCGCGACAGGCCCGACAGCCTGGCGATGTCGCGCGGCTCGAGCTCACCGGCGACCCAGACGCAGAACATCACACGGAACCCGGCCATGCTCCAGCCGGCCTCGCGGTGGACCTCCGCCTCGAGCCTCTGGACGAGTCGGGTCGAGGCACGGATCAGATCGAAGCTGGCACGCAGAGCGGCCAGGTCGGCATGCGGAACGGCGGTCGCGACGGCGGCGACGGCGGCGCGCTCGAACTCTCGGGCATCGAACGACTCGACCATGCACTCATCGTAGGTGAGCGTCGTCGACGACTCCGAGGATCCAGCCCTCCTCGCCGACGACGCGTTCGCTCTGAGCGGCGCCGGTCGATCCGGGAGAGAACCAGCGGGCCAGTTCACCGGAACGATCGGCAGCGCGCACGGCAAGCGCCGTACTGCGCACCTGGATGGCATCTTTCACCTGTGAGCGATCGACGTCACGATCTGCGTCCGTCTGGAACATCGTCGGCCAGATCTCCGCCAGCACCACGGCGCCTGGGTGCGTCCGCGGCGCGCGCAGGCCGGTCGTGAACGGCCACACGTCGACGCGGCCGGGGAACCGCGAGCGCAGGGCCGACAGCGCCGGGATCGCTGTGAGCGTCTGGCTCCCCACACTGCCTGCACCGAGCAGCTGCCATGCCGATGCCGGACGCAAGCCCCTCCCCCGCAGACAGTGCTCGGTTCGCCGGAACTCACCGACGGCGAACGCCTGCGGCTTGGTGGGAAGCAGGTCGACATCCGCGGACGAGGGCGGGCAGCCCCAGAACGGACCCGACCCACCGGCGATCCGACGGTTCAGTCCGGCAGCTACCGCGAAGCGGTTGTTGCGGTTGCGATCGTCATCCTGCGACATCAGTGTGATCTCGTGCCACGTCGCCTCCCAGGGTGTTCCCGTCAGCCCGAGCAGCGCGGCGGTACCGGCCGGATAGCCGAGCGATGCATCGATACCGATCAGGACGCGCTCCGCTTCGCTGCGCTCGACAAGTCGCAGCAGCTGAAGGCGAGCCGCCGATCGGGTCGAGGGGTTCGACAGGTCGACATCGCCATCGGCCAGATCAGCGATCCAGATCGAATCGGCACCTCGGACCGGAGCGCCGGCCGCGCTCCAATCGACCATGACGTAACGGTCGAACGACGGCGACCGGACGGCGTTCGGGCCCGTCAACTGAGCACGAGGGCGACAGCCCCGAAGTGCAGAACGGCGGCGAGCACCGTGAAACCGTGCCAGACCTCGTGGTAGCCGAACACCTTCGGCCATGGATCGGGCCGCTTCAACAACAGCACGGGGAACCCGATCGTGTAGGCCAGTCCACCGCCGACGACGAGGACGATCTGGAGTGAGGTCATCGACGATCGAAGTGCAGGTGTGGCGATCACGGCCGCCCAGCCCATGATCGGGTAGAGCGCATATGCCAACCACTGCAACCGCTGGATCGCCGCGAGCTTGATCACGATGCCGAGCAATCCGATCGCGCTGACCGCGGCAAACAGCGGGATACCCCACCGAGCCGGCAGCGCGACCAGGCAGATCGGCGCATAGGTACCGAGGATCAACAGGTAGATCATCGAGTGATCGAGTCGCTGCATGATGCGACGGGCGCGATATGACTGGGCGAGCCGGTGGTATGAGGCCGAGGTGCCGAACACGAGCAGCAGAGTGGCCGTGTAGATCGACGCTGCCGTGCGAGCCGCAGCGCCTCCGGCGAACACGATCAACAGCACTCCAGCCGGAATCGCAGCGAAGAACGCCCAACTGTGCAACACGCCTCGCCAGGCAGGGCGTTCGGCGGTGAGCACATCCATGTCCACGTCACCGACGGTACTGCCACGCACCGGCCAGAACACGTCGCGCGCCGAAGATCCACCCGATGTCAGGCCACCCTTCGTCAGATGTCGATTGCATCGGCGACGAGTGTCAAGACGTCGTCGCCGTACTGCTCGAGCTTTGCCGGCCCGACCCCCTTGACCCTCGCGAGTTGGTCGAGGTCGACCGGTAGCGCCGAAGCGATCGCCGCCAACGTCTTGTCGTCGAACACTGTGTACGCCGGTTTGCCCTGCCTGGCTTGGTCACGAAAGCCTCGCAGACTGTCGAACAGACGAGCGCTGGCCTCGTCGACGTCACCGGGCCGCGGGCCGAGCCGGCCTCGCTGGCGACCGAGTGTCTCGACCTTGGCTCCGATACCGAAGCGGCGAATCGTTCCATTGCGCTCGGCAATCGCCGCCTCCGGTTCGAGCCGGGTGATCACCCACTCGTGACCCTGGTCGACGAGCACCAGACCTGGCACGGCGATGACCCGGCCGCGCTCGAGCAACGGATGATCGGGCGATTCGGCCTGGCGACGCGTCGGCGCCGCCGCCGAGCGTGTCGGTGTCGGAGGCAGGGGGGCACGCGCCTGCGGCTCGGTGGTGAGCTCGGAAACGAACGGACTGGGATACTCGCCGCTCACGATCGTGGCATGCGACGAAGCACGGGTGACGGCGACATGGAACAGCCGCCGCTCTTCCTCGGGCTCGTCGGCAAGTCGGTGTGGGTATTGATCGACGTCGGCGAGGTGCACCACCACGTGCGGCCACTCCTGCCCCTTGACCCGGTGCACCGTGGCGAGCATCACGCCACCAGGATCGCGCCGGGTGGCGAGCTGATCGCGCAGCCACGGGCCGAACGTGGCGACATCGGCATGCTGCCGAGCGAGCTGCCGCAGAGCGATGAGGTCGTCGCCCTGCGCCGACCGGTTCATCCCACGTCTGCTGTTGTCGAGGGTCGCCACCGCTCCGCCCAGTCCGATGTCGTCGAGCAGCACGTCGAACAGGCGCGAGGTGCCGGCACCCGCTGCCACCATCGCCTGCAGGCGGGCGATGTCCCCGGCGAACTCGGTGACCCGGGTGGCGTCACGCTCGTTCGTGAGTCGGTCGGCGAGACGCAGCAACGCTTCGACGTCGCGCTGCTCGCCCACCCAGTCGGCGATGCGCGGGTGGAGCGGGCGAGACGGCCGCCTCATCGCCTCGGCAAGATCGTCGGGGGCGAAGGGCACCCCTCGCGCCAATCGCAGCCACGCCAACGCCGCTCGGATCGCGGTGCGGTCCGCGAACTCGGTGCCGACCCCGCCGGCGATCGGCACGCCAGCGACGGCGAGGGCCACCTGCACCGGCGCGATCGTTGCGTTGACCCGCGTGAGCACGGCAACATCGGCCGGGGCAGCACCAGCGTCGAGCGCCGATCGCACCGCGCTCGCCGTGGCACCTACGGGGTCGTCGGTCGATGTCGCCGACCAGCCGCCAGGATCGACCGACGCCGCTCGGATGACCTTGTCGACCCGGCGGCGGTTGTGACGCAACAGGCGATCGGCAACCTCGACGATGCCGGCAGGGCATCGGTAGTTGACCTCGAGCGGATGATCGCCGGCACCAGGGAACCACCGAGCAAAATCGATCAGCCACCCGGGATCGGCACCGTTGTATCCGTAGATCGTCTGGTCGTCGTCACCGACGCCGAAGACGGCGCCGCCGGGGGCCGCGAGCAGCCGCACGAGCAGGAGGTGAGCGGGCGTGAGATCCTGGAACTCGTCGACGAGCAACACCCGGCTGGCGATCTGGGCCGCCCGTCGCGCCGCCGGTTGGGTGAGCAACACCTGGATCGCACGGCTGATCTGTCCATCGAAATCGACCAGCCCGTCGCGCTCGAGCGCGGCAACGAATTGCGGGTACACGTCGACGAGCCCGTCGACATCACCGCCGTAGCGCAGTTCGACCTCGACCGGATCGACGAGCCCGAGCCGCACCAGGCTGAGCGCATCGATCCAGGGCGCGATCGGGTCGGTGTTGCGACGCCGCGGCACCGTGACGAACCGCTGCAGGATGCGCCGCACGTCCGGCTCGTCGATGGTGCGCCACGAACGTTGCTGGGCAGCGAACGGCGCGGTGCCATTGACGATCGCCAGCGCGATCGCGTTGAGCGTTCGCACCTGCAGCCCGGGCAGGTCGCCGGTGCGCTGGCGCATCTCTTCCTGGGCACGCTTGTTGAACGCCACCAGGCTGACCGCGCCCGGTGGGAGATGCCAGGTATCGAGCAGATGTCGTGCCCGTTCGGTGAGCACCCTGGTCTTGCCCGACCCGGCCGGGGCGATGATGCGAGCGGGACCTCCCGGGTGGGTGACCGCGGCGAGCTGGTCGGGCGCCAAGGCCGCCTCGCAAACATTGCGGTTCGGCCTGTGCCAGACACCGTGCTCGATCTGGACGGCGTGCATCACCGGAACCCCGTGGATCGGATCGCGGTGCCGAATCGGGCCGGCATCGAGCCAGACCACCGTGCCGGACGGATCGACGATGTCACCTGGAGAGCCGGCGTCGCACACGGTGGCCCCGCGAGCGACGGCGAGGTCGATCGCACCGAACCGGGCAGCGTCGGGGTCGCGAGCGTCGACGGCATTCGACCACACCAGATGGTGCAACTCGTCGAGCCCGAACTCGAACGCCGCCCCGAGCTCGTGGGGGTGATGTCGATCGACCGATTCGGGAGCGGCATCGAAATCGGCCGCGAGCTCGATCACGTGACCATTCGCGGCGAACGAAGCAGCCCGCAGGACCTCGATCAATCCGGTCGGGTCGACCAACGCCGCCCGATCGAGCACCGACCGGTCGCAAGTGGCCCAGTCGTGTGGCGCCCGTTGACCCGGCGACACGATGACGTTGCGACCCAGCGAGACGGGACCCCGCCGCACTGGCACCGCCACCCGTTCGATCCCGGCGATCGGGGCCGTGGGCCGATGCCGGGTCGCAGTCGACCGCTCGACACGCTGCGTCGGCGGCGCGGCGACGACCCCGGCGGGGACCGTTGACGAGGGGGCCGCCTCCGCAGCCGAGTCGAGCGGCAGCGCGGGTTGCTCGTGGTCGGCCCAGCACTGGCGAATGTCCGCGGGACGCTCGTGCGCCCCACCGCAGTACACACACGAGATCACGAGAGCGACCCTAGCGAGGGGGTGTCGTGCTCACGATCTTGACCCGCGCCTGCCTCAAGGTGAGACGCGAAACGGCCGAAGGCACTGATGAAGATGCTCGTGTTACGGTTTCATGACGAAACAGCGGGCAGCTGATCCGAGGAGCACACCGGCCGCATGTTTCGAACAACCCTGCTGGCAACAGCCTTCGCCGTCACGGCGACCTTCGCCGCCGGCGCTGCGACCCCGAGCGTGCACGCGCTCGACAACACGGCGTGGCAGCTCCCCTCGACACCCGAACGCTGCACCGTCGACCAGGCCGACTCCGGCGACGTCGGTGACTGCCTCCTCGCGTTCTACGACGATCCGGCCGCGACCGGCTGGGGCTCGCCACCAGCACCGGGTGTCGGCAGCGGCTGGACCTGGAACGGCTACACCTACGGCGGCTCACCCGCCCTGGCCGGGTGGGAGGCCACCCAGATCGCCACCAACGACGTCGCAGTCGCCGGGATGCGTGCAGGCTCCCTCCAGACCCATGTCGCGGCGCAGGCGCTCTTCGAGGGCTTTCTCGACGAGATCTCGCGGAACGGCTACCGGGTGTACGGCGCCAGTGGCTACTCGTTCCGGTGCACGAGCGGCAGCGGCGGCTGGAGTTGCCCGTCCGGCGACCCCTCAGACCTGTCGAACCATGCCTGGGGCCTAGCGATCGACATGAACTCGGGCACCAATCCGATCCGGACCTATACGGGCCTCAACGGACAGACGGCATGCGCCACCCCGATCGTGACCGACCTGCCACGGTGGGTCATCCAGACCGCCGAGCGATGGGGCCTGTACTGGGGTGGGTACGGCTGGAACAGTGGGTGCGCCGACGCCACCACGCAACGCAGCTCCGTCTACCGGGACCCTCCCCACTTCGAGTTCAGGGGAACGCCGTCGCAGGCGACGGCGATTGCCGCCTTCAACCTTCGCAACGACCCCGACAGCGTGTGCTTCGACATCGTCGACGACGCAGGTGACCCGGCCGACGCATGCAACCGAACCGGGCGCCCAGAGGCTGGTTGGCGGATACCCGTCCAACTCGATCCTCCCGCCGCTGCCGTCGCCGCCATGATCAATCTGACCGTCACCGAACCAACCCGACCGGGCTATCTCACCCTCGAGGACTGTTCGGCCCGATCCGGCAAGCGAACGACGTCCGCGATCACGTTCGCGGCCGGACAGACGATCGCGACCATGGCGGTCGTCCCGCTGGCCGAGGACGGCCGATTCTGTGTCTACCGATCGGCGCCGGTCCACAGCATCGTCGATGTCGTCGCCTATCTCGGCGCCGACGGCGAACGGCTGTGGTTCGAGCCGTCGGTGCCGACGCGCCTCACCGATACACGCGAGCAGGGGTCGTGCACCCCCCTGCTCGACTGCCATGACGGCCCCGTTGGGAGTCGGGAACAGCACCTCGTACCGACCTCCGACACCGCCGCGAGGATTGCGAACCTCGCAGTGGTCGACGGGCGCGGTCCCGGGTATGCCCAGGCAGGACAATGCGACGCGATCGGGACGGGCCACGAGTTCTCGAACGTCAACTACATGGATGCAACGGCTCGCTCGAACCTCGTGGTCATCGATGGCGGCGACGCCGGAGCATGCGTCTTCACCCTGACGGAGGCCCACGTGGTCGTCGACGAACTCGGCCGACTCACCGCTGGCCAAGGCTATGGATGGGCACTGTCGGCGCCGCGCCGAGCACTCGACACGCGAACATGCACGCCGACGTACTGCGCCCCACGACCCGAGGCGGGAGCGCTGATCCGGCTCGACCTCGGAATCGACAGCCCAGGTGCAGCCGTCGCGATCACCGTCACCGACACACAGGGCCCTGGATACGTCTCCGTGGGACGTTGCGCTGTGCTCGACGGCGTCGGCCGACCGGCCACGTCCAATCTCAACTACGCGGCCGGTCAGACGATCACCAATCTCGCACTCGTCGATCTCGACGCCGGCGAGATGTGCATCTTCACCAAGGCCTCGGCCCAGGTCATCATCGACGTGCAAGCGGAACTCGTGGCAGAACAAGACATCGGACTGCTACCGATCACGCCGGTTCGAGCGCACGACAGCCGCAAGACCGCCGGCTGATCAGCCGATCCGGGGCTTGTCGGCGAAGTACTCGGCGAGCCGACGACCCGATTCGTCACCGAACAGGATCTCGGCGACCTCGCTCAGGCCCGGCGAGCTGCGGATGTCGTCGTCGGGTACCACGAGGTCGATCTTCGAACGCCGACGCATGAAGTCGTCGAGCTTCACGATCATCTCGTGCTCGGCCGCATTGTGCAGCTCGGCGCGCAGATAGTCGGCCGAGCCCATGATGTCCTCGCCCATGGCCGGGTCGGCGCGAATCGCCTCGAGCAGGTCGAACGCCCGCCGCCCGTACCTGCGCCAGAGCCGATCGCTCAATGGTTCGGTGTCGGGCTTGATCCGCAGACGGTCGAGTTTCATCAGCTTCGCCTGCCGGAAGAACTCGGATCGGGTCGCCTTGGCCGGCTCGCCGTACCAGTTCTGGAGATCCCGTTCGAGTGGAACCCCCAGACGTTCGATCTCGCGGGCGACTTCCTCGCCGACATTGAGGCAGTCGGTGAGTTTCCCGCCGAAGATCGTGACCACGTTGAGATCGTCATCCCGCTCGATCTCGTGCTTGCGGCTGAGCGAGGTCCACTCGACGTTCTTCTTGTCGTCACCCTTGCGTTTGACCACCAACGGGCGCACCCCTGACCTCTCGGCGATGATGTCATCGACCGTCAACGGCCGTTCGAGTGCCAGCCGGGAGTTGATCTGATCGAGCAGGAATTCCCGATCGTCCTGGTCGACCGCAGTGAAGGGCGTATCGACCCGCGTGTCGGTCGTGCCGATCACCGAACGACGGCCCATCGGAATCACGTAGAACAGTCGCTGTGTGTCGTCGAAGAAGGCCAACACCCGGTCGTGTCGGTTCGTGGTGAGGCGCGGGACCACCAGATGGATGCCCTTCGAATACACGATGCGATGTTCGGTGTGGAGATTCCATGCGGCGTTGATCTCGTCGACGAACGGGCCGGCCGCGTTGACGATGGTGCGCGCTGACGTGGTGAACTCCTCGCCGCTGTCGACGTCGCGCAGGCGCGCGACCCACCGGTCCCCCTCTCGCTCGGCCGCCAAGACTTCGACATAGTTGGCCACCGAGGCACCGGCCTCGATCGCGGAACGAACGAACGAGAACACGAAGCGCGAGTCATTGTCGATCAAGTACGCGTCCTGGTACTGGATTCCACCCCGCAACCTCGACGTGTCGATCGCGGGTTCCTCAGCCTTGATCCGCTCGGCATCGAACAGCTTGGGCGGCTTGGTGCCGAACAGTCCGATCATCCAGTAGGCCGCCGCCCCGAGTCCGGCGAACCACGGGGGAAAGGGCGCCCGACGGTCGAGCGAAGCGAGGAACCCGATCTCCTTGATGTTGTCGGGGTAGGCCTTCATCAGCCGATTCCTCGAACGGCACAACCCGAACACGAGCGGCAGCTCGAAGTGCTCGAGATACTTGAACCCACCCCAGACGAGGTTCGACGACTCCTGGCTCGTGAAACTGCCGAAATCGCCGCGATCGACCATGGCGACCGCAGCACCCCGGCCGGCCAGCGCGGCCGCCGAAACCGCCCCGTTGATGCCCGCTCCGATGACGAGGACGTCGAAGAGTCCATCCCGAAGACGGTCGACGTTCGCGTCCCGCAGAGTCATGCCCACAGCGTCGCACCCGTCTACGGCGATGCCAACCAACGCCGATGAATCACACGCGTCGTCCCAACGGATGAGGGCTGGTCGTTCGAGCGGTCGATGTGGTGCGACGACTCGAATCGGTACGGTGTCCGAGGATGAAGTCGGCGACCAGAACCCTCTCGGGGATGACCCGTTGGGCGAGTACACACACGCTCGCGACCGATGTCGGCTTCGCTCTCGTGGTCGGTTCGGCATCGCTCATCGGGTACTTGACGGCCGAGGCGACCGCCAGCCAACGACCCCACGACATCATCGGCGCGATCGTGATCGTCTGCCAAGCCGTTGCCTTCTCGCTCCGCAGACGGGCACCGCTGCTCAGCCTGCTCGCCGTCGTCGCATTCACCGTCGTGTTCTGGGTGGCCGACTACCCGACCGCATTCGACGCGTTCTCGTTGCTCGCCGTGTACGCAGCGACGGCCCACGGCCCCGATGATCGACGCCTCGTGTGGCGAACGGTCGGGACCGCCGTCGCGCTGCTCACGACGATCGCGATCCTCGGCGTGCTCGTGCCATCCGACGACCTGCCGGCGGCCGCCGTGATCGGCATCGCAGCGATGCACCTGACGGCCGCGATCGCGGGCGAGATCGTGTACGACCGACGGCAACGGGTGAACCTTCTGGAACAACGCGCCATGCGCGCCGAGTCCGAACGCGAGCTGTTGGCCCGCCACGCGGTGCTCGACGAGCGCAGCCGGATCGCTCGCGATCTCCACGACGTGGTGGCACACGGGATGAGCGTGATGGTGGTGCAGGCCGGCGCCGCTCAACGATTGGTCTCGACCCGTCCGGACCAAGCGGCCGAGGCGCTCGAGCACATTCAGGTGACCGGCCGCGAGGCGCTCACCGAGATGCGACGCATGCTCGGGGTGCTGCGCTCGGACGAGCACGTCGTCGACATGGCCCCGCAACCCACGTTGGGCGATCTGGACCAGATCGTTCGTCGCTGCACAGAGTCGGGGATTCCGACCGAGCTGATCATCAGGGGTGAGCGTCCACCCAGTGCGGTCGGAGCCGAGATGACCAGCTACCGAATCGTGCAGGAGGCGCTGACCAATGTGATCAAGCACGCCGGCCGGCCGGTTCGGGCGGCCGTAAAGGTCACCTACGACCCACAACAGATCCGGGTCGAGATCACCGATGACGGCCGGGGCGCGACCGTCTCCGATCTCCGTTCCAACGTCGGCCACGGACTGATCGGCATGCGCGAACGTGTCGAGTTGTTCCACGGCACACTGCAGACCGGCCCCCGCTCGGGCGGGGGATTCCGCGTGTCCGCCACTATCCCGCTCGACGGCGACCGGAACGGATCCTGATGCTGCGGATCGGTGTCGTCGACGATCAGGCCCTCGTACGAACGGGGTTCGCCTTGATCCTCGATTCGGAGCCCGACCTCGAGGTCGTCTGCCAGGCCTCGAACGGGCGCGAGGCGGTCGAGTTGTGCCGGCGCCACCGGCCCGATGTGATCCTGATGGACATCCGGATGCCCGAACTGGACGGCATCGAGGCCACCCGGCTCATCACCGCCGAGCCCCAGAATCACACGCGGGTCCTGATTCTGACGACGTTCGACATCGACGACTACGTGTACGACGCGATGCGCGCCGGCGCCAGCGGGTTCCTGCTCAAGGACACCCCTCCCGACGAACTCATCGCCGCCGTTCACGTCCTCGCCACCGGCGAAGCGCTGCTCGCCCCATCGGTCACCCGACGCCTGATCGAGCAGTTCGTCGCCGGGTCGACCGCGTACTCTCCCGCCCCGGGTCTCGACGACCTGACCGAGCGGGAGACCGAGGTGCTCAAGATGATGGCGCGAGGACTGTCGAACCAGGAGATCGCAACCGAGCTGTACCTGGGTGAGACCACCGTCAAGACCCACGTGAGCCGAGTGCTGATGAAGCTCGACGTCCGAGATCGTGTCCAGGCGGTGATCACGGCATACGAATCGGGCATCGTCCGTCCCGGCCGGCACGACGACCGGCACTGACCCGCACTCCGGGCTCTGGCACGGACGCGAAGAGACCCCGGGGCGCTTGCCCCGGGGTCTCTTGCGCAGACCTGCTCGAGATCAGCTGCAGCCGCTGGTGCTGCCGCAGCTCGGGCACGCGTGGCAGCTGCCGGCGCGCACCATGTGGACGCCGCACTGCATGCACATCGGAGCGTCGATCGGACGCTGTGACACGGGCGCCGAACCGGTGATCCCCCTGGCCGGGGTGTTGTCCTCGACCGTCGGCGCCATCGCGCCGCTCTCGAGCGCCGCTGCGAGCTCGTCGGCCGACGGCACGCTCTTGGGGTCGGGAGCCAGCTCGGAACCCTGGTTGGTCTCGATCACCTGCTCGTCGACACCCGGCAGCGTGGGCTGTGTGCGCTCGGCGATCGTGAAGATGCCCAACTCTGCGCGCTCGTCGTAGGTCAAGTACTCGAGCGCCAGACGGCGGAACAGATAGTCCATGATCGATCCGGCGAAGCGGACATCGGGATCGTCAGTCATGCCCGCCGGCTCGAACTTCATGTTGACGAACGCCTCGACATAGCCGCGCAGCGGAACGCCGTACTGCAGGCCATAGCTGATCGACTTGGCGAACGCATCCATGATGCCGGCCATGGTGGAACCCTGCTTGGAGACCGTGAGGAAGATCTCGCCCGGCTGGCCGTTCTCGTATTCGCCGATGGTGGCAAAGCCCTTGCAGTCCGCGACACGGAACTCGAAGGTGCGAGCTGATCGCGAGCGAGGCAGCTTCTGGCGAATCGGCTTGTGAACGATCTTCTCGATGATCTTCTCGACGGTCTGCGTCACGGCGGCCGCCGGGTCGGCACCCTCGCCCATCTTGGCGTCGCCCTTCTTCGCCGTCGACAGCGGTTGGCCGACCTTGCAGTTGTCACGGTAGATCGCCACCGCCTTCAAGCCGAGCTCCCAGCTGAGCTGATGCAACGCCTCGACCTCTTCGACCGAGGCCTCCTCGGGCATGTTGACCGTCTTGGAGATCGCACCCGACAGGAACGGCTGCACCGCGCCCATCATCCGCACATGCCCCTCGTAGTGGATCGTGTTGTCACCCATCGAGCAAGCGAACACGGACACGTGATCGGCTGCCAGATGCGGTGCGCCGAGGATCGACTTGTTCTCGTCGATGTAGGCGATGATCTCGTCGACCTGCTGAGCGTCGTAGCCCAGCCGGCGCAGCGCTCGCGGAATCGTCTGATTGACGATCTGCATCGTGCCGCCACCGACGAGCTTCTTCATCTTCACGAGGCCGAGGTCGGGCTCGATGCCCGTGGTGTCGCAGTCCATCATCAGACCGATCGTGCCGGTCGGGGCGAGGACCGAAGCCTGACTGTTGCGGATCCCGTGTTCTTGGCCGTCGCGAACCGCATCCTCCCATGCGCGCTGCCCCGCAGAGAGCAACTCGTCGGGAACGACGTCGTCGTTGTCGATCTGGTAGCTGGCATCGCGATGCATGGTCAGCACCCGCAACATGTGCTCTTCGTTGGCGGCAAACCCTTCGAACGGTCCGAGTCGGGCGGCAGTGCGGGCGCTGGTCGCGTAGGCGTGGCCGGTCATCAACGACGTGAGACTCGCGGCCCACGAGCGACCCTCGGGCGAATCGTACGCATAGCCGAGCGCCATCAGCAGCGCCCCCAGGTTGGCATAGCCGATGCCGAGCTGACGGAACTTGCGGCTCGTGTCGCCGATCGGCTCGGTCGGGTAGTCGGCGCGACCGACCAGGATCTCCTGGGCGGTGAAGATCATCTCGATCGTGTGCTGGTAGGCATCGACATCGAATGTGTCGTCGCCGTTGTCGGTGTTGAGGTCGAGGTACTTGAGCAGGTTGATCGACGCCAGGTTGCACGCCGAGTTGTCGAGGTGCATGTACTCGGAGCACGGGTTCGATCCGTTGATCCGGCCCGTGTTGTGGGCGGTGTGCCACTTGTTGATCGTGGTGTCGAACTGCAGGCCGGGATCGGCACATTCCCACGATGCCTGGGCGATCTGGCTCCACAGATCACGGGCACGGATCGTCTTGACGACCTCGCCCGTGGTGACCGCCTTGAGACCCCAATCGGCATCGTCGACGACCGCCTGCATGAACTCATCGGTGACCCGCACCGAGTTGTTGGCGTTCTGGTACTGGATCGAGAACGAGTCGGTTCCGTCGAGATCCATGTCGAACCCGGCGTCGCGCAGCACGCGGGCCTTGCGCTCTTCTTTCACCTTGCACCAGATGAACTCTTCGATGTCGGGATGCTCGACGTCGAGGATCACCATCTTGGCCGCTCGCCGGGTCTTGCCGCCCGACTTGATCGTGCCGGCCGAAGCATCGGCGCCACGCATGAAGCTGACCGGCCCCGATGCGGTGCCGCCACCTTCGAGCGGCTCGACGCTGGAGCGGATCTTCGACAGGTTGACGCCCGATCCCGAACCGCCCTTGAAGATCACGCCTTCCTCGCGATACCAGTTGAGGATCGAGCTCATCTTGTCGTCGACGGACAAGATGAAGCAGGCGCTCGCCTGCTGTGGCACATCCTTGACCCCGATGTTGAACCAGACGGGGCTGTTGAATGCTGCACGCTGCGTGACGAGGATGTACTTGAGTTCGTCGCTGAACGCCTGTTCCTCGGCCTCGTCGGCGAAATATCCGCCCTCACGACCCCACTGCGTGACCGTGTCGACGACGCGGGTGACGACCTGGCGGAGCGAGGTCTCACGCTCTGGCGTGCCGAGTGTTCCGCGGAAGTACTTCTGGGTGACGATGTTGGCGGCGTTGACCGACCAATCGGCAGGGAACTCGACATCGAGTTGCTCGAACGCGACGCTGCCGTCCTTCCAGTTCGTGATGCGAGCATCCCGGCGCTCCCACACGACCTCGTCGAACGGGTCGACACCCGGCGACGTGAAGAGTCGACCGAGTCCGATTCGACCAGTGGCGGTCAGTCGTTCAGGCGCCAGAGACATATGTGTTCCTTCCAGATGATCGAGCAGTAGTCGCCGGTGCCAGTAGGTCGACACCAACACAAGATGTTGTTGGGGTTTCCCCCGTACCCGCCGTCGAACCACAACAAGTTGTGTGTATCTCGGGGGCGTCGTATTACATCACTGTAGTTACAGCCGTGTCAACGGTTGGCTCGCTCTGTCGGCAAACAATCCTCTGACCAGCGGCGACGCGGCCCGCCCGAGCGGACACGTCACCGTCGGACAGCGCGACACACAGGTCCAGGGCACGCTGCCCCATGTGGTCCGTCACCGGCTCGCCCCCAACGCGGCCAACTCCCGATTCCTTCCACCGATTCGTCCGTGTGTCGCGCCGCCTCCGGCACGAGGACTCACCCTACGGATGACTGCTTGTGGAACGGAAGGGGACAACCATGTGAATTGCAAAAGTTTCCTGTGGGCGGACCTGTGGACAAGGCAGGGTTACCCACAAGGTGGCAAGATCGACCCGTGATGAAGCCTGCTCTGCGTCGTCTGCTGCCCTCGCCGGCAACCGCCATCACCGTCTCGGAGGCCTACGACGTGCAGCGCCGGCCACGCGTCGACCGGCCCTGGATCGGCTTGTGCATGGTCGCGAGTCTCGACGGATCGGTGTCGGTCGACGGCACATCCGGCGGGTTGGGCAATGCCAACGATCTCGAGGTGCTGCTCACCTTGCGCGAGCTGGCCGACATCGTGCTGGTCGGGGCCGGCACCGCGCGCGGCGAGGGCTATGGCCCACCTCGCACACCGGGCAAACGAATCGGCGTCGTCACCAACAGCGGCGGCGTCGATCTCGAGACCGATCTGTTCGCCTCGGGCAGCGGATTCCTGATCGCGCCCCGGACGGCCGATATCGATGAGACCCGGGTACAGGTGATCCGCGCCGGCGACGATCGCGTCGATCTCGCGGCCGGCGTCGCCCGCCTCCACGAGGTGTGTGCATCGGTGCAGTACGTCCAGGCGGAAGGTGGTCCCCGCCTGAACGGTGCGCTGCTCACAGCCGACCTGATCGACGAACTCGATCTCACGTGGTCACCTCGGCTGGTCGGTGGGTACGGACCACGCCTCACGACCGGGGCAGCAGAGACAGATCGTTCATTCGAGCTCGCCCATCTGCTCGCCGACGATGACGGCTTCGTGTTCAGCCGCTGGGTTCGGCGAGCTTGCTGAGCAGTTCGAGTTCGCTCTGGAAGTCGGCGGCCGCATCGAAGTTCTTGTACACCGACGCGAACCGGAGATACGCGACCTCGTCCAACACCCTGAGGCGGTCGAGCACGCTCAAGCCGATCTGACTGGTGGTGACCTCTCCTCCGAGCAGGCGCATCTCGTCCTCGACGGCGGTGGCGAGATGCTCGACCTCGGCGGCGGTAACAGAGCGGCCCTTGGTCGCCGCCAGGACACCGAACACGATCTTGTCGCGATCGAACGCCCGATGACTGCCGTCGGACTTCACCACCACCAGCGGCACCTCCTCGACACGCTCGAACGTGGTGAAACGGTACGAACAGGTGAGGCATTGGCGACGCCGACGGATCGACACGCCCTCTTCTGCAAGGCGCGAATCGACGACCTTGGTGTCGTCGGCGTGGCAGCTCGGGCAGAACACACCGACAGGATACTGACGGCGCAGACCGACATGCGTCGATGACGCACCGATGCTCAGGGCAGAACGACGGCCTGCCCGGCGACGATCGACGCTCCGCCGTTGAGATCGACCAGCTTGTCGACGTAACGGGTGATCGACACCGTGCCGTGGCGGGCCTCGGCGATCGACCACAGGGTGTCACCGGGCTGCGCCGTGACCGATATCCGTGTGAGTGCCGGCTGGCTCGCAGCGGCGGAGGCAGGTTCGCCGCCCGAGCCGGCCAGCACATCATGGGCCAGCACCGAGCCCACCGCGACCAACACGGCGAGCATGGTGCCGACGATCGCTCGCCGACGCCGGTAGGTGGCCTCGGAGACGACTCTGGGGGATGCGTGCCGCACATCGGGCACCCGTCGGACCGGCTGTCGGCGGGTTGACGGCGTGAAGGAAATGGTGGCACTCATGTCGACGGACTCCCAACTGAGCATCGAGGTGGACGGCAGCTGTTCGATTCGGACTCTCGATCGGAGTTCGTATCGAACAGTTGTACGGGAGAACATTTGTACCCGAACAATCGTTCGATGTCAACTCTGAATCGAACAAATGTTTGCGAACAGGTGTTGCCCGAACAGATGTTTGACTCGCGGGTCGAACGCCCGTACGATGGGGGCATGGCCGACAAGCAGATCAGCAAGCGACAGCGCGAGATCCTCGACTTCATCGAGTCCGAGATGCGTGATCACGGTTACCCGCCGTCGGTGCGCGAGATCGGCGAGGCGGTCGGACTGACCTCTCCATCCACAGTGCACAGTCATCTCAACACGCTCACCCGACTGGGCTACCTGCGGCGCGACCCCACCAAGCCCCGCGCGATCGAGGTTCGGTGGGATCCGAACTCCGGCGTCGTGATGGAGCGTCGCCCCGTGCGACACGTTCCGCTGGTCGGCGATGTCGCCGCCGGTACCGACGTGCTCGCGCAGGAAAACGTCGAGGAGCTGTTCCCCGTTCCGAGCGATTTCACCGGTGACGGCGACCTGTTCATGTTGCGCGTTCGCGGCGACTCGATGATCGGCCTCGGCATTCTCGACGGCGATTTCGTCATCGCCGTCCAGCAGGCCACCGCCAAGCACGGCGACGTCGTGGTCGCCGGCATCCCCGGCGAAGAGGCGACCGTCAAGACGTTCAACACCAAGGGCGATCGCGTCGTGCTGATCCCGGCCAATCCCGACATGGAGCCGCTCGAGTTCCCCGCCGACGACGTCACCATCTACGGCAGGGTCGTCACCGTGATGCGACGCCTCTGATCAACGGCGCCTCACAACACCTCAGCCGGGCGAAGGATCCGCTTCGTCCTCGGCAGTGTCGACCGAACCGATGTCCGCCACGGTGATCTCGTCGGATGCCTCCGGCTGCTCTGGCCGTCGCTCCGACACAGCCTCGTCCGACAGCTGCGGATCGGGTTCCGGGGCCGAAGTGTGATCGCCATCGGCCGAACGCTCGTCGGGCGTGGCCCTCGTTACGTCATCGCTCGGCACGGGCTCGGGGCCGCTCATCGGTGTACCCGAAGCGCCAGGTGGCGCCCAGGGCGATGGAGGCCGGGCGGCGATCTCGGCCAACTCGTCCAATGTCGGCGCGATCGCGACCGGCTCCGGCGGGGTGTGGGGGTTTACTGGCACCTGGCCAGACCGGGTGTCGGTGGGCACACCGGCCGGATCGGCGGGTGTCGGCTGTGGCCCCCATCCTGGCCCGGCGGGTGGCAGGAACGCGGCGGCCTTCTTCGATCGCCGACCTGCCAACACCAGCAGGAGTGCACCCAGGACGACGCCGACGACCGCCACGATCACCGAGCGCCGGCGAAGCAGATCGACGCCGTCGTCGGGATCACGTCCGATCGCCGCCACGACAGCCGGATCGTCGCCCACGACGACGATCTCGTACTCCCCTGCGGTGACGATCTCGATCCTGGCGACCGACGAACCGACCTGATCACCGGTGTCGTACGAGACCGATACGTCGGCACGCGGCACGACCGGTCCATCCGGCCCTCGCAGCTGGAACGCGAACGCCTGGGTCGGGTCGGCGGTCGGCTGGCATCCGCCGTCGGGCACCTCGCTCACCCCGGCGAGCTCCTCGAAGACGTAGAACACGCCGGTCTCGGTGAAATCGAGCGTCGTGGTGC
>JAHEDX010000157.1 GCA_024641005.1 Acidimicrobiaceae bacterium
TCGAGTGTCTTGGTTTCGCCGGCCAGGATGCTGCCGATCTCGCCGACATTCTCGACGCCTTCGCCCTCTTCGTCCATCCGGTCGGTCGCCTCGTCGACGGGCAGATCTGCACCGGCGATATCGGTCTTCATCACGACGAACTCGTGCTCCTTGTCGCCCGAGTTGGTCACGACGAAGGTCACGGTGCCGGCCGCAGCCGACGTCTGAGACGGCGTGAGCAGCATCTTGTCCGCGCTCACATCCACCAATGACACGCCGATACTCCCGGCTGGGAGAGCCGTGGTCGCTACCGATTCGGCCTTGGTCGTCGTCGGTGCGCTGGCGGAATCATCGTCGCCGCCGCAGCCGGCGAGCCCTAGTGCAGCGATTGCGGCCACGGCGATGATTCCTCGGCTGCTTCTCCGGGCTGATGACATGTTCATGGCGCCTCCTCACTCTCGGCGCCCGAGTCTCGAGCGAACCGTGGACCCGCGCCGGGCCTCGACAGCAACCGTAAGGACGCGGCGTGGCGGTGACGAGTCCCCCATCTGGTCAAGGGCCTCACCCATTTGGGGGATGCCCCGGTCGAGGCCGGCCCGGATGTGGGCGCGCCCCGCCGCCTCGAATCCTCAGTCGATCAGGCCGAGTCGCAGGGCGGTCGCCGTCGCCTCGGCCCGGCTGCGGACGCCGAGGCGGAGGTACAGCGCTTTGACATGGGTCTTGACCGTGGCTTCGGTGATCCCGAGCTGCCTCGCGATCTGTTTGTTCTCGCTGCCGTCCGACATCAGACGCAGCACGTCGAGCTCGCGAGGGCTCAGGTGTGGGAGGTCGGCCTCGTGCCGGGTGGTCACCACGGCGCCCGCCAGCTCGCCCTGGAGGTACGGCTTGCCGGTCGCTACCAGCTCGATCGCGCGCGTGAGTTCGTCGAGCCCCGTGCTCTTGAGGAGATAACCGAGTGCCCCGAAGCGCAGAGCCTGCTGCACATATGCCGCCTGGTCATGCATCGAGAGCATGATCACCTTGACGTCAGGGTGGGTGCGATGGAGACGCTGGAGCGCTTCGAGCCCACTCATCTCGGGCATGTGCACGTCGAGCAGCACCACGTCTGGGAGGACCTCGTCGATCACGGCGAGCAGCTCGGCCCCGCTGCCGGCCTCGCCGGCCAGATCGATGCCGTCGATTCCCCCCAGCATGTAGGCGAGGCCCTCGCGCACGATGCGGTGATCGTCGACCAACATCACGCGAACCGTCACGATGCACCTCCCGAGTTCGGGACCATTGCCTTGAAGACGGTGCCCCGCCCACGCGTCGACGTCAGCTTCAAGCTGCCGCCGATGGCCTCGAGACGCTCCCGCGTCGTGACGAGGCCGAGACCTTCGGGGGACCGAGATCCTGCCCCGTCGTCGCGGACAGAGACGACCACGCCCTGTGTCAGGCCGCGGACCTCGACGGTGACGTGCGTTGCATTGGCGTGCTTGCGAACATTCGTGATGGCCTCTCTCACAGCGTGCGCCAGCGCGATCTTCGCGGCCTGCCCGACCGCGGACGTGTCGATGTCGCCGATGTCGAGATCGATCACGAGGTCGGTCTCGGCCATCGCACTGTCGACGATCTGCTCGATCGACGATTCCAGCCCGAGGTCCTCGTCGACGCCCCGATGGAGAGTACGAAGCTCACTTCGCAAGGTTCGATCGATGTCGCGGGTGAGATCGGCGAGATGCCCCAGTTCGGAATGTGCCGGGTTGTCCGGTGGAATCTTGGCGCGCGAACCCTCCAGCCCGTAGAGCAATCTGAACAGCGGTTGGCCGACATCGTCGTGCAGCGCCCCGACCGTACGGCGGCGCTCGTCCTCTTGAGCGCGGAACAGCGAGCCGAGCAGATGCTCTGCCTGCCGTCGACGCCGGTTCATCACCCGCGCGGAGGCGACGGTCAGCGCCGCCATGAAGATCCCGAGCAGGCCGATACCGGTGCCGATTGCCAGCCACACGTTGCGACGGACATAGACCAGCGATGCGTTCAGGGCATCGGTGCGTTGCTCCACCTCGAACACACCGACCGTGGCGTCGTCACGTCCGTGGACCGGCACGAAGAACTCCATCAACTCGACGAACGGGCGCTCGAACGCGTGTGCAGGCTCGGAGTTGTGGCTGACGGCGAAGGTCGGTGATCCTTGGAGAGCACGTTGGGCAGCTGGTGTCAGCTCGAACTGCTGGCCGACCAGTCGCGGGTCGTCGCTGTATGCCACCGTGCCGTCGACCGTCCAAAGCTTGACGCGCACGGTCTCACCGCCGAGCAGGCTGAGTTCGATCTCCTCCCGGAGCCGCTCGTAACTCGGCGAGGAGGGAGGCCCGACCGGTACCAGGCCGCGGGCCGCGATCTCGTCACCGAGGCTCGCGATCAGCTCAGCCCTGGCCTCGAGGAGATGGTGGCGGACCAGGCGAGGGATCCAGATACCGAGTGCGATCGCCACGGCCAGCGACAGGATCACGCCACCGAATGCCACCCGGCCGACAGCGCCGATCTCACCCCACTCGGTTCGGGCTGCATCGACGACCCCTCGCCGACGTGAGGGAGGGGCCTCGGTGTTCATGTCGCGAGTGTGTCACTTCGAATGGGGGGCGGTGTCAGCGCCCGGGATCACGTCGGCGGCTCAGCTGTACGCGAGATCCTGCTGGAAGTTGTAGGTCGATCCGGGTACCGGGGGGTAGCCGAGGAATTCGAGGGCGAGATTCGCGACCTCGTGTTCGCGAATCGGCTGGGGCACGCCAAGCGGCACTTGAGCAGATCCGGGATCGGTTCGGTTCGCGGCGTTCAGCTCGTACAAGTCGGCTCCGGCGAGCACACCCGGGCCCCAGATGACGAAGGGGATCGTGAAGCTCTCTGCGACGGTCGCGTCGTTGTGGAACAGCTCCCCGGTGGGGCCGCCGTGGTCGGCCACCACGATGATCGCAGTCGATGCGGCCCAATCAGGGTTGCCCTTGATGGCTGCGACGATCTGGCCGAGGATGCCGTCGGCCGTGGCGGCTGCAGCACCGTATTCGGGTGAGGCCCACGCCCAGTCGTGCCCGGTGATGTCTGGGTCGCGGATGTGGAAGAACGAGTACTCGAGGTACTGGTCGGCCAGAAGGTGTTCGAGCAACGGACCGACGGCCGCTTCGGGTGCGATCTGAGCAAAGGTGTCGATCTTGTCCTGGCCGTCGTCGGCCCCGGTCAGATCGGGAGCACCGTTGATCTCGTTCCAGTTGCGGTCGATCATGTCGAACTTCGATTTCCCGGCGTACAGCAGCGTCGAGCCGCCGTTGTCGTGAACGACGTCGAACACCGACGACACGTAGGCGCCCGCCTCGGCGTGCACGGTGGTGCCGAGATCGACGTTGAAGTCGACCTGATGGCCGTCGACGCCGTAGACCGAACGTCCCGTGAACTGCGAGGTGTGGTTCTGAAGGGTTTGTGTGTACGAGGGATCGGTACGGGCGTTGAGCGTCGATGCCCCGTCGGCCATCAGTTGCGTCAGGTTCGGCATCAGCTCAGGCGTCACATGATCGGACCGCAGACCGTCGATGCTGATGTGGATGACGCGAGAAGCAGTGCGACTGGCCGGAGGGGGAGGGGGCGGCGGGGGAGGCGGCGGAGGCGGTGGAGGGGTCGTCTCGACGCAGTCGCGGTACTGGGTGATGCCGTTGTTCCAGGTGCGTAGCTCGTAGGTTGCCCCATCGGGGGCGTTGCTGTCGACATAGCGGCTCACACCGCTGCCGGGTGTCGCGAGCCATCGACCGTTGCGGCGTACGACATGGGTTCCGCCCTCATCGAGCCACTCGAGCGTGACCGTCGCACCATCGCGCGACGCGTAGCAGCCGTCTCGTGGAGGCGGAGGCGGCGGCGCCAGGGTCGTCGTCGTGGTGCTACTGGATGTGGTGGTGGTGCTCG
>JAHEDX010000031.1 GCA_024641005.1 Acidimicrobiaceae bacterium
ACATCGGGGCAGACAGTACGGCCAAATCGGTCGATCGTTCTCGCGGTGGCTACCCGATCCGTCACCGGCCGTACACGCAGGGTCATGGTCGAAACGATGTCGGCACCGCCCGTCTTCACCGATACGCTGCACGAGCCATAACCGGTCCAGAAGACCTCGGAGGGTTCCTCCGCCTTTTCGACCGGTCCCGCCCAGATAGCTCAGTCGGTAGAGCAACGCACTCGTAATGCGTAGGTCAGGGGTTCAATTCCCCTTCTGGGCTCTCGAGCTGAACCGTTCCGTTCAGCAAGTTGCAGCACCGGTCCTGCGAAATGCTGATTGGAACGGGTTGGTGGCGGCGCGGGGCATCGATCGGGGGACCAAGGTCCCTGGACTTTCCCGTCACCGTCGACCAGTCTCTGAGTGTGCGACTTGAGATAACCCGCCGCGCCGACCTCGCTGTACAGGCAATGCGCGTGCTCGGCGGGGCGCAGCATCGGATGAAGGCCTTGGCCATGGCCGAGGCCCTCTGCACCACGCCGGGCTTCGTGCCACAGGTATTGGGACCGTTGGTGAAGGCCGGTTGGGTCCGGTCGGATCCGGGCCCAACAGGCGGTTACGCGCTCGATGTCGCGCTCGACGACGTGAGCGTGCTCGAAGTCATCGAGGCGGTCGACGGTCCGACGGATACCGGTCTCTGCGTGGTGGCCGGCGACTCGTGCAATCGGGATCACCCATGTGTATTGCACACCGCCTGGACCCAGGCACGTCGCGACCTCATGCTCACCCTCGACTCGGTGTCGATCGCCTCGCTCGACATCGACACGCTTCGATGAGCCGAGCGGCGCCGGCAGGACAGGACCATGTCGCGGCGGCATCGCCGGTTGGCACCATCCATCGTCCCGGCGTCATCTCGGTCGCGATCCCGAGCGAGCACGGCGGGTGGGGACTGACGATCGAACCGGTCCTGTTGGGCTTGCTGCTCGCACCGTCCACGCCAGGGGCGCTGATCGGCCTTGCCGCCGTCCTGGCATTCATGGCGAGAACCCCGATCAAGCTCGTGCTGGTCGACCGGCATCGCGATCGTTGGCTGGATCGTTCACGCCTGGCTGCGGTGGTCGCGTCAGCCGAGACGCTCGCCATCGTCGGATTGTCGGCGGCGGCCACCTGGTTGGCGGGGTGGTCGTGGTGGTTGCCAGTACTCGTCGCATCTCCACTCATCGGGACCGAGCTCTGGTACGACGCCCGCAGCCGAAGTCGCCGCCTTGTGCCCGAATTGTTCGGCGCTGTCGGTGTCGCCGCATCAGTTGCATCGATCGCGCTGGCCGGTGGGGCCGGGACACGGCTCGCAGCAGGTGCCTGGTTCGTGCTGGGGGCACGCGCAGTGGGCTCGATCCCGTTCGTCCGTGCCCAGATCCTGCGCCTGCGGCGGGGCGAACTCGCGACGCGGTCGACCGATATCGCCCAGCTGGCGTCGGCCACGCTCGGCGCGGCCGCAGTGGCGCTCGACACGCGACTGGCGGTCGGCTGTGGGGCCGTGGTGGCGCTGGCGCTCTTCCAGACGGTGAGAGCGCGCACGACGCCGACGTCGGCCAGATCGCTCGGCTTCACCCAGATGGGCTTGGGCTTCTCCCTGGTGGTCGCCACCGCGATCGGTGTGGCGCTGAGCTGAACCGTCGGGCAGCGGCACGGCGACATTGCGCCGTGTCAGAACCGAGAAGGGTCACGCGGCGTGAAGCCTCGGCTCGAGCGGAGCGGGTGGACCCTGCGCCCCTTGCGTTCCGTGCGCGAGTGGTCCCCGTGGGCGCAACTAGGGACCTTCGACCCTTCATGCGATTCCGCACGTTCCAGCACAATGCTGAAAGATCACAAGTCAATTAGTCCCCGACTTGTGAATATCGGAATCGGGAGACCACGAGGGAATGAGGGCATGACTGCGCCGCCGCGTAAGGGCCGCACGCTGATCGGATCGACCCTGCTGCCGGTCGCCGTCGTCGTGTTCACCGCGATCTTCGGAACCCTCAGCGCCCACTCCGATGCGGCCAACGCCCAGGACGTCTCAGGGTCCGATCTCTACGCCGCGAACTGCGCGGGCTGTCACCAACCCGGCGGCGAGGGCATCGTGGGGACGTTCCCCCCACTCGCCGGCAACCCGGCCGCCGCCGACCCGACCTATGTGGCCACGGTCGTGTCCCAGGGCAAGAGCGGCCCAATCGAGGTACTCGGCGTTCCGTACGACGGGGTAATGCCGCCGTTCAGCAAGCTCTCGACCGACGAGATTGCGGCCATTGCCGACCATGTCTCGGGCCTCGCGACCGGAACCGCGCCCGACACCGCACCCGACACCGCACCAACCTCCGTTCCCGACGGCGTGCCTACGACGACCGTCCCTCCGGAACCACCGGTCGCCGGCGACGCTGACAGGGGCCGCGAACTCTTCGTCGGTTCGAACCGCTTGGATCGAGGTGCTCCAGGGTGTGCGTCGTGCCATGTCGCAGGTGACGTCGGCAACCTCGGCGGGAACGGTCTCGGCCCCGACCTGACCGGCGTCTACGGGCGTCTTGGCGGCGAGGCGGGCCTGACCGCATGGCTGGCCAACCCGGCGTCGAAGACGATGATGCCGGTCTTCGCCGACCGCCCGATGACCGATCAGGAGATCGCCGACCTGGTCGCGTTTCTCGCCGACACCCCGAACAGCGAGCGGCCGTCCTACTCGGCCGACTGGCTGCTGATGGCCGGACTCGCCGGCCTCGGCATGTTGCTCATCGGCATGGCCATCGCCTGGCGCGGCATGCGCCGACCGTACGCCCAGATTCTCGCGACCACCAGGAGGAGCCCACGATGAGCCACTGGAGCCGAGAGACCACCGACCCGGGAGCTCGCCGATGGGAAGAGTTCTACCGAAACCGGTTTCAGCACGACAAGCGGGTTCGCACGACCCACGGCGTGAACTGCACCGGCAGCTGCTCGTGGGAGGTCTTCGTCAAAGATGGCATCGTCACGTGGGAACTGCAGGCGACCGACTATCCCCAGCTCGAGGCCGGATTGCCGCCTTACGAGCCACGCGGCTGCCAGCGGGGCATCTCCTATTCGTGGTACCTCTACTCGCCGCTGCGAGTGAAGTATCCCTACGCGCGCGGGGTGCTGGTCGACATGTACCGCTCGGCGAAGGAGGAGTACCTGGGTGACGCGGTGCAGGCATGGGCCAGCATCCAGGCCACGCCCGAGTGGCGCAAGAAGTACCAAGAGGCACGTGGCAAAGGGGGCTTCCGCCGCATCAGCTGGGACGAGGCGCTCGAGATGGCTGCCGTCTCGGTGATCCATACGATCGGCGAACACGGACCCGACCGGGTCGCGGGCTTCTCCCCGATCCCGGCAATGTCTCAGGTGAGCTACGCGGCCGGCAGCCGGTTCATGTCGCTGATCGGCGGGGTCGTCATGAGCTTCTACGACTGGTACTGCGACCTACCACCCGCATCGCCCGAGATCTGGGGTGAGCAGACCGACGTCCACGAATCCGCAGACTGGTTCAACGCCCGATTCATCGCGGTCGTGGGCGCGAATCTCAACATGACCCGCACCCCCGACACCCACTTCATCTCCGAGGTTCGCCACGCAGGCGCCAAACTCGCGGTGTTCAGCCCCGACTTCTCCCAGGTGGCCAAGTACGCGGACTGGTGGATTCCCTCCCACCCGGGTCAGGACACAGCGTTCTGGTTGGCCGTCAACCACGTGCTGCTGACCGAGTACTACCGGGATCGCAAGGTCGACTATTTCGAGCGGTACTCCCGTCAGTTCACCGACCTGCCGTTCCTCGTCGAGATCGAGAACGGTCAACCCGGAAAGTACCTGCGAGCCGACCGTCTGCAGCGCTATCAACAATGCGAGAACGGCGAGTGGAAGCTGCTCATGTGGGACGAGCAGGCCGACGAGCCACGCATGCCGAACGGCACCATCGGCGATCGTTGGGCCACCGAGAAAGGTAAGTGGAACCTCGAACTCCACGACAGCGTGCTCGATCGGCCGATCCAACCCGAGTTGTCCTTCATCGACCGCAACGACGGCTCCACCCAGATCGAGTTCGAGTTCTTCGGATCCGACGGCATGATCACGCGATCGGTACCGACCCGCACGATCGAGACCGTCGACGGCCCCGTGACGGTCACCACCGTGTTCGACCTGCTGATGGCGCGCTTCGGCGTCGACCGCGGTCTGCGAGGCTTCGACGCCTCCAGCTACGACGATGCCGACGTGCCCTACACACCCGCGTGGCAAGAGCAGTACACGGGCATCCATCGCGACACCGTCGTCAAGTACGCCCGCGAGTGGGGACGCAACGGCGAGCTCACCAACGGCAAGAACATGATCATCATCGGAGCGGGGGCCAATCACTGGTACCACAACAACCTCCTCTACCGCTCCGGTATCACTGCGTTGATGCTGACTGGCTCGGTCGGCGTGAACGGTGGAGGTCTGGCTCACTACGTCGGCCAGGAGAAGCTCGTCTGCCACGCATCGTGGGGATCGATCGCCATGGGCCAGGACTGGGGAATGGCGCCTCGCCAGCAGAACACACCCTCGTTCCACTACGTCCACTCCGACCAATGGCGCTACGAGCGGGGCTACCGCGAGTACGACTCGCTGCCCGAATCGCATCCCGAGCGTTTCGACCACACGCTCGACCACCAGGCACGAGCCGTACGACAAGGTTGGCTGCCGTTCTTCCCGCAGTTCAAGGAGAATCCGATCGACGTCGTCCGCAAGGCACGATCGGGCGGAGCGGCCAGCGACGAGGAGGTCGTCGACCGAATCGTCGACCGTTTGAAGTCAGGTGATCTCGAGTTCTCGATCGATGACCCCGACGCACCCGAGAACTGGCCTCGTACCTGGTTCATCTGGCGTGGCAATGCGATCGGCACGTCGGCCAAGGGGCATGAGTTCTTCATGCGTCACTACCTCGGGACCCATTCGACGGCAATCGCCAACGAACCCGAGGACCACGGCGTCGCCGAGGTGCACGTCCGCCCTGACGCGCCGATCGGCAAGATGGATCTCGTCGTCGATCTCAACTTCCGGATGGACACGTCGGCCTTGTACTCCGACATCGTCCTGCCGGCGGCCACCTGGTACGAGAAGGACGACCTCAACTCGACCGACATGCACTCCTTCATCAACCCGATGCAGGCGGCGGTGCCTCCTGCATGGGAGTCGAAGTCGGACTGGGACATCTTCACGGCGCTCGCCAAGAAGGTGTCCGAACTCGCCGGCGGCGGACGCCGGCCGACCACCGTCGAGGACGTGGTGATGCAGCCGCTCGCCCACGACACCGCCGACGAGATCGCCCAACCGACGATGGGTGACTGGCGGGCGGGCGAGGTCGAGGCGATCCCCGGCAAGACGATGCCACGGTTCAAGTTGATCAAGCGCGACTACTCGAAGTTGTACGAGAAGATGACCTCGCTCGGAGAAGGGATCCGCAACAACGGGGTAGCAGCGCACGGGCTGCGCATCCAGGTGGACGATTTCTACGACGCGCTGGCGAGCAGGCAACCCGACGAACGAAGCCGTGACACCGACGGGCACCTACGGCCCGAGTTGATGCGCGGCCGCCAGGTCGCCGACGCGATCCTCGCGCTCGATCCCGCGAGCAACGGAGAACTGGCACACCGCGCCTTCGAGGCCGAAGAAGCCAAGACCGGACGTTCGCTGACCCACCTCGCTGCCGGCCAGCGCGACACACGGATCACGTTCGCCGACCTGATCTCGCAGCCCCGTCGCGTCCTGACCACGCCGACCTGGAGCGGCAAGATCGCCAAGGGTCGGCCATACAGCCCCTTCACCCTCAACGTGGAAGAGCTCGTACCGTGGCGCACCCTCACCGGTCGCCAGCACTTCTATCTCGACCACGAGCAATACCTGGCCTGGGGTGAGCACCTGCCCGTCTACAAGCCACGCCCCGACCACGCGATGCTGATGGAGACCGAACAGTCGCTCGCCGAAGGCCAGGATGGTCGGCTGTTCAACTACATCACCCCGCACGGCAAATGGTCGATCCACTCGACCTACTCCGAGAACGAGCGGATGATGACGCTCTCACGCGGCGGTTACCCCATCTGGTTGAACGCCAAGGACGCAGCAAGCCTCGGCATCGCCGACAACGACTGGGTAGAGCTGTACAACGACAACGGCATCTTCGTACAACGTTGCACCACGTCGTCGCGGATCCCCAGCGGCACGGTGTTCGTCTACCACGCGACCGAACGAACCGTCGGCATCCCGCTCACTCGTCGCGACGGCAAACGGGCGGGCATGAACAACTCACTCACGAGAGCCCGCCTCAAGCCGGTCCTGATGACGGGCGGATACGCCCAGTTCACCTACGCCTTCAACTACTGGGGGCCGACCGGCGTCAACCGTGACACCTTCGTCTACGTCCGCCGGATCGACCGGCCCGAGTACGGGGAGGCGGGTCGATGAAGGTCCGGGCTCAGATGAGCATGCTGTTCCATCTCGACAAGTGCATCGGATGCCACACCTGCTCGGTGGCGTGCAAGAACCTGTGGACCGACCGCGACGGGGCCGAGTACATGTGGTGGAACAATGTCGAGACCCGACCTGGCACCGGGTATCCGACCGGGTGGGAGGACCAGGACCACTACCGGGGCGGATGGCACCGGGATGCCAAGGGTCGGCTCAAGCTCGTACTGCACTCCCGCGGTGGAGGCATCGCGAAGGCGTTCTACAACCCGGCCTTGCCCGAGCTCGAGGACTACTACGACCCGTTCACGTTCCAATACGGCAATCTGTTCGGTGCCCCGGCGGGCCAGCAGCAGCCGACAGCCATCCCGATCTCCAAGATCACCGGCCGACCGGTCGAGATCTCGACCGGTCCGAACTGGGACGACGACCTCGGCGGCTCCGACATCTATGCCGCCAACGACCCATCGATGGACGGGGTCGATGACGCCGTCCGGGCCCAGATGGAGGAGATCGAGCGGGTCGTCTTCAACTACCTGCCGAGGATCTGCAACCATTGCCTCAACCCGGCGTGCGTGGCCGCCTGTCCGAGCGGTGCGATCTACAAGCGCTCCGAGGACGGGGTCGTACTCGTCAACGAGGACAAGTGCAGGGGTTGGCGGATGTGCGTCTCCGGCTGCCCCTACAAGAAGGTCTACTACAACTGGGACACCGGCAAGTCCGAGAAATGCATCCTGTGCTTCCCCCGGCTCGAGACCGGCCAGGCACCTGCCTGTGCCCACTCGTGCGTCGGCAGGATCCGCTACATGGGCGTGCTGTTGTACGACGCCGACCGGATCGCTTCATCCGCCTCGGAGCCTGACGATCGAGTACTCGACGCCCAACTCGACATGATCCTCGATCCGTTCGATCCGAAAGTCATCACCGCCGCCAAGCTGGAGGGCATCGACGACGGCTGGCTCGATGCGGCACGGCGGTCGCCGATCTATCGCTTCGTGAAGGACTGGGGCATGGCGTTCCCGCTTCACCCCGAGTACCGCACCGAAGCGATGATGTTCTACGTCCCACCGCTCTCACCGATCATGAGCACGATCGAGGACAGCCTGGTCAAGCTCGATCTTCCCGAGGAGCGGCGCGACTTCGAGCTGCTCGACGAGCTCGACAAGGCCCGGCTCCCGCTCGAGTACCTCGCCAACCTGTTCACGGTCGGCGACACCGAACCGATCCGAGTGGCGCTCCGCAAGATGCTGGCGGTTCGCACCTACAAGCGTCGTCAGAGCGTCGACGGCACGATCGATGCCACCACGATCGAGATGCTCGCCGAGGCGGGCCTGACCGAAGCCACGGCGGAAGCCATCTACCGCATGACCACGACTCCAACGATGGACGACCGGTTCGTGTTGCCGCCGTACCACCGCGAGATGTCGATCGAGGCGATCAACGACCCCCTCAGCGCCAAGGGCGAGGCCGGCTTCGGTTACCGCCGTGAACCCAAGCGAGGTGCATGACCATGTGGACCGACATCGTCGCACTCGGCTACCGCTACCCGACGCCCACTGCAGCGGACGAACTGCGCGCAGCCGTCGAACGCATCGGCGATCACGAGGTGAAGCGCCATTTCGCACGATTCGTCGGCGCTGTCGGCTCCCTGTCGCTGGGAGCGTGGGAGGAACTGCATACCGCAACGCTCGACCTGTCCGCCCCATTCGTGCCATATGTGGGCCACGTGATCTGGGGCGACGCCTACCGGCGTGGCGAGTTCATGGCCGATCTCACCAGGGCAATGGCAGCGGTCGGCGTGGACCCCGAAGGCGAACTCCCCGACCATCTCGAGCCGGTGCTGCGCTATCTCGCGGCCACACCGACACCACTACCCGATCTGCTCGACGTGCTACCCGGTGCGATCGCCACGATGAGCCAAACGCTCGCATCCGCGTCACCGGACAATCCCTACTGCCACCTGTTGGCGGCAACGCTGGCGAGTGCCGGTAACCGGCCGGTCACGATCGGGGGCAGGCGATGACCTCCAACGACTTCCTGTTCGGTGTCGTGCCCTATGCCGTCGCGACCCTCGCGGTGATCGTGACGATCATCCGATGGCGCTCGGCGCCGTTCACGGTGTCGTCGCTGTCATCGCAGTTGCTCGAGAGCCGCAAGCTGTACTGGGGCACCGTGCCGTTCCACTGGGGGTTGTCGCTGATCCTGATCGGTCACCTCGGGGCGCTCCTCGTTCCGCGCGGATTCGAGTTGTGGAACGGCGCCCCGGTCCGCCTGTATCTGCTCGAGATGACCGGGCTGGCGCTCGCCCTGTGGGCCGCCTTCGGCATCACGATGCTGTTCATCCGACGTCACGGCGACGCCAGAATCCGTCGGGTCAGTACCCCGATGGACACCATCGTGCTCGTGATCATCGGCACCCAGATCGTCACCGGGATATGGATCGCGGTGGGGTACCGGTGGGGTTCGTACTGGGGCACCGGTGTCTTCGTGCCCTATGTGCGCTCGCTGTTCACGTTCCGACCGGAACCCGACTACGTCGCACCACTTCCGATCGTGCTGAAGCTGCACGTGCTGTCGTTCTTCGCGTTCCTGGCCGTGTTCCCGTTCACACGGCTCGTCCACATCATCACGTTGCCGCTCCAGTACCTGTTCCGCCCCTGGCAGAAGGTGATCGCCAACCGCGAGCCCCCGTCACCCGGCTACGTGTCGAACCACCGGCGGATCAGGCAGTACCGCCGGTGAACTGCCCTGCCAACCCCACAGCCGATCTCCGGCCCCGACGAACGAGATCCCGATGAACGCCGACCAGCCGCTTACCGACGAGCAACCTCCGAGATTGCTCGACTTCCACCAAGAACGCATTCGGGTGCTGCACTTCACGTGGATCGCCTTCTTCATGACGTTCTATGTCTGGTTCAACCTCGCACCGTTGTCGACCACGATGCGCGAGAACTCGGATTGGCTGACCAAGGAACACGTCAAGATCCTCCTGATCGCCAACGTGGCGCTCACGATCCCGGCCCGAATCGTCGTCGGCAGCCTGATCGACCGGTTCGGTGCCCGTGTGGTGTTCACCTGGCTGATGATCTCCATGTCGATTCCGGCGATCGTGTTCGCCTTCTCCGACAGCTTTACGCAGATGCTGATCTCACGACTGGCCCTCAGTTGTGTCGGCGCCGGCTTCGTGATCGGCATCAAGATGGTGGCGCAGTGGTTCCCGCCCAAGTACATCGGCCGAACCGAGGGGTTCTACGCCGGATGGGGCAACTTCGGCTCGGCGTGGGCAGCCATGACGCTGCCATGGCTCACGATCACCGTTCTCGACAGCTGGCTCGGCATGGGAGAGGACGCGTGGCGTTGGGCGATGGCGCTCAACGGTCTGACGCTCGGCATCTACGGCGTCATGTACTACTTCCTCGTCCGCGACGTACCAGACGACCGCGTCCTCACCGTCACCAAGAAGACCACGCCGATGATGGTGAGTTCGTATGGCGACCTCGTCCAGTACCTGGTGTGGTCGATGCCGATCGTGGGAGCGCTCGGCCTGCTGGCGTGGCGGATCTCCAATGTCGAGGTCAACGGCGACGTCGTGCTCTCGCAGACCTGGCTCTGGATCGTCTACGTGGCACTCGCGTTGGTCTATCTCGGCCACGTGATCCGCACCTTGCAGATCAACTTGCCCTACCTGCGTGCAGGTGTGCCCGAGGAGGAGAAGTACCACTTCGGCAGCGTCGTTGCGCTCAACTCGACCTACTTCGCCAACTTCGGTGCAGAGCTGGCCGTCGTATCGATGCTGCCCGAGTTCTACGAGGAGGTGTTCGCCCCGCTCACCGACAACGCCGGCGCCCCGATCGTCACCGCGACCGTCGCCGGCTTCGTGGCCGCATCGTTCGCATTCGTGAACTTGGTGGCCCGGCCCCTCGGTGGGTACCTGTCCGACCGGCTCGCGAACCGGAAGCTCACCATGTTGGCCTACATCCTGGGCATCGTGTTGGGGTTCACACTGATGGGTTTCATCGCGAAATGGACGCCGGGCGTCGACGAGGATGGCCTCAAGAACCTGGCGCCGGCATTCGGAGGGGTCTCGTGGCTCGTCATCGCCGTCGCGATCACCGTGTTCGCATCGATGTTCGTGCAAGGTGCCGAGGGCGCGACCTTCGCCATCATCCCGATGGTCAACAAGAAGATGACGGGCCAGGTCGCAGGCATGGCGGGCGCCTACGGAAACATCGGTGCCGTCGTCTACCTGGTCATCTTCTCCCTCGTCGACGCTCGCACGTTCTTCTTCATCCTCGCGGCCGGGGCAGGTGCGAGCTTCCTGCTCACCCTGGCGCTGCTCAAAGAGCCCGAGGGCGCGTTCGACAGCGAGTTCGACACCACCGACGCCAGTGATCCCAGCACAGTGATCGCCGGCGACTGACAACGAGTTCGACACCGACAGGAGATCCGCCATGGCAGACATCACCGAATGGGACGTCGAGAACGAGGAGTTCTGGGAGAGCACCGGCAAGAAGGTCGCCTCGAGGAACCTCTGGGTCTCGATACCGAGCCTGCTGTGCGGGTTCGCCGTCTGGCTCTACTGGAGCATCATCACGGTCCAGATGCTCAATCTGGGCTTCCCGTTCGAGCAGTCCGAGCTGTTCACGATCACCGCGATCGCCGGCTTCACGGGCGCCACGTTCCGAATCCCCAACAGCTTCTTCATCCGCATCGCCGGTGGCAGGAACACGATCTTCCTGACCACGGTGCTGCTCATGATCCCCGCCGCCGGCACCGGAATCGCCCTGCTCGACAAGGGCACCCCGCTGTGGGTGTTCCAGCTGCTCGCATTCCTGTCGGGACTCGGTGGCGGCAACTTCGCGTCCTCCATGTCGAACATCAGCTTCTTCTATCCGAAACGCAAGCAGGGACTGGCGCTCGGCCTGAACGCCGGCATCGGCAACGCCGGAGTGACCACGATGCAGCTCTTGATCCCACTGGTGATGACCCGCGGGATCTTCGGCGGCGGTTCGCTGGTGCTCGAACAGGACTCGGGCACGCTGATCGGCAAGATCAAGGCCGGCACCGACACCTACATCCACAACGCTGGATTCGTCTGGCTCGTGTTCCTCGTTCCGCTCGCGTTCTTCGGGTGGTTCTTGATGAACAACATCCGAGCCCCACACGTCTCACCCAACATCGGCAACCCGTTGTCGTCGTTCGGCAAGATCCTCGGGATGCTCGCTGTCTCGTGCATCCCCTCGCTGATCGGTCTGTACATCATCCTGCCGAAGTCGACAGGTCTCGGTGCGCCCTCATGGGCGAAATGGCCCGTGATCGCCTTCGTGTTGTGGTGCACGGTGTTCCTGTTGAAGTTGATTCCAGGGGAGATCAAGCCCAACCTCGAACGCCAGTACAAGATCTTCGGTCACAAGCACACCTGGATCATGAGCGCGATCTACACGATGACGTTCGGTAGCTTCATCGGTTACTCGGCCGGATTCGCATTGGCGATCAAGGTCGTCTTCGGGTTCAAGCACATCGAAGTCGGCGGGATCCTCACCCACGACACCATCAATCCGGATGGCCCGTCAGCGCTCACCTACGCCTGGATGGGGCCATTCATCGGCGCCTTCATCCGGCCGGTCGGCGGCTGGATCGCGGACCGGGTCGGTGGCGCGCGAGTCACCCACTGGGTGTCGATCGTCATGACCGTGAGCGCGATCGGTGTCGCCTACTACCTCCGCCAGGCGTACCGATCCGAGACCCCCGAGGACTACTTCGTCCCGTTCTTCCTGTTGTTCCTCCTGCTGTTCGCCGCGAGTGGCATCGGGAACGGTTCGACGTTCCGCACGATCGCGATCGTGTTCGACAAGGAGCAGGCCGGTCCGGTGCTCGGCTGGACATCGGCTGTCGCCGCCTACGGCGCCTTCATCGTTCCCGAAGAGTTCGGCACCCAGATCAAGGCAGCACGGCCCGAGTACGCGCTCGCCGCGTTCGCCGTGTTCTATCTCGTGTGCATGGTGATCAACTGGTGGTACTACCTCGGCCCCAAGGCCGAATACCAGAATCCGTAGCGGGGCAGGCCAACAGCGCCACGGGCACGACGGGTGGCTGGGCTTGCAGACCCCGACCAACCCCCCGCACAATGTCGGATGACCACAGCGGCCGATCGCAGCCACCGACACCCCGGATACTGGCCATCTCGCTGGCCGGTCGAGTGCGGCGGAAATCGCCGTCAGAAGGCCGCATCCGGCCGGCTCGACGCCGCTTCCGGCACTGCCCGAACCGTCACCCGTCGCGACGGCAAATGGCACGTGATGGTGATCGAACGAGATCCGGGCCAGTGGTATCTCGGTGGCACGATGCCGGCGTTCGCCGGGCCTCCCCCGCACGGTTGGGTCGAACGGATCGACCCCGACACGCTCGAACCCCTGGCGTCCTCGCCCGACCTGCCCTGTGGAGAGCACGTGTGGTGCGGAGCGATCCTCGCCCACGCCAACGGCTCGGTCATGTCGGTCAACGGGAGCTACCTACACCGGCTCGACCCCGACGATCTGTCGATCATCGTCGAACGTCGGCTGCCGGCCGATCGCTCGCACAACGGCCTGCTCGCTCTCGCCGACGGCACGCTGGTCACCAAGGACCTCCGGCTGGAGGGTCAGGGAGGCACCACGATCACGCGGCTCGACGCCGACACGTTGGAACTGATCGGCGAGCCGATGGTGCTGCCCGAGGGTTCGATGGGTCGCATCGCAGCGGATACCGACGCAGATGGCGACGACCTGGTCTATGTACCCGGCACCGAACATCTGTGGCGACTTCGGGTCGGGGCCGATCGTCTCCTCCTCGACGATTGGAAGCCCCGGTACCGAGCGGCGTACGACCGCGTCGGGTTGTCGTGGGACGCCTGCCTGTCCGACGGGCACTGCTGGATCATGGATTGCGGCGACATCTTGTCGGTGCGTCGCATCCACCAGACCGAGCCGAACGGCCGCTTCGCCGCACCCCCCGGCCGCGACCTGTCGTGGCGTCTGCCGGCTCCGTGGGACGGAGCCCAGCGGCTGTTTCGAGTGTCGCTCGACGACCCCACCGACATCATGGCGATCGAGCCGTTCGGCACACCAGGCGGCGGCATCATCGCTCCGCCCGTCCACGTTCCCGAAGCCGAGATGGCGGTCGCCTGGGACAGTGTCAACGGCGGCCTGGCCGGCATCTCGACCGTCGACGGCGGGCTGGAGGTGGCGTGGCACCTCGACATCCGGGCCAGCATGCAACCAATCGTCTTTCCCGAATCCGGCGAGCTGGTCATCAACGACTTCACGGCCGACGGCAGCGATGATCTCGTGGTGGTCGACGTGACGACCGGCGAGCTGATCGACCGCACGCAGACCGGCTCGAGGGTGGCGAACGGCATGTTCCTCACCTCCGGCGGTGAGCGGGACGTGTTCTACTGCAGCACGCTCACGGTCGCCCGGATCCAATGGCGCTGACAGCGCAACAGTTGGTGCCTGGCACCAACTGTGACGGTCGGTAACGTCTTCGCATGGCACTGCTGGATCGAGATGCTCGGGTATATGTCGCGGGGCACCGGGGGCTCGTTGGTGCGGCCCTGGTACGGCATCTCGAGGCGGAAGGCTTCACGAACGTGCTCACCGCTGCCCGCGACCAGGTCGACCTGCGCGACCAGTCGGAGGTGTCTCACTGGTTCAAGGCCAATCGGCCCGACTATGTGTTCTTGGTGGCCGGAACCGTCGGCGGCATCCTGGCGAACAGCACCCGCCCCGCCGAGTTCATCTACGACAATCTGATGATCCACGGCACCGTCGTGCACTCGGCGTACGAGAGCGGGGCCAAGAAGCTCCTCTACCTGGGTTCGTCGTGCATCTATCCGCGCGACGCGACACAACCGATCACCGAGGAGGAACTCCTCACCGGCCCGCTCGAGCCGACCAACGAGTGGTATGCGATCGCCAAGATCGCCGGCATCAAGCTCTGCCAGGCCTACCGCCGCCAGTACGGATGTGACTTCATCTCGGCGATGCCCACCAACCTGTACGGGCCGGGCGACAACTTCGACCTCGACTCGTCCCATGTGATCCCGGCCCTGATGCGCAAGTTCCACGATGCCAAACAGGCAGGCCGCGGCGAAGTCGAGGTCTGGGGCACCGGTAGCGCCTTTCGCGAGTTCCTGCATGTCGACGACCTGGCCGCCGCATGCCTGTACCTGATGGAGCACTACTCGGACGACTCCCACATCAATGTCGGTACCGGCGTCGATCTGTCGATCAAGGAACTCGCCGAGATGATCCGTGAGGTGGTCAACCCGACCGCTGAGCTCGTGTGGGACACCTCCAAGCCCGACGGTACCCCTCGCAAACTGCTCGACGTCACCCGCCTGCGGTCATTGGGTTGGGCCCCGTCGATCGAGCTGATCGACGGGCTCACCTCGACCTACCAGTGGTACCTCGAACAGATCGGCACCCAGACCCAGCTCCGCGGCGTCGCTGACCAGTCGGCCTGAACGCCGTGACCGACGACGACGCGACGAGCCGCAGGATCGCCCTCGCCTGGCGAGAGCTGCGCCGTGGGGCGTCGGGCCCAGCGTTGCGCAGCCACCTGCTCGGACCGAACGGTCCGGAGCTCGAGCAGGCGCAGCTCGACGGACTCGAGATCCTCGCCAGCGTTCCTGACGGATGGCGGATGAGCGATTTCGCGGATGCGATGCGGGTCGATCCGAGCACGGCGACGCGCGCCGTCAACCGGCTGGAACAGCTCGGGCTCGCCGAGCGCCTTCCCGGCACCGACGACCGCCGGGTCGTCGTCGCGCGCGCCACGCTCGCCGGCCGTCGGATGATCAATCGCGTGACGACGCTTCGCGCGATCGGCATGGAGCGGCTGCTCGAACCGTTCGGCGAGGCAGAGCGCGAGCAGTTCGCCGAGTATCTCGATCGTTTCGTCGATTCGATCGATCGGCTGGTCGCCGAACTCGCCAGAGAGGTCTGACCCGCACCGGTCACGAACCACGCCCACACTCGGAGTTCAGTCAGGTGAGGGGTCAGATGATCGGGCGTCAGCCAGCCCGAGCGGGGCGGGGAGCCACTCGTCGAGCTTGTCCATGATGACCTCGTCGCTGCGACCGAGCAGGTGGCCGTCGCCAGGCAACACGACGAGCTCGCCGGTTCCCGCGATCATCCTCACCAGCTCGCTGGACTGCATCGGCAGCAACTCGTCGCGGTCACCGTGGAACAGCAGCAACGGCCGCCCGGCGAGCGCGCCGGCGACCTCACACCCTGCCGACTGTGTCGCAAACGTGACGACGCCGTGCACCTCCGCGGTCATCACCACCGCCACCCTGACGGCCACGGCACCGCCGAAGCTGTGCCCCATCACGATCACTCGACGAGCACCGGACTCGATCGCCATCTCGACCGCGCACGCGACGTCGTGGGCGCACCGATCGAGATCGTTCGGCACCCGATAGCCGACCCGGTAGACGCTCGCGCCCCGCGCCGGCCACACCGCGCCGAGCTGGTGGAACAAGCCGTGGCCCGGACCGAGCACGCCGCCCATGGCTCCCCCGCATGTCACGATCGCCGCTGACGGCGCCGGACCGCCGGGCTCGGTATGCGTGAACACGGTGAGGAGCCCGTGCGGGGTGTACATCTCGAGGTGTTCGAGACCGGGCGCCACCTCGACCGATGAGCGTGCGAGCAACCCCAAGGATCCCAGCGCGCTCGGCCCGGCGCTGCGTGTTCGGTCGTCGTTGCTCATAGCAGGCGGGTCGATTCCTGTCGTCGTCGAAAATTTCACGGTAGCGAGCAGCCGCCGGGGGCGACGACAGCACCACCCACTATGGTCGCGGATCGTGGCCGATCAGCAGGACTTCGCCAAACAGGCGATGGAATTCGCACCCCAGCTGTACTCGGCCGCGTTACGGATGACCCGCAACCCCGCCGACGCCGAGGACCTCGTCCAAGAGGCCTATCTGAGGGGCTTTCGCAGCTTCCACACCTTCCAGGAGGGCACCAACCTGCGGGCGTGGCTGTTCCGCATCCTCACGAACGCCTACATCAACAACTACCGCGCCAAGCAGCGGCGGCCACAGGAAAGCGACCTCGGGGAAATCGAGGACCTCTACCTGTACCGGCGGCTCGGGTCGATGGAGACCGCGGCAGCCGCCATGTCGGCCGAGGAACAGTTCCTCGATCTGTTCACCGACGACGAGGTGAAGCAGGCACTCGAGGACCTTCCCGACAACTTCCGACTGCCGGTCCTGCTCGCCGACGTGGAGGGCTTCGCCTACAAGGAGATCGCAGAAATGCTCGATATCCCGATCGGGACCGTCATGTCCCGGCTCCATCGGGGAAGAAAAGCGATGCAACGCGCGTTGTACGAATACGCCGAGGCACGGGGACTCACCCAACCCCTCGACGACGAGGCAGCTGACAGCTGAACACCACCTGACGACATGGCGAACTGCAACGAAACCATCAGAGAGCTCGACGCTTTCCTCGACGGAGAGCTCTCCGATGATGTCCGCGCTCACATCCATCGCCACCTCGGCGAGTGCACCGACTGCCTGCAAGCGTTCGATTTCCAGGCGGAACTCAAGCTCGCCATCCGTCGCAAGTGCACCACCGACGAGCTGCCGCCGGGTCTGCTCGGCCGCATCGAGATGTGCTTCGACGCCGACTTCGACGACGACGGCGTCATCGGTCCCGCCTAGTTGCCCTGCCCACGCACTCGTGCAGCGCTCGCTCATTCGTCGTGAGATCCACATGATTGGCGCGGACTTGGGCAGAGCATGCTCCGGGTCGCTACGCTGGCCGACATGCTTGCCGCCTACATCTGGCACTGGTGGATCGGACTGGTCATGTTGCTCGCCGGTGTCGGCGCGGCCATCGGCCTGACCGGCCTCTACCTCAAGCAGGTGTCGTCGCAGCGGTACCCGAGCGGCAAGCGCGGGCGCGAGCAAGAGCTCTGAGTCTGCTCGACGACCTTCTCCCCCGTTGCACGTTCCCACCTCCCGGCACCGCTGTTGCCTGCGCGTTCTCGGGCGGGCCCGACTCGACCGCGCTCGCTGTGCTGGCACAGCACCACGGGTGCATCGTCACCGCCCATCACGTCGACCACGGCATTCGCCCCGAGTCGGGGACCGAGGCCCAGCTGGCGCGCGCGATCGCAGCCCGACTCGGTGTCGGATTCGAACTGCATCGGTTACTGGTGGGGCAGGGGCCGAACCTCGAGGCCCGGGCACGCTCGGCGCGCACCGCGGCGCTTCCCGTCGGCGTGCTGACCGGACACACCGCCGACGATCAGGCCGAGACGCTGCTGATCCGGTTGTTGCGGGGCAGCGGGAGTGGCGGTCTGGCCGCCATGACGCCGGGCGGGACCCATCCCATCCTCGCCCTGAGACGTGCCGAGACCGAAGCCGTCTGTCTCGAGTTGGGTATCAGCCCGGTACGCGACCGCTCGAACGACGTCGCCGACGTCTGGCGGAACCGCATCCGACAGGAGTTGCTCCCACTCGCCACCGACATCGCCGCACGCGACCTCACCCCGATCCTCACCCGCACCGCAGACCTGCTGCGCGACGACGATCGGTACCTCGATGGCCTCGCCGACACGATCGACCCCACGGATGCCGTCGCGGTGGCCGCCGCCCACCCGGTGTTGGCGCGGCGTGCCCTGCGCAACTGGCTGACCCTCGACGGCTACCCGCCTGACGCAGCCAGCATCGAGCGGGTGCTCGCCGTCGCCCGTGGCGAAGGGATCGCCTGCGAACTGCCCGGCGGGCGACGTATCGAGCGATCGAATCAGCGATTCCGCATCATCTCCCCCGGCCGGTAGAGTTGACAACCGCACTGTACGACGATCGATGACCTGGGGTGAAGGCTGATGCCTCCGAAGCTGCGAGGAAAGTGGGCACTCGGTATCACGCCCCGACATTTCACCTGGATCCTGAAGGACAAGCTGGCGATCTGTGAGCGTCCGGGCGGCTACGGCGACAACCATCGCCGGGTCAGGCGCCAGGAGGAGATCATCTGGATCCGCGAGAACGGGTTCAACTATGCGATCTCGATCATCCAGGCGCCTCACAACCTGCACAACTACGAGGAACTCAACCTGCCGTATCGGCATCGTCCGTTCCAGGGCGACGACCGAAACCGTTGGCTGAAGGCGTTCTACACCGAGCTCGACGACCTGCTCAAGCACGGCAACAAGGTGCTGGTGCACGGCGAGGAACTCGGTGACCGGTTGGTCGGGATCATGGGTGGCTACATCCGTTGGGCCGGCCTGGTCGACGACACGACCAAGGCGATCGAGGTCACCGAACGGCTGACCGGCCGCCAGCTCGACCCGTGGGCCCGCGACGTCATCATGGTCGCCGCTCAGCTCCACGAGTCCAGCTGAATCCACTCACGCCGAGCGTTCCGAACCACCGGCTGTTCCGCAACGTTTCGCTGCCGGTTCGGCCCCGCGAACTCAGTAGACGTTGCAGTTCTGCGGGATGTCGAGCAGTGGCACCGGATCGACAGGCGTCGCATACGGGTCGGGACCCGGACGCACCTCGAAGTGCAGGTGCCAGCCCCCCGAGACCGCGTTGCCGGTATCGCCGACATAGCCGATGACCTGCCCCTTGACGACACGGTCGCCCACAGCAAGCCCGTCGGCCTTCGCGTCGAGGTGGTAATAGCGGTACCTGGTGTCGGTGTCGGACCAGAGCCCCCAGCCGATACCCGACGTACTGCTGCTGAAGTCGCGGTACAGCACACCGTCCTCGACCGCGTAGACCTCCTGGCCGAGCCGGGCCCCGATGTCGACGCCCTGATGCCCGCCGGAGCCCAACGACTTGCTGTAGCCACCGAAGTTGTTGAACACCTCGCAGACCGGAAACGGGTCGATCGGGAACAAGAGGCCGGTCCCCCACACCGAGGTGCTCGCCAGACGCGTCGCCCCCGACGTGACCGCGGCAGCCTCGTTGATGACCGGGGTGTCGGCGTGCACGACGGTGGCGCCGGCCAGTAACGCGCCGACGACGATGCCGGCCCTCAAGAAGCGGGCCGTCGAGAATCGGGTCAACCCCGTGGGTGTGGAGCTAGCGTTGATCACGTGGCAGGTGTACGGGTTCTCATCAGCGGCATGGGCGGCGAGCTCGGGTCGCGAGTTGCCAGTTTGCTCGAAAATGAACCGTGGGTGGGTTCGCTCGAGGGCATTGATGCCGATCCTCCTCGGCGCCGGCTTCGCCGGACGGTGTTTCATCGTATCGTGCCTGGTCAACATGACCGCACGGTCAAGGTCGTCACCGACTTCAACCCACACGTGGTGGTACACGTGGCGGTGTGGGAACCCTATGCCCGTGCCGGAACGGCAACCGCCCGTTCACTCACCGATGACGCCGCCACCTCGATCCTCGGTGCGGCGGCCGAGTGCAAGGCGCTCGAGTCGATCATCGTGCGCAGTGGCATCGAGATCTACGGCAGAGCGCGTGGATCGGTCACCCGCCCGACCGAGCAGGTACCGACCAATCCCACCAGCGAGTACGGCCACATGGTTGCCAAGATCGAAGACACCGCCGACGCGATCGGACGGCGAATCGGAGTCTCGGTCGGGACATTACGGCTCGCCACCGTGCTCGGCCCTCACGTGCCCAGCGCGCTCGGTCGCCTGCTGCGCCTGCCCGCCGTTCCGTTCAGCGCGCTGGCCGACCCCCCGTTCGCCGTGATCCACCAGCACGATGCCGCCGAGGCGTTCGTGTCCGCCGCCAGGGTCCGCGTCAACGAGCCCCTCAACATCGTGGCACCGGGCGCCATCACAGCGCTCCAGGCGATACGGCGCGGCCGACGGGTACCCGTTCCGCTCCTCGGTCCCGAGTGGGTCGCTGCCAGGGCACTGACCTACCTGGCCGGAGCGCCACTGCCCGATCACGTGCAGGAAATGCTGCACCGTGGCCGACTGGCCGACAACGCCAGGGCGATCGACGTGATCGGTTTCGCACCCCGTTCGACGACCAGCGAGGTCATCGAGCAGCTCTACCGCTGGCCGAGCGTCGTCCACACCCCGGCCGCACGAGAGGTCGCATGATGCCCAGCACCGCCCAACGTCTCGCCGACGTCATCACGATGCCCGCCAGGAATGTCGGGACCCAGGCTGCGTCTGCCGCCACCGGCACCGTGCAACACCTGCGGAACTGGACCACCAACGAGGTCGACAATTGGGGCCGAGACGACGCGTTCGTCAACCGGGTGTGGACGCTCGCCCAACTGCGGTGGAGCACATCGGTCGGTGGCACCGAACACGTGCCCAAGCGCACCGGCGCGCTGATCGTGGTCAACGCCCGCAGGTTCGCTCTCGCTCCGGTCTTCGCTGCGCTGGCGATCGGTGCCGCAGTCGACCGTCCCGTACGCTTCGTCGGGCGCCCCGACATTGCTCCGTTCGGTCCGATGATGCAACGCCTCGGCGGCCTCCTGCCGGTCGAGGCCGAACTCGAAGGTGCCTTGCGAGCCGGCGAGCTGATCGTACTGGGCGCCGCCCACACCAGGACCAACCTGCACACCGGCCAGATCGACCATCAACTCGTCGGATCGGCCGTCGCAGCCAAGGTCCGCGTGCTGCCTGCCGCCGCCATGTCGGTCCCGGTCGGCCGCAACGCCCGGGTCGAGATCGGCGGCCCGATCAGGCTCCGCCACAAGCGCCGCGGGCCACTCGAGGAACTCGAAACCGCCGACCATCTGCAGGCCCACATCAACGCCGTGCTCGACGAGCTCGGAGGCACGATGACCGGCACGCCGATCGACTGGCTGCCGAACAGCTGGGTCGGGAGGATCTGATGCCCTACGTGCGTGCTACCGACGGGGTGCGGCTGCACTACAGCGAGTCCGGGCGTCGTTCCGGCCCACCGGTGCTGTTGATCCAGGGGCTCGGCGCCGACAAGCAGATGTGGAACCTCCAGCGATTCGCGCTGGCCTCGAAGTACCGAACGATCGCACTCGACAACCGCGGGGCCGGTCGCAGTGACAAGCCATACGGCGACTATTCACTCGAGCAGATGGCTCGCGACGCCATCTCCGTGCTCGACCACGCCGGCGTCGACACGGCCCACGTGATCGGCGCGTCGATGGGCGGCGCCATCACCGAGATCATCGGGGTGCGACACGCCGACCGAGTCCGGTCGCTCACCCTCGCATGTACGGCGTGCATGCATCATCCGTGGCGCAAGGAACTGCTGGCCGAGTGGGCCAGTTCCGCGATGGAAAACGGCATGGGTTCGATGACTGCCGAAGCCGCACGATGGGTGATCGGGCCCCGGTCGTTCCGCCGCCTCGCCCCCGCGATCGGCTGGATGGGCCCACTCGCCTTCGCGCGTCCACCACACGCGTTCGCCGGTCAGGTCGCGGCGATCTTGTCGATCGACGACGCGCTCGCGGATGAGCTCTCGAAGATCGATGTGCCGACCCTCGTGATCGTCGGCAACCAAGACATCCTCACGCCGCGCGGCGACTCCGAAGACATCGCCCAACGCATCTCGACCGCCGAACTGGTCGTGATCAGCGGTGCCGCTCACGGGCTCATGATCGAGCATGCGACCACGTTCAACCGTGTGATGCTCGAGTTCCTCGGGCGCGCCGAGCAGGCGTTTCGCACCGTAGGAGTCGAGCAGCACGACGCTGCGGCGACCGCCGGCTGATGCGGGTCGCCGTGATCGGGGCCGGACTGGCCGGCCTGGTCGCTGCCCGATCACTTCACGGCGACCACGACGTCGTCGTACTCGACAAGGGCCCCTCGGTCGGAGGGCGGCTCGCGACCAGACGGATCGGCGAGGCCAGGCTCGATCACGGCGCCCAGTTCTTCACCGTGCGGGGTGCCGCCCTGCAAGCACAGGTCGACGACTGGTTGGAACGCGGGATCGCTCGGGTGTGGTGCCACGGTTTCGCAGGCCGTGCCGACGGCTATCCCCGCTATTGCGGGTCCGACGGCATGAACTCACTGGCCAAGGACCTCGCCAGCGGACTCGACCACCGCACGAACCAGATGGTCTTCATGGTGCGTCGCACCGAGGACGGCTGGGACGTCGTGATCGATGACGGATCCAGGATCGCCGCCGACGCCGTGATACTCACCTGCCCCGTGCCGCAATCCTGGGCCTTGCTCGCTCAAGCCGAGCTGGCGATCCCCGAGGAGTTGTTCCGCCGTGCCTACCACCGCACGATCGGCCTGCTGACCGTGCTCGACCGACCGAGCGCCGTACCGTCGCCAGGGGGCGTGCAGTTCGACGCCGACGACGCATCGAACGCGTTCGGGTTCATCGCCGACAACCAGGCGAAAGGTGTCAGTCCCGTCCCTGCGGTCACCTTCCATGCGACCCAACCGTGGAGCACCGAACACTGGGACGACGACGTCGCACTCCTCCGAACGCTGCTGCTCGAGCGAGCGCGGCCCTGGATCGGCGAGGCCTGCGTCCTCGATGCTCAGGTGAAGAAGTGGCGATTCGCCGGCCCCGTCGACCCATGGGTGGACGCATGCTGGGTCGAAGCTGAGCATCAAGTGGTGCTGGCCGGCGATCTGTTCGCCGGCCCGAAGTTCGAGGGCGCCTTCAATTCCGGCCTCGCTGCAGCGGCGGCGGTCGTCGGCTTCTCCTGAGGTCGCATCTACCGTGTGGACCTTCGGCTCTTGATCGTGAGCCGTCCACCGCGCATCATCGAATTCATCAATCATGTGAACTCAGGAGGCGTGTCATGCCGAACACCGCTGTGATCGCGACGCCCGTCCCAACAGGTGCTCACACCACCGTTCGCACTGTCGTACATCGTTTCCGCGATCGGGTCGCATCGCAGCCCGAGCGGCCGGCGTTACGCCATCACGTCGACGGTGAGTGGAAGCCGCTCGACTGGGGCCAATACGGACGCGCCGTCGACGAGACGGCCGCCGGGCTCATCACGCTCGGGGTCGAGCGAGGAGACCGCGTCGGTCTGCTGTCGAGCAACCGGCCCGAATGGCACATCGCGGATCTGGCGACACTGTCGGTCGGCGCCGTCACGGTGCCCGTCTACCCGACCAGTTCGTCGTCGCAGGTGGCGTACGTGTTGCGCGACTCCGGAGCCAAGGTCTGCTTCGTCGAGGGCGCCGAGCAACTGTCGAAAGTGCTGCTCCACCTCGAAGACCTCCCGAAGCTCGAGATGCTCGTCGGGCTGACCGGGCTCCCTGGGCTCGATCGGGAGTCGATCATGATCGATCTCGGCAGGCTGCGTTCACGCGGTCGCATGGTGTTGGGTGCGACTCCTGACGTGGTTGCCGAACGGGTCGCCCTCCTCGAGAGCAGCGACATCGCCACCCTCGTGTACACCAGCGGCACGACCGGTGCACCCAAAGGCGCCGTGCTGACCCATGGCAATCTCGAGTGGACGATCACCGCCGTCGAGTCGATGGTCGGGCTGTCGCCGAACGACCGCTTGCTCAGCTACCTGCCGCTCAGCCATATCGCCGAACGGATCGTCAGCCATGTCGGCCAGATCGTGTCCGGCGGCGAGACCTGGTTCGCGCAGAGCCTGTCCACCGTGCCCGACGACCTGCGAGCATGCCGCCCGACCATCTTCTTCGCCGTGCCGCGGGTGTGGCAGAAGTTCCACGACGCGATCCTCGACCAGATCGCGGCCACACCTCGCCCGGTACGGGCCATCATCGAGCGGTATCTCGCACTCGGGTTGGCGGCGGTTCGGGCCGACGAGGGTGGGCCGGCACTCACGACCGGCGAACGGCGGCTGCACCGAGGTCTGGATCGCACGATCGGCGCACGACTCCGGCACCGGCTCGGGCTCGACCAAGCACGCTTGGTCGTGTCGGCGGCCGCCCCGATCCATCCCGATCTGGTGCGCTGGTTCCATGCGCTCGGTCTTCCGATCGCCGAGGTCTGGGGGCAGACCGAGGACTGTGGGCCCGCAACGATCAATCCACCGTCGGCGATCAAGATCGGCTCGGTGGGCGTGGCTCTCCCGGGTCTCGACGTCAGAGTTGCCGAGGACGGAGAACTGTTCGTGCGCGGCGGCAGCGTATGCGCCGGGTATTACGGACGCGACGATGCCACGGCCGAGATGATCGCGCCAGACGGGTGGATGTCGACCGGCGACCTGGGTTCGATCGACGACGACGGGTACGTCACCATCACCGGCCGCAAGAAGGACCTCATCATCAACGCAGCCGGTAAGAACATCTCACCATCCGAGATCGAGAGTCGTCTCGCCCTCGAGCCGCTGATCGGGCAGGCGGTGGTGGTGGGCGATGGGCGCCGGTACCTCGTCGCGCTGCTCACCCTCGATCCCGATGACGCGGCCGATTGGGCAGCGTCACACGGCGCGTTCGCAGACATCAGCAACCTGGTCAACGATCCTCAGCTGCGGGCGGTGATCGCCGCCGGTGTCGAGCGGGTCAACCGCGAGCACGCACCGGTCGAACAGATCAAGCAGTGGCGACTACTCCACGAACCCTTCACCGTCGAGGGCGGTGAGCTGACCCCCACCATGAAGGTCAAGCGATCTGTCGTGATAGATCTCAACGCGGATGCCGTCGACGAGATGTACGCCGACGACCGTCGCTGACGACACGAAACACACTCCTTCCCACCGAGTTCGGGCGCGTCGCGGAGCGTGCGCGCTGCGCCCACGGGGCGGAAATGATCACGTGGAGATCGGATGGCGTCGGTCGGCTCACGGCGACGCCGACGAAGACGTGGGGGTCGTCGTGGAGATCGTCGTGGAGGGTGCCTCGGTGGTCGAGGTCGGTGCGGGCTCGGGCGCATAGGGAACCGTGACCCGGCATTCGACGGCCGACAACCTGCGCTCGTCGAGATCGAAGATCGCCGTGAAATCTTCTCCGAACACCTTGCGGAACTCGCGATACGACTCGAACTCCTCGTCACCGCATCGGCGGTCGAGCACCGAGGCGTAGGGCACCTGCCAGCCGTTCACCAGGGTCGCGACACCGTCGGCCAACGTGTCGATGGCCGGCATGCGAACCGTTCGGTTCGACCCCATCGGCACCAGGGCGAGCCACACCACGCCCTCGCCCAACAGGTCGGCGACCACGGCGCAGGCACCGATCTCGCCGAAGTCGGGACACAGCATCTCCCCACGGGTCCCTGCCACGACTCGCAAGGAGCGCGAGCCGTCGATGATCAAGTCGGTGTCACCGGTGGCCACACCGTCGACACCGATCCGGAAACCGGCATTGCTCGACGAGAAGACCTGCTCGACGAGATCGATCTTGTGCAACTCGATGGAAGCCACCTCGGTGTCACCGCCGCCGTCGATCGCGTTGCGGGTGGCGAAGATCGTCGACAGCAGGAAGAGCAGGCCGACGACGGCGCCGATCGCGGCGAAGAAGCGCACGCTGAAGATCTGCCGCATGGTGCCAGCGACGCTAGTGGCTGCCGGACGTCAGCCGGCGGCGGCCACACCGGCAGCGCGGTGTGCCCGTTCGGCGATCTGGTCGAGTACGGCATCGGTGTGAGCGAGCCCGACGAAGATCGCCTCGTACGCACCAGGCGCCATCGCCACCCCTTCGGCCAACATCGCGTGGAAGAAACGCGCATAGGCGGTCTCGTCGGTCTGCTTGGCCTCCGCGAAGTTACGAGCAGGCGCCGCATCGCCACACACCATGCCCACGAGCGTCCCCACCACCGGGAAACGGGCGGCGAATCCGGCCGACGAGCAGGCTTGTGTCAGCAGGGACGAGAAGCGTTGCGCCCGCGCGCCGATCGTGTCGTAGACATCGGCATCGAGCAGATTCAGGGCGGCGAGCCCGGCCGCCGTCGCTATCGGATTGCCGGAGAGCGTGCCGGCGTGGAACACGGGTCCGAGCGGCGACAGCGTCTCCATGATCTCGCGCCGACCACCCACCGCCCCGATCGGGAGCCCTCCGCCGATCACCTTGCCGAACGTGGTGAGGTCGGGCCACACGCCGTACCTGGCCTGCGCACCACCGAGGCCGAGCCGGAATCCGGTGATGACCTCGTCGAAGATCAATACCGCACCGACCCGATCACATTCATCACGCAGGCCCTGCAGGAAACCCGCATCGGGCGCGACGACACCCATGTTGGCGGCGACCGGCTCGACGATCACACATGCGACCGAATCGTCGAGATGGGGAACCTCGTTGTACGGCACCACCATCGTCTCCGCGACGGCACCCGCCGGGACGCCTGCCGTACCGGGCAGGCCGAGGGTTGCCACCCCGCTGCCACCGGCGGCGAGCAGAGCGTCGGTCGCTCCGTGGAAGTTGCCGTGGAAGATCACGACGCGGTCGCGACCGGTGAAGCCACGCGCCAGGCGAACCGCCGTGCTGGTGGCCTCGGTACCCGAGTTCATGAACCGCACCTGCTCGCACGAGCCGACGCGGTCGGTGATCGCCTCGGCGAGCTTCATCTCGCGCGGGGTCGGGGCGCCATACGACGTGCCACCTGCTGCCGCCTGGGTGACAGCGGCCGTGATGTCGGGGTGGGCATGCCCCAGGATGACGGCGCCGTAACTCTGCACGAGGTCGATGTACTCATTGCCCTCGACATCCCAGACGCGGGCGCCCTCGGCCCGGGCGACCACGTACGGGCGGCCGCCGACCGACGTGAATGCACGGATCGAGGAGTTCACACCGCCGGGGATCACCTGTGTCGAGCGGGTGAACACGTCGTCGTTGGATGCCAGACCCGCGCCGACGCACACCGTTGCCGAACAGCCTGCGGCGGCACAACGTTCGGGGTCGCACAACGGGATCATGATGCAGCCCTTCCGGTGGCGCGTTCGGCAAACCACCTGGTCAGATACGTGAGCACGAGATCGGCGCCGGCACGTTTGATGGCCGTCAGGTGCTCGAGCGCGACCGTGTCGTGATCGATCCACCCGTTCGCCGCAGCGGCCTTGATCATCGAGTACTCACCGCTCACGTGATAGGCCGCGAGTGGTACGTCGACCTGGCGGCGGACCTCGTGGATCACGTCGAGATAGGCAAGCGCGGGTTTGACCATCACCATGTCGGCGCCCTGGGCGAGGTCGGCGTGAACCTCGACGAGTGCTTCGCGAGCATTGCGGAAGTCCTGCTGGTAACCCTTGCGGTCACCGCCGTCGGCGATGCTGACGTCGACCGCATCGCGGAATGGACCGTACAGACCGCTGGCGTACTTGGCGGAGTATCCCAGGATCGCCACCTCGCCGAATCCATTGCGGTCGAGTGCCGATCGGATCGCCCCGACCTGACCGTCCATCATGCCGCTCGGAGCGACGACGTGGGCTCCGGCGGTGGCCTGTGCGACCGCCGCCTCCGCATAGATCTCGATCGTCGCGTCGTTGTCGACGCTGCCGTCGGGCCGAACGATGCCGCAATGGCCATGGCTCGTGTACTCGTCGACGCACAGGTCGGCCATCAACACCACGTCGTCGCCCAACTCGGATCGCAGATCTCGCAAGGCGAGCTGCACGATGCCCTGCGGGTCGCAAGCTCCGGAACCGGTCTCGTCCTTGACCGCTGGAACGCCGAACAGCATGATCGCCCTGACACCCATGTCGGCAAGGTCGACCACCTCGCGGCGAAGGCTGTCACGGGTGTCTTGGAAGACGCCTGGCAACGAACTGATCTCGACGCGCTCGTCGATGCCTTCTCGCACGAACAGCGGTGCGATCAGATCGGTGACCGCGAGATTGGTCTCGGCCACGAGATCCCGCATCGCCGCCGTCGCCCGAAGCCTCCGCGGCCGTTGGAATGGGAAGTCTGCCATCGGCCCTCGAGATGCCATGCCCCGCATGGTAGGGCCACGGACCGGTCGGGCCACACCCCCGCCGGTCCCCGACAGCCGTTCGGCGCTGCATCTGGCCGTGGATGCCCGAACGGTGGACCAACGGGGCGGTAGCGTCATCAGGGTGTCTGTGCAGGTGTGGTTTGCCCAGGAGGAGATCTCGATACGGCCCGGCGAGTCGACGTCGCTGTCGCTGGCCGTCGAGAACGTCGGCGACCGGACCGAGAGCTACACGATCATCCCGGCAGGCCTGACGGCCGCCTGGACCACCGTCACGCGTCCGAACATCACCTTGTTCGCCGGGTCGCGCGACGTGGTCGAGGTGACGATTCGGCCGCCGGCGATCCACACCACCACTGCCGGGAGTACCGCTCTGGCGGTCCGGGTGATCCCGCAAGCGTCACCCGACGATGCGGTCATCGCGGAGACCATCGCGTCGGTGCAATCCTTCGACGACCGACGGATCACCACCCTGCAGCCTGTTCAGCGGGGCCGACGGCGCGTGACGTTCGAATTCATGGTCGAAAACCATGGCAACAATCTTGCGAGCTGCAGATTGCACCTGATCGATGCCAGCAACCGCGTCGACGGCTCGTTCGACCCGCCCGCCGTCGGAGTCGCTCCCGGTTCGGCGAGTCTCGTGCGCCTCAACCTCCGAGCGCACCACGGCTATCTACGTCGCTCCGAACGGCAACTCGACTTCGAGATCGAGGCCACCGAACAGGATCATGCACCCGCTACCGGTCGAGCGACGCTGATCCAATCGCCGACAGTATCGGCACGGGCGGCTTGGCGAACTCTGGCGCTGGCCGCGACGATCGTCGCCATCGTCTTCGCCTGGACCGGCGTGGTGCGCCCAGAACTGCGCGATGCCGCCGCTCGAGCCGTCGACGATCGCATCGAAGAATTGGGGGCGGTGCCGACCGACACGACCCCTGATGTCGCCGAGACGTTGCCGCCCGACGAGACACCGGACGCTCCCGGCACCGCGATCGTCGCTGTCGACGAGGGCGAACCCACGTCGTACCGGATCGTGGTCGACGTGGGCATCACCCAAGAACGCAGCGAATCGATCTCGGTCCCACCGGATTCGCAGTTCCTGCTCACCGACGTGGTGCTGCAGAATCCCAACGGCGACCTCGGCACAGCACAGCTCTTGCGGAACGCCGACATTCTCTACGAATGGGACCTGGGCTCGATGAACTCGGCCAACGAGTTTCAGCCCCGCATCAGCCCGTTGCCGTTCGAGCCGGGTGACAACGTCGTGCTGGCTGTCGACTGCGAGGTCGCGGGCCAAACCACCGGCACGGGCTGCGAAATCGCGGCATTGCTCGGTGGCCGACTCGTTCCCGCCCAGGGCTGACCGACAGGCTCACTGTTCGCAACTCAGTGTGGGTGATCATCGCTCGATCCGGCACGGGTGACAGCGAAACACCCGATGGTCGAACGCTTGGTACCGGTTCAGCCCAGGCCGAAACCGGGCAGGCGAGGTATGGATCGTTCGACGGGTCGTTGAACGTCGACCATGGCGGTTGCCACCGCGCCGTCGGCCGATGAAGCGACCAGTCTGAGCTGACCGGCACGAAGTCGCCCTGGCAACGTGACGATCGCCAGGAAGCTGCCGCCCTCGTTCGAGGTGACCGTCTCGAACGGTTTGCTTCCATCGTCGAAACCGATCGATACCAGCGATTCGGGTGGGAACCCGGCACCACCGATACCCAGGCTGCCTCCCGGCCTGACGACCGAAGAATCGACCTCGAACGTCGGGGCGTAGCGCGCCAGGCCACCGATCACGGCGGCGGTGTATTCACCCACCGGCGTCGTGGCGATCAGCAACGCGCTGCGATAGCCGGGGCCCTGTGGCAGGAACTCGACCTCGACAGTGCAACTGGCATCGGGGTTGAGCGCCCGCCCGGTGCAACTCTGCGTGACCACCGCGAAATCGTTCGGATGGTTTCCACCGAGCTGGAGGCGCGCCACCGACGACGGCAGGAACCCGATGTTGACGATGTCGATCGCCACCCGGCCACCGACATCGCCGACAACGCCGGGTTCGACGTCGACGCCACCGGGTTCGGCCAGCAAGACCGGATCACCTGCGGCCCCACGAACGGAGGTGGACACCGACGGAGCATCGGACCCGTTGCCGCTGACTCGGAGCGTTCCCGAGTAGCCGCGAATCGCGGTAGGCGTGAACGTGAGATTGACCGAGCACGAGGTGCCGGCCGCGACGATCACTCCGCGCGCACAAGTACCGCCCGTGATTGCGAAGTTCGAGGAGATCGAGAGCTCGGTGGGCTCGAACGCGGCGGGCCCAGCATTGAGCACCTGCGCATACAACTCGGCGCTCTGGAGGTTGAGCAGCACCGTGCCGAAGTCGAGCGCTGCAAGCGACAGTTTCGGTGTCGCTTCGGCCGTGACAATCGATCGACCGGTGCTCGTTCGGTGCACCCCCGTCAGGGGCCCGGCCGCCATCGTGTCGAAAGCGATGACCTGTCCGGTCTTCGACAACGAGGGGGCGCCGTGCGCTCCCGGGACCCCGGTGAGGTGGGGGGCGTCGAGCACCCGGCGGATCTGGCCCAGTTCGAATTCGGCGACGAGCAGGTCACCGTCCTCGGCAGCTCCACCGCCGCCCCGTCGACTCGGCAACAGATTGATGGCGTCGGTGACGAACGCGATCTGGCTGCCGTCGGCATTGACCGCCGGGGCCCACGACGACCGATCGCCCGCACGCGGCACGCCGACGGCAACGACGCCTGCATCGACGGCCGACACGATGGCAAGCGGACTGCGTCGAGGCGGCTCGTCGAAGATCCCGTTGCCATCGGTGTCGCGGTCGAATCGGTAGACCTGACTGGGGCAGTCGGGAAGACATCCGCTCAGTTCGGCGGTCACGAGCGCGCGGTCACGAGATGTGAACACGATGATTCGTCCGTCATCAGACATCGCCGGCGATTCGCCGCCCGCAAGACTTCGCTGGCCGTCACGCCCGGAGAGGAGACGTACACCGCGCCGCTGGTCGGCGGCGCGGCGGTCCCACACGTAGACCTGAGACGTGGCGTATTCGCCGGGCACCGGCCCGTCCGCCCAACCGGGCAGCAGTTCGGATGCCGTGGTGTCGGACACGAAGGCCAGATGTCGTCCGTTTTGTGACAGCGCCGGCTGTCGGGCCCCTCGGTAGAGGAACGCCCGGTTCGGTGCCTCGACCGGGATGCCGGCGACGCCTTCGACGCGGCCGGGTTCGTTGACCGGCACCGTGACGTCGACGACGCTGATGGTTCCGACACCATCGGGAGCGCCCGGCAACGGGTGGACGTACGCGATCACGGCACCCGAGCCGGAGATGGCCGGGGCGGAATCGACGAAGATGTCGTCGCGGGCCGTTCCGGAGCGTTCGGAAGCCGATACCAACTCCCACCCGTTCGGTTGGCCGCCGCACTCGGGCAACACGAGACGATAGGCGTCCCAGCGGGCGTCGCGGTCGTCGTCGCGAAACAGGTCGAAGGGGATCTCGGTCAGCGCGACCACGACGCAGCCGTCGGCGGACAGTCGGGGGTGGAGTGTGTCACCAGATCGGACCCCGGCGGGCACCGGCGACAGTTCGGTCGTGATGCCGGACTCGCGGTCGGTCCGAAAGACCGACCGCCTCTGGTCCACCAGACCACCGAATACGACCCAGCGTCCGTCTGCCGAGAGCGAGGGCCCAGCGGCATCGGACACGTCGGCCGACACCACGTCGACACGGTCGTCGGCAAACGTTTCGTCGGCAACGACCGGACGCGCCACCAACACCGCTGACACGGCGAGTGTTGCGCTGATCGCTGTCGCCAGTCGCCGGCTGATCGGGTTCGGTCGTCGCATGCTCTCCTTCACGTACCGGACGCCAATTCTAGGGCTGCCCTTCGAAGACGGAAGCGATCTCTGCAGCCAGCCCTTCCACACTGTGATCGGCTGCCATGTGAGTGACCTTGAGACCGACTTCGACAGCGACGTCACGCGTCGTCGGTCCGATCACCACCACCACCGCCGGGGTCACGCTGCCGAAGGACGCTGCCCACGATCTGGCCGCCGAACCGCTCGCGAATGCCACAGCATCGGCTTCGAGCGCGGCTCGACGCTCGGCCGACGTGGGAGAACGCAATCGGGTCGAGTACCCGACGACAGCCGTGACATCGAACCCCGTCCGTGTGAGACCGGCTGTCAGCGTGTCGTCGGCGCGGTCGGCCTGGACGACCAGCAGACGGGCGTCGCCGGCTTCCGGTGGCGGCATCGCACCGACCAGCGCCGCAGCAGTTTGCCGTGAAGGAACGATGGTCGGGGCTCTTCCCGACAGCCGCGTGAGCTCGTCGGCCGTGCGGCTGCCGACCGCGGCGAGCGACACCCCAGGCGACTGTGCAACGGCACCTGCGACACGGTGAGCACCGTGCTGCGAGGTCACCACCAGCCATCGATAGGTGTCCAGACGACCGAGTTCGTCGTCCAGTGCGCGACCGCCGTCGTCGGGCGCTGCGATCTCGATCAGCGGGACGTGGACGACATCGGCACCGGCCTGAGCGAGCAGCGAGTCGAGCCGGCCGCGCTCGTCGCGGGTGGTGACGATCCGCCGGCCGAGCAATGGACGGGCATTCACTGCTGTCTCACCGTCCGCTGACGTGCTCGTGAGCTGCCCTCGCTGCCTCTGCGGCACGCTGGATGTCATCGTCGATGTCACCGGACAACTCGATCGTGTCGGAGACGATCACGCCAGAGGTCTCTCCGGCGAGGAACACGTACAGCTTGCCGGCGTCGACATGCGCCCCGACCGGCAACGAGCAGCCGGAGCCGAGCTCGGCGAGGAACGCTCGCTCGATGCTGACGTCGGAGCGGGTCGCATGATGATCGATGGTGGTGAGCGCGTCGAGTAGACGTCGGTCGCGCGAACGGCATTCGACGGCGACGCAGCCCTGCCCGACGGCAGGTACGAACTCGGCCGGATCGAGGACCTCGGCGATCTGGTCGGTGAGATCGAGCACCTCGAGCGCAGCCACCGCGATCACGATCGATCCGCCGTCGGGCACCTTGGCGAGTCGGGTGTGGATGTTGCCACGGAGCTCGACGAACTCGAGGTCGTGCCGGGCCCGGTGCAGCTGGGCCCGCCGGCGAACGGAACCGGTAGCCACGACGGCCCCGGCCGTGAGATCCACGAGTGAACGGCCGACGAGGGCATCGGCGGCGGATCGACGCTGTGTGAAGGCTCCGATCACGAGCCCGTCTGCGGGGGTCGTCGGCAGATCCTTGGCGGAATGCACCGCGACATCCGCTCGCCCGTCGAGCACCGCGACCTGCACCTCTTTGACGAAGATGCCCTGCCCGCCGATCGTGTGCAGCGGCACATCGGCCGACTGGGTGCGGTCACCGTGCGTGTCGATCAACACGAGTTCTGCGTCGAAGCCGGCGGACGCGAGCTGATCGGCGACGTGTCGGGCTTGTGTGACGGCTTGGCTGCTCCCGCGGGTGGCGATCCGGATCGTAGACACGGTCAATGACCGTCAGCCAAGGTCGAACAGATCGGCAACGGCTGCCGCGTTGCGCTCGCCCTGTGGCGTCCCCGCCTGGTTGCGGAGGCGAACGGATGGTTCGTGCAGGAGCTTGGCAACGATGCCACGAGTGATCGAATCGACGAGTTCGCGCTGCGACTCGTCGAGCTGGGCCAGCCGCCTGGCGTACCGCTCGAGTTCGGCGTTGCGGTGGGTCTCGGCACGGTCACGCAGCGCGGACACGAGTGGGGCGGCCTGCAAGGCCGCCGATTCGATAGCGAAGCGATCGACCTCCTCGCCGACGATGCGGAGCACCTGGTCGACCTCGCCGAGGCGTTGTGCCCGGCCGCGATCGGCCCAGGCGGTGAGATCCTCGAGGTCGAGCACGGTGACGTCAGGCAGCTCTGCGACATCGGGCGCCACGTCGCGGGGGACGGCGATGTCGACGAACAACAGGGGGCGACCGTGTCGCGGCGCGCGCACCATCAGCTCACGGGTGACGATCGGAGTGCCGGCACCAGTGGAGGTGAGCACCACATCGGCGTCCTCGATCGCTTCGAGGAGATGATCGAACCCGAGCGCAACCCCGTTGATCCGGTCAGCGAGCGAACGCCCCCGCTCGATCGAGCGATTGACGACCCGGACGTCGCCGACGCCTGCGCCGTGCAGGGCGACAGCGATGCCTTCGCCCATCGCTCCGGCGCCGACCACCGTGACCCTGCGGCCTTCGATGCTGCCGTGGTGCTCGACGGCCATCTCGACCGCGGCGTGGCTGACGGACGCGGTGCCGCGAGCGATCCCCGTCTCGGTACGAGCCCGCTTGCCGACACCGATCGCGTGGCGGAACAGCAGGTTCAGCGAAGAACGCGCCCCACCCTCGCGCTGGGCCACTTCCCAGGCCTGCCGGAGCTGACCAAGGATCTCTGCCTCGCCGACCACAGCCGAGTCGAGTCCGGCCGCGACCTCGAAGAGGTGTCGGACAGCGGCTTCGTCGTGCTGACTGTAGAGATGGGGGTGCAACTCGTCGGGCGAGATATTGCCGAGATCACACAAGAAGTCGCGGATGTCGGCATACGCGCCATGAAACTTCTCGGCGACGGCATAGATCTCGGTGCGGTTGCACGTGCTGAGCACCACGACTTCGCGCACGTTGTCGCGTCCGGCGAGCCCGTTGACCGCCTTGGGAACCTCGTCATTGAGCAACGTGACGCGTTCGAGAACACTGAGCGGACCGCTGCGGTGGTTGACTCCGATGACGAGAATCGACATGACAGACGCAGCCTAGGCGGTGGCGCCTCTGCCACGTTCGGCAGGGACCGCGTGCAGCTGGCCGTTCTGGTCTGCGACCGAGCGACGCTGCTCGTGGTAGCTGAGGATCTGGAGTTCGACAGCGAGGTCGACCTTGCGCACGACGATGCCCACCGGCACCGACAACACGATCGGAGCGAAGTTCAAGATGCTGGTGACGCCGGCTTTGACCAGACGGTCGGCGGCGTCCTGGGCAGCGGTCGGCGGCGTCGCGATCACTCCGATCGAGATGCCCTTCGCCGCCACGATCTGGGCCAGCTCCTCGAGCGGACGCACCCTCGCACCGGCGACCACGGAATCGAACTTGCCGGGATCGATGTCGACGATGCCCGCGACCGGAAAGCCCCGATCGTTGAATCCGCCGTATCCGGCGAGCGCCTGACCGAGGTTGCCGGCGCCGACGATCACGACGGGCCAGTCGTGATCGAGACCGAGTTCGCGACGGATCTGGTACACGAGATGGTCGACGTCGTAGCCGACGCCGCGCGTCCCGTAACTGCCGAGATACGACAGGTCCTTACGGACCTTGGCGGCATTGACCCCCGCGAGATCGGCAAGCCCCTCTGACGAGATGTTGTCGACTCCGCCGGCTGACTGCTCGGCGAGGATCTGGAGATAGATCGGGAGCCGGGCGACCGTGGCGTCGGGAATGCGTCGGCGGGTGCGATGGGGGGGCATCGAACTCAGAGCTTAGGACGCATGTGCACGATTTCACAAAGCAGGTCGACGTGACGGCTCGGCAGCGGTCAACCGGTGTCGCGCCGTCGGGCACTCGCTCTGGCTGTGATCGCGACTCAGCCGTCGAGGATCGTGCCCTCGAGTTCGCGGCGCAGTAGCTTGCCGGCCGAGTTGCGCGGCAACTGGTCGACGAAGATCACCTTGGACGGGCACTTGTAGCGGGCGAGATAGTCGCAGGCGTAATCGATCAGCCCGTCCTCGTCGATGTCGGCACCGTCGGCGAGCACCACATAGGCCTTCACCGCCTCGCCCTGATGCGGGTGTGGCACACCCAGTACCCCGACCTCGGCGACCGCCGGGTGCGACTGCAGGACTTGTTCGACTTCACCGGGGAACACGTTGAACCCCGACACGATGATGAGATCCTTGGCCCGGTCGACCAGGTACAGATAGCCGTCGTCGTCGACCATCGCGATGTCGCCGGTACGCAGCCAACCGTCGACGAGCACCCGGGCGGACGCCTCGGGCTCGTTGAGATAGCCGAGGAAGACATTGTCGCCACGCACCCAGATCTCACCGGCGTCGCCGACGGGAACATCCTCGCCGTCGTCGCCCACCAGGCGCACCGTCTGGCCGCCCAGCACGCGACCGACCGATCCGGGTCGGCAGGGCATCCCCGCTGAACTCGTGACCACGGGCGACGCCTCGGTGAGGCCGTACCCTTCGTGGATCTGGAGGCCGAAGTGCTCGAGCATGCGATCGGTGACCGCAGGAGCGAGCCGAGATGCGCCAGACACCGCGAGCCGCACCGAGGCGAACGTGTCGGAGGGCAGCTCGTCGAAATGGCTGAATGCGATCCACATCGGAGGTGCGCCGGGCACAGCGGTGACCTGGCGCTGCACGATCGACTGCGCCGCGGTGGCAGGGTCGAATCGCTGCACGAGCAGCACGGTGGCTCCGACGGCCAGCGATACCCCGAGCACGACATTGAGACCGAAGATGTGGAAGAGCGGCAATACCCCGTACACCACGTCGCCGCAATCGATGTGGTCGCGTGCGCTGATGTCCTGCTCGATGTTCGAGAGCAGGTTCCAATGGCTGAGCATGGCTGCCCGGGGCGGACCGGCAGTGCCGCTGGTGAACATCATGACCGCGATGTGATCATGATCGACATCGACCACGGGGACCGGCTCGGCGGTCAACAGGTCGTCGAGCGACCGGGTGCCGACAGGCGCGTCACCCTCGGCGATGACCACGGTTCCGATCTGCTCGATCACTGCGACGTCGACCTGGGACCAGGCGGCCATCGCGCTGGGTCCGACGACGACCACGCCCGGCTCGACCACGGCCAGCTCGCGTTCGATCTCGTGAGCTGGGCTGGCAGGATTGAGTGGCACCGCTACCGCGCCGAGACCGGTCACCGCGAGGTAGGTCGTGACGAAGTACGGATTGTTGCCGCACAGGATCGCAACCCGGTCGCCGACACCCACTCCGACACCGGCGAGGCCACCACGCAGATGGTCGACCTGGTCACGAAGTTGCCCATAGGTGGTCTCGCGGTTGCTCGAGATCAGCGCAACGCGATCGGCGTCGTGCGCCTCGAGGATCCGAGCCAGATTGATGCGTTGCTCTTCCCCCACGACGGTCATGGTATCGACCAGGACTCCTCAGCGTGTCAGCAATCGAGCCGACAGGCCGGTACACCGGGCCGCCGCGACCAGCGGGCCGGTGGCTCAGAGCCGTACGAGAGAGATGACACCGGCAAGGAGGATCGCTGCCAGCAACAGACCGAGCGTGAGAGTGGTGGCCGGGCGCATGACGAAAGGCTATCCGCGAGCGATCAGCGACGACCGAGGTCGACCCTGGTCTCGACCGGCGGAGGGTCCTCGAGCGACACGATCGTGACCTGATCCCCCGCCGACACACCCAGCTCTTCGGCCGCCGAACGCTGGTCCATCGAGATCGCCAGCATGCCGTATGAGTCGAGTACCAGTCCGACAGCACCCCCTGACAGCTCGGAGAAGCGGGTGGCCCGCACGGCGCGTCGCACCGACACACCCGACGGGTCGGTGGGTGCGCCGACCTGTACCTGGAGGTGCGAACCCCACAGCGGGGGCAGATCGTCAGGCCCGATGTTCAGCTGTGCATTACCGAATCGGTCGACCCACAACACCTCGGTGACCAGTGCATCTCCGTCCTCACGCGGCAACGGCACGGTGCCCGGGAGCAACAACACCGGGTCGATCTCTGGTCCGAGTTCGCAGAGGGCGACTCCGTTGCACACGTGAGCCGCCGCGGGAGCGAAGACATCACGCCCGGCGAACGTGGCCCCAGCGGCGTCGAGTTGATATTCGACATTCGTGAGTTCGAACGCACGCTCGGCCCCACCGGCCATCGCGATGGCCGGCGCGAGCAATCCGTTGTCGGGACCGATCACGACACCAGCGCCGCCCGCCACCTCGATGGCGACCGCGCGTCGAAGCGAGCCGACCCCGGGATCCACCACGGCCAGCACCACGCCACTGGGCACATACCCGATGCACCTTGCCAGAGCGAGTGATCCGGCCCGGATGTCGAACGGGGCGATCTCGTGGGTGAGGTCGATCACACCGACGTGCGGGGCAATGTCCCGGATCACCGACTTCACCACACCGACGAACTCGTCGGCGGTCCCGTAGTCGGTGAGGAATGAAACAGTATCGAAGCGCGGCCCAGTCACCCGAGCGACGCTATCTCGCGAGTCCTGGACCCGAACGATGACGGGCAACGCAGCCCTTGGCGCGACAAGGGCCGGTGCCAACCCCCCGATGGCACCGGCCCCTCGGCGCTGACCGGCTTTCGCCGGTGCGCTCACCGAACGTCACTGTAGGTCACCGAGAACGATGAGAAAAGAGTCACAAAGAATTTGTTTGCGTCGGTCAACCCCGGCCGAGCTCGCGGCTGCGGTCGGTCGCTGCCTGCACCGCTCCGATCAACGCGGCCCGAACCGCACGGTCCTCGAGGACCCGCACGCCGGCAGCGGTGGTGCCACCCGGTGAGGTCACCATGGCGCGAAGCCCCGCCGGATCACCTCGCTCGGCGAGCAGCTTGGACGAGCCGACGAGGAGCTGAGCGACCATCAGCTCGACCGTCGCCCGCGGCAGCCCAGCCGCGACGCCGGCGTCCATCAATGCCTCTGCGACGAGGAACACGTACGCGGGGCCCGAACCCGTCAGGCCGGTGACGGCGTCGAGCTGTGACTCGGCGACCCGGACGACCAGCCCGACCCCGGCGAGGACCCGCTCCGCCCAGTCGAGATCGGCGTCGGTCGTGCCGGCCGCACCGCTGAGCGCCGACACACCCTCGCCGACGAGCGCAGGCGTGTTCGGCATCGTTCGCAGCACGGCCACGCCCTCACCGACCGCGGCCACGATCGTGGCGGTGGTGACGCCGGCCGCGACCGAGAGCACCCGGGTCGCACCCGCCGCAGCTGCCGAACGAGCGACCGCAGGAATGTCGGGCGGCTTGACAGCGAGCACCGCCGATGCACAAGGGGGAACCTCATCGGTGATGGTCACGCCGCCGAAGGAGGCTTCGAGTTCGAGGCGCCGAGGGGCGTACGGTTCGACCACCGCCACCTCGCCGTGGCCGACCACGCCCGAGTCGAGCAGCCCCCCGAGCAGGGCGGCGCCCATGTTGCCGCCGCCGATGACGACCAGTTCGAATGCCATCGCACAGACGCTAGTGCGACGCGCGGCGGCGCCAGCGTTGTCGAGAGCGGCGGCCGGTTCGCCGGAGATGGAGTCCGGGCGGCTCGGAGTTTCCGACTTCCCCGATACGCCGCCCGGACATCACCAGTGGGGGCGACACGCGACCGAGAACCGGAAGACCCTCGTCGGGCAGAACATCGTGCCCGCCCAGGCGGTGGCAAAGACGATCCCAGCTGGTCAGGTTGCGAAGCGACTTGCGAACGCGATTCGCAGCAGCGCCACGAAGTTCGCCTCGACGGCCACGTACATCGTCCCCAGGATCCGATCGAGCTCGTCAGCTGACAACGCCACATCGGGTATCTCGCCGCGCAGATAGACGGCGTCCTCCTGGCCGATCGAGAAGTGAGCGCCAACGAGATGCTCGTTGCGACGCAGCAGCATCTCCATCACGGTCGCCTGGTTCTCGGCGGGAGCCGGCATCACGTAGGTCTCATATCGAAGCGTTCGCTGACCGAGGGTCAGCCACACGGTGATGAAGTCCTTGTCCTCGCCGACCATCCGCACGAACCAACGAGGTTCCCCGAGCGGGGTGTCGTCGCTCGTGCCTCGGTCGATGGCCGCGACCAGCGGATTGGACTGCGCGAACACGTCGAGCCAGTGATCGATCTTGGCCCGCAGATCGTCGAGTCGCGAACCGACGTGCAGATCGGTCATTCGCCCAGCACGAGCTGCCGCGCGGTGAGATCGGTGTAGAGGCGCCGCAACCGGGCGGCCGCGAATCCCCAGGTGTACTGACGGGCCTTGGTGGCCGCCGCCGAGGACATCGCCGCTGCGAGCATCGGGTCGTCGAGCACCGCGGCGACCGCCGCAGCGAAGACGGCAGGGGCTCGTTCTGAGATCAGAAAGCCCGTCTGACCGTGGTCGACCAGCGACTTCAGCCCACCGACAGCGTTGGCGACGACAGGAATCCCGCACGCTGCTGCTTCGAGGGCCACGAGCCCGAAACTCTCGCTGCGACTGGGCACGAGCACGACATCGGCCGCGCGGTAGTAGGTCGAAAGAATGTGGTGCGGTTGCGGCGGGACGAACCTCACCTGGTCGTGCAAGCCGAGTTCGTCGACGAGTTGGTGAGCGCGCTCGATCTCGCCGTCACCCGATGATCCACTGGCCCCGCCGACGACCAGCAACAGAGCATCGGGGCGATGCAGAGCATGCAACGCACGGATCGCCACATCGGGGCCCTTGAGCGGTTGGATCCGACCCACGAACAGCAAGACCGGAGCAGCCCGGGGAAGATCGAGCGCTGCGCGCGCTCCGGCCCGATCGCCGGGCGCGAAGAAGGCGTGCTCGACGCCCGGGGCCACGATCTCGATCAGCCCCTTGGGGTCACCGTAGAGACGCCGGAACTGCTCTTCCTCCTCGACACAGCTCACGCAGATCGCGTCGGCGCAGTTGATCAGCTCGGCCTCGGCCCGATCGCGCCATCCCGGCTCGGGATCGCCGCCTTCCGATTTGACGCGGGCGAGCGTGTGGAACGTGGACACGAACGGGATGTCGAGTTCGTGTTTGATCCGGTGGGCAGCAACCCCGCTGAGCCAGTAGTTCGCGTGGACGGCATCGGCGCCACCATTCGCGAGGAGATGCTCGAGCACTCGATCCGTGAACTCGTCGATGATCTCGGGCAGCGCCTCCTTGGGCAGGTGATGTGGACCAGCCTCGATGTAGACGACCTTGTGATTGGGTTCGACGATCACCTCGGACGGCAGGCCCTCGCGGTCGGCACGTGTATAGGTGGTGCATTCGAGCCCGGCTTGCGACAACGACGACACGAGCTCGCGGACGTACACGTTCATCCCACCGCTGTCGCCCGAACCGGGCTGCAGCAGCGGAGACGTGTGTAAGGAGATCACCGCGACTCGACGCATCACAGGGATCAAACGCTAGCGACCCGGTCAACATTCCCGATCAGCGGACGTTCCTACCCGCCGGTGCGGTCGCCGTCGTGACCAGATCCCCTCACGCCCTTGGACGGCCCCACCGATGGGGCGACCGATCATCTCGATCGCGAAACGAAACTCTCGTACACGTTCAGCAGGGCCAGCTTCTGCTCGGGCGCCAGGTCGGGATCGTTGTCGATCGCCTCCGGCACGGTACTGATCGAGCGCTCGAGGTCGGGCAGGATGCCGGCCCTGACGTAGAGGGACTCGACGCTGATCCTGAGTGCATTCGCTACCTGCTGCAAGATGTCGGCCGAGGGTTTCCTGAGCCCTCGTTCGATCTGCGAGAGGTAGGGGTTCGAGACATTTGCGAGCTCGGCCAGCTTGCGAATCGACATCTCCGCCCGCTCGCGTTGGCTGCGGATGAACTCTCCGACGTCGAGCAAGTCGCCGAGCGGAGCACCCGCCTCGGTGGATCCGGCGCCGGATGCTTCCGACGAACGGGAGGCCATCTCAGCCCCCGAGCAGACCGTCGACCGAGGCCTCGCCGTCGCGATAGCGACGCACCAGCTCGGCGCTGAGCGCGTCGAGGTGCTCGTATCGCTCGCGTCGGTCGTCGGAGACGCGACGCTCGAAAGCGGTGAGTTCACCGTCGAGAACCTCGAGTTCGCTCAACGACAGGCTCTCGAGCCGACTGAACCCGTGCTCGGCGCAGACCGCGTCGAGACGGTCGGACAGATCGTTGTCTTCGAGATTCTCGACCGGTCGGGGCGGGCGCGGCGGACCACCGGTGAGATGGCTCGACAGCACGACCCGGAGCTCGCTGGACACGTCTTCGGACAACTCGCCGCGCGCTCGCCGATGTGCCTCGGCGCGAACCAGATCGAGGCGGGCCTGAGCGACGCGCCGCACATACGACACCACGTCGTCCTCGTTCTGCAATCGATTGCGCTCGTCGCGCAATTGGTCGAGCGACAGCGATTGTGGATCGGCTGCGTTCACGTGCACCCTCCTGATACCGGCGGCAGGACCGCCAGTTCGTCGGCCGAGCCGACATGGTCGTCAGACTGGGCCGGTTCTCCGTTGACCCAGATCTTGCTGGACGCGAGCACCCTGGTGAAGGCGTCGCCATAGCGTTGGCTGGCAACGGCGAGCACGGCATCGACCGTGTCGCCGGGCAGCTCGTCACGGCTGGTCCCGGCAGCATCACGCGCTGCAGCAAAGAGGCGGACGATTGCCATTCCGTCCAGCGTACTGTGAGCGGTACCCTCCGTCGGGATGCTGCGCTCATCGACCTCGCTGCTGCTGCTCCGGCACGGGCAGAGCGAATGGAACGCTGTGCGCCGTTGGCAGGGTTCGGCCGACACCCCGCTGACGGCACTCGGGCGCGAGCAGGCGATCTCTGCCGCGGAGCGGCTCGCCGCCCTCGATGTCGATTTCTGCGGGCCATGGACCAGTGATCTGGACCGGGCGGCCACGACGGCATCGGCGATCGCATCGGTGCTCGGTATCGGGCCGACGATCGCCGACCGCCGGCTGCGCGAAGCCACCGCCGGCGAATGGGAGGGCCTCACGCCACATGAGATCGAGGCGCGGTACCCGGGATGGCTGGACGCCCATCGCCGACCCGCCTCGTTCGAACCATTCGACACGGTCGTCGCCCGCGCATTGGCAGCGATCCGAGCGATCGCGGGCGCGGCTCGCCCACCGGGGTCCGTGCCGCTCGTCGTCACCCACTCCGGCGTGATCCGCTCGGTCATGCGCCACCTCGGCCATCCCGACTCGAGGATCGCGAACCTCGGGGGCGTGTGGCTGTCGGTGGACCCGGCATCCTCAGCCATCGACACCGCCGACGGGATCGGAGGCCGTGACACGATCGGCGTCTCGGTGGGAGATCTGTTCGATGCGGACGGGATCGTTGTCAGTGGCATCGACATTCCCGGGGAGGATCCCCGCCAACAGGCCGATCAATCCCACGACCACCGCCGCACCGACGGCTGACTGGCGCGCGGTTCGCTCCTCGGTCCGGCGGGACACCAGATGAGCGTTGGCCAACTCGGGGGCCGTCGTGGTGCGCAGCGTGTAGAGACCGCCGATCACCGTCAGGATCGCAAGCAGCATCGCTGTCTGCCGACCGTCGGCCGACATCGGGGCGAGACCATGGGTCCACCGATCGCTCATCCCCCGCAGTGCGATCGCCAGGTTGAGCGACACCACTGCGGCGACGGTGCCCACCCAGCGGCGAGGGGCGACGCCGTCGGGATCGGTGCCGGCGCACACCTCACCGAGTGCAGCCGACGACCAGCGAATGCGGTCGCCGACACGAATCCGGCCGCCACTGAGCAACACATGGGACACGGACAGGGTGAGGAATCCGATCACGCCGAAGGCGATGGCCCAGTGCGGCGGAACGGACATCGGTGCCACGCCGAGCAGCAACCCCGCCGCCAGCGACACGACGAGGACGAGACGCCGCGGACCATCGGTGAGTACGGCCGCCATCGCTACGTCGGGCAGTTCTGGACGGCCATGCCTCACGGTTCGGTAGGAAGCGACGAGGTCACCACGGAGGTTCGACGTGCGAGGCCGGCCGAGGGCGTCCTCCACTGCGTATGCGTATCGGAAGGCCTCCCGCCGGTCGATGTCGAAACGCCCGCCCGGCACATTCGTACGGGCGAGTCCGAACGCCACCAGCAAACCTGCCGCGACGGACACGACCTCGACGGAAAAGATCATCAATGCGATCGGATGTGCGCTGAGGTGCGTGGCCCGCCACCCCAACCAACCGGTCGAAGCGAGCAGGCAGGTCGTCAACGACACGACGCCCGCCGCGCGGCGCCATGCATCGTTCTGCGGGGCCGCACGCCGTTCGTCGCCCATCTCGGTTCTGCCCGTTTCGAGCAGGGCCATGTGTTCCGCCAGTGGTCAAGCGGTGCCTCGCGCACCGTCGTTATCAGCCTTATCGGCCGGATTTCCCACGGCTTGAACGCTGAGTCGCAACGACCACTGCCGAGCCCGCGCTGAAACCCCGCGGCGGCGCCGGTATCCTCGCACCCTCGTGGGCACACAGAAGCGTGAACGTCAAAAAGCAAACCGCCATCAGCGTCAACTCGAAGAGGCTCACGCCCAACGAGTCGGCACCGTGAAGCGCAACGTGCTGCGGTGGAGTATCGGAGGCGTCTTGGCGCTCGGTGCCGTCGTGCTGATCGCATGGATCGGTGGTGCCTTCGACAACGACGACACAGCTTCGACCGACCTGCCGACGATCGATTCGACGGTTCCCGTCGACAGCACTCCGGTCGAGACCCTGCCGACGCCGCCCAAGCCCGACGTGGTGATTCCCGACGAGCTGCCGACCGAGCTGGTCATCACCGATCTCGTCGAGGGAACCGGCGAGGCCGCTCAGGTGGGTGACACCGTGGTGGTGCACTATGTCGGCGTTCGTTCCGAGGACGGCGTCGAGTTCGACAACAGCTACGACCGGGGGACGCCCTTCCCGGTCGCGCTCGGCTCGGGCGGGGTCATCCAAGGCTGGGAGGACGGCTTGATCGGGGTCAAGGTCGGCGGTCAGCGTCAGCTCGACATCCCGGCCGATCTCGCCTACGGCGACGAAGGCCGTGGCGACATCATCCGGCCTGGCGATGCCCTCACGTTCGTCGTCGATGTCATGGCCATCACGCCATCGGGAGAATGATGAAGCACCATTCGTCAGTGCGACGACTCGGACTCGCAGCGATCGCCGGAGCCCTGCTGCTGGCGAGTTGCGGCGACTCCAAGGCCGACGAGGCCGACGCTGCGCCCACCGATTCGGTCGACGCCTTCGACAGCCCATCCACCACCGAGGCATCCGCCACTCCCGCCGGGGGAACCACGCTCGGCGACCCGGCCACCGGCAAGCCATCGATCCAGCTACCAGCGGAACTTCCGACCGACCTGGTCGTGACCGATCTGGTCGAGGGGACCGGTGACCCCGTCGAACTCGGCGACACCATCGAGCTGAACTACGTCGGCGTGCTCACCGCCGACGGAACCGAGTTCGACAACAACTTCGACTCGGGACAACCCATCAAGCTCACGTTGGGGTCGACCGGCGTCATCCCAGGCTTCGAGCAGGGGTTGGTCGGCGTGCGTCAAGGCGGCCTCCGCCAGCTGGACATCCCCGCGCCGCTCGCCTACGGCGACAGTGGCGCCGGCGACATCATCAAGCCGGGTGACGCGGTCACCTTCGTGGTCGAGATCACCTCGGTCGCCAAGCCCGTTCCAGTCAGTATTCCGCCGATGGCCGACCCCAGCGAGTGCCCGGCGACCGACGGTTCACAACCGAAACAACAGACGTTCTCCGAATACCCGCCGTTCTGCATCGACGTCACCAAGACCTACACCGCCGACATCGTCTCCAACTTCGGCGACTTCTCGATCGAACTCTTTCCCGAGAAGGCGCCGTTGACCGTCAACAGCTTCGTCACGTTGGCCTGGTCCCACTACTTCGACGACACCGAATGCCACCGCGCCATCCCCAGTTTCGTCGTGCAGTGCGGCGACCCCACGGCGACCGGCACCGGCGGCCCCGGCTACCAGTTCGCCGACGAACTGCCCACCGCCGGCGAATACCAGATCGGGTCGATCGCCATGGCCAACAGCGGCCCGAACACGAACGGCAGCCAGTTCTTCATCATCACGGGCCC
>JAHEDX010000158.1 GCA_024641005.1 Acidimicrobiaceae bacterium
CGGCCGATGTGGTGGCAGGCTCTGTGGGCGATGCAAGTACTGACACCACACCAGAGGACGCTGGCGGCTGAGCCGGACATGATGCTGCGATGATCGACGAGGACGCACGCGATCTCGCGCTCGCCGCTGCCCGGGTGGCCGACGCCCATCACGCGACCGACGTGATGGTACTGCACGTCGGCGATGTACTTGCCCTGACCGAGTACTTCGTGATCGCCGAGGCGTCGAACAAGCGCCTCGTGAACGCAGTGGTCGAGGAGGTCGAGGCGCAACTGAAGGTGCTCGTCGGCCGGGCCCCGATCCGCGTGGAGGGCATGCGCGAGAACCAGTGGGTGTTGATCGACTACGGCGACGTGATCGTGCACATCTTCCTGAGTGAGATTCGCGACTTCTACGAGATCGAGCGGCTGTATTCCGACGTGCCCAAGGTCGAGTGGCACGAGCACGCCACCGACAGCTGATCGCTGTTGTGAATCGGCGGAGGCCGTCGGTATCGTTCGTGGTCCTTCGGGGCTATAGCTCAGTTGGTAGAGCGCTTCCATGGCATGGAAGAGGTCAAGGGTTCGATTCCCTTTAGCTCCACCCCGAACACACGTGACAGACGAGAGTCCCGGCCGATTGGTCGGGGCTCTTTGCGTTTCAGGAAGCCAGCAGAGACCACCACGGCGGCCCGAGCAGTCAGCTGCTGACCCGAGGAGCCACCTGCCCGGGGAAACGCCTCAGGCATGCTCTCACCGGCCACCATGGCTTCCGCCGTTGCGGGCGAATTGGGGGAACGCTGTTGTCAAGGGCCTTCCGCCCCTACCGCGGGGGACCATCGGCGAGGACCATCGAAGGAGTCGGAGCTCTGACCTCCGATAGAGCGGAAGCAAGGATCTACGGTCCGAAGTTGGTCGCCTGGCCCGTAGGGAGCTAACGGCGAAACCGACGCCCTCAGATGACGAACGGTGGGCGATTGTGCACCGGCCTCGTATGGACCGATCTTCTCGCCTGTCGTGTCACGAACGAAAGGGAGATGACCATGTCTCGAAAGCTCCTGCTTTCCAGTATCACCATTGCCGCCGCCGCATCGCTGCTCGGTGCGGGCATATACGCGAGGTACAGCGACACCGAGACGTCCGCGGATGTCCTCGTCACCGCCGGGTCCATCAACCTGGAGGTGGGTGGCACCGCAGCCAGCACGGACTACTCAGTCGACAACGCATATCCAGGGTATGAGACAGGCACCGGTCATGGCTTCGTGCTGATGAACACCGGCACGCTGCCCGGTGAACTCCATGTCTTCCTCGTGAAGGATGTCGACAACGAGAACTCGTTGGTCGAGCCCGAGACGGACTCGCCTGACCTCGACGGTGTCGGCGGCGAGATCGACAGCTTCCTCAACGTCAACGTCGACGGCAACAGCTTCGGCTACGACGGCACGGTGCCCTGGCTCGGTCTCGCTGGGGCGACGATCGGAACGCCGGTCGAGATCACCAGCTTGATCTGGGGCGGGAATCCCGGCCCGATCATCATTCCGGCCGGTGGGCAGTATCCGGATTCCCCCTTCGAGCTGTGGTTCGGTTGGTCGATCAGCGAAGACGCGACCAACGCGATCATGACCGACACGTTGGGCTTCCACGTCGAGTTCGTCCTCGAGCAGGTCTGACGCCGACCGATTCGGGCTTGGGTGCTTGAGGCGCACCCGAGCCCGGTTCCGGCACCCGTCGCCTCACCCGTCCACGGGAGAGCTGTAATGGGCAGGGCAGTCCGAATCGCCAATGTCGTCGTCCAAGGCGTGATCATCGCCTTGGCCCTCGCCGCGGCGACCGTGCTGGTCGCCCCGCGGCTGCTCGGCTGGCAGGTGGTCACAGTGGTGTCCGGCAGCATGGCGCCGACCTATCCGGTCGACACGGTGCTCGCCATCACGCCGGTCGATCCGACCGACGTGCGCCAAGGTGACGTCATCGCTTTCGAGGTGGAGAGCGATCGACCGTTGGTGGCGCACCGTGTGATGGCCATCGAGCGGGCCGCCGGCCAGCTGTCGTTCATCACCAAAGGCGACGCGAACGACGGCGCTGACAGCGATCCCGTCGCTGCCTCGGCGGTGCGTGGTCGCGTCATCTTCGGGACTCCGCACCTGGGATTGTTCGTGCGGTTCGTCCAGGGCCAGCTCGGCTTCATGGCGCTGTTCGTCCTCCCGTGCATAGCGCTGATAGCCCACGAGCTGCTCGTCGTGTGGCGAGATCGTCGGGCAGGAACCATCGACGCGCCGCCGAGGAGGCCAACATCACCAGCGCTGACGGTCGGCTCCATCCAGGGTGGTGATCTCGCCGAGTTCTGGACGATGATCGCCACCGAAGACCGTTACTACGAAGAACTCGACCGAATCGTGCGACCATGGCTCCACCCCGACGTCTGATCGCCCGCACGGTCATCATGATCGGCGTGGTCGCGGCCGCCGTCGTTTGCACTGGCACGTCTGCGGTCTCCGGCGTCTCGGACGCGACGTGGGTTGCGGTGGCGGGGGAGATTCCCCTGTTCGACCTCACCGATGTCGCACCCGGTGACACTGGTGCCGCCATGTTCACGGTGACCAACCCGCAGGCGGTCCCGGTTCAGTTCAGCATGGCGGTCGTGTCGCTCAGTGATGACGACCGCGGGTGCAACGAACCAGAGGCGGTGTTCGGTGACACGAGCTGCGGCGTCGGCGGTGGTGAGTTGCAGCTCGACCTGCGTCTGCGGCTGATCGGCTTCGACGCGACCGGTGCGACCACGATTGCCGACGGCACGCTGAACGAATGGGCATCAAGGGCAGCGGTCGACGCGGTTGCGTTGCAGGCGCACGAGGTGCGGAGCTATCGGGTTACCTATGAGCTGCCGACCGGCTCGTCCAATCGAACACAGACCGACGTGGTCGCTTTCCAGTTCGAGTTGCGACTCGAACAGGTGGGCGACACACCAGTCGGGTCCGAAGCCCTGCCGGTCGTCATCGGTGCCACAGGATCCCTGCCCGGAACTGGAGGCGACGTCCGGATGCTCACCACCGTCGGCATGACCGTGGCGGTGGTCGGCCTCGGCTTGTACCGGTGGGGTGTGCGGAAGAGACGATCGACTTGACGTTGCTTCGCCTTTCCAGGATCGCGGTCGTCGTCACGTCTCGGTTGTCTCGTCGCCGAGCGCCGGATCTGCCTAGGGAACAGAGCCTCATCGACGTTGTCGGCGTCGGGCGAGAGTGCCCTTCCGGGAAGTGGTTGTGATGACCCCGGTCTCCACAATGCGTTTCGGGGTGAGTAGAAGATCGAGGCATGCGACCGACTCAGGGTCTCACTCGCGATCGCAATTGGCGTCGCCCTCGGCCTGAGCATCAGCCGCAATGCGCTCGTGACCGGACGACACGTCCGCGCGTTGAGCAGCTCAGGCAGCTGAACATGGCGTGTCGGGCTGCGACGCAACGAACTGCAACCACACGACGATCGATCCACCCTGTTCCTGACCCTGCAGCCTGCCGATGACGGCGGCCGGAACGAGGACTGAATGTCTCACGGGCAGGTGGAGCCGGCGCAGTTCCGGTACGTCTGGATCATGGCGCTCAACGGCGCGAAGTTGGGGTCGTTCGCCGGGTTTCCATCCTGCAGCAGATTGACCAACTCGTAGGGGTCTGCGACGAGGTTGTAGTACTCGCGGAAGACGACGGCACCGTTGACGTCGAAGTACTCGGCGAACATGTACGTGTCTGTCCGGATCGAGGTCCAGTCGGGCACGAAGTTGCCGTTCGCGGCGTCCTCCCAGTATTCGGTCAGCATGACCTGCCGGTCGAACCCCGCCTGGAAGATGTTCTTCCCGTCCACCACATGGTCTGGGGTGATGCCCGCCGCAGCGAGAACGGTGGGAAGGGTGTCGA
>JAHEDX010000088.1 GCA_024641005.1 Acidimicrobiaceae bacterium
GGCGGCAGCGACATCCAGACGGTGAAGGCGCTGCGCGAGGCCGACGAGTGGGACGGCCCGTCGCTGATCATCGCCTACTCGACCTGCATCGCCCACGGCATCGACATGACGACCTCGATGACCCACCAGAAGGACGCGGTGAAGTCGGGGTACTGGCCGCTCTACCGCTTCAAGCCATCGCTCGACGAACACGAGCACCCCTTCCAGCTCGACTCCGCGGCGCCGTCGATCCCGCTGCGGCAGTTCGCGCTGCAGGAGGCCCGGTACGCAATGCTCGCACGGTCCGATCCGGCCCGGTCGGAAGGGCTGCTCGCGCTCGCCCAGGCGGGTATCGACGAACGCTGGCACTTCTACGAACAACTCGTCGGCGTCGAACGCTCCGTCCCACATCTCGACGATCCCGACGAACTGCACGAGATCGACCCCACCGAAGCCGTCCACGTCGAAACCACATCCGTAGAGGTGACCAGCCATGAGTGATCTGCACGTCGACTATCTCGGGTTGCGGCTCAGGTCGCCCCTGGTCGCTTCTGCCGGGCCTTACACGGGCGATCTCGACAGGATGTCGGAGATCGAGCAGGCAGGTGCCGGCGCGATCGTGTTGCCGTCGTTGTTCGAGGAGCAGATCGAGCACGAGACCAGCGAGATCGATCGCCTCTTCTCCCTCCACCAGGACAGCTTTGGTGAGGCCTCGTCTTTTCTTCCTGAGATCGACGGCTACAACACGGGGACCGATGCGTACCTGGCATTGGTCGAAGCTGCGAAGTACCGGGTCGACATCCCGATCGTCGCCAGTCTGAACGGCACCAATGTCGGGGGCTGGCTGCGGTACGCGAAGCTGCTCGAGGACGCCGGGGCCGACGCGATCGAGCTGAACCTGTACACGGTGGCCGCCGATGCGGCGATCAACGGGGACGCCATCGAGGCCGGCCAACTCGAACTCGTCGCTCTGGTCGCCGAAGAGGTCAATCTGCCCATCGCCGTGAAGATCTCGCCGTTCTACTCGTCGCTCGCATCGTTCCTGTTCGCGTTGCAGGACGCGGGCGCCGCAGGCGTCGTCATGTTCAACCGGTTCTATGGGCCGGATCTCGACATGGAGACGCTCGACGTCCAGCCGAGGATCTCACTGAGCAGCCAGGCCGAGCTGCGACTTCCCTTGCGATGGATCGGCATCGCTCGCGAGTTCCTGTCGATGTCGATCGCCGGGTCGACGGGCGTGCACACCGGCCAGGATGCGGCGAAGCTGATCCTGGTCGGCGCCGACGTCGCGATGACCACGTCGGCGTTGCTGTTCCACGGCACCAACCATCTGGCGACGATGGAAGCCGAACTGCGCGACTGGATGCAAGAGCACGGTTACCGATCGGTCTCCGAGATGCGCGGCGCCGTCAGCAGGGACGCGGCGGCCGATCCGGCCGCCTACGAACGGGCCAACTACATCGGCAACATCACGTCGTACACCAGCCGGTTTCTGGGAGCTCAGTCGATCGGCCTGCAGCGCAAGTAACCCGTCGACCGGCTCACCCGCGTTCGGTCGCCAGACGGTCAGAAGTAGATGATCGCCTCGGCGTTGGCTTCGGCCTCGTCGAGATCCGCGGTGTAGGCGCCGGTCGAGAGGTACTTCCATCCACCATCGCACACGATGAACAGGATCGTGGCGGGGGGATCGTTCGGGCCGATCGACGCAGCGACCTTGGCGGCGCCGGCCAGTGCTGCGCCCGTCGAGAGGCCGGCGAAGATGCCGCATTCGCGCACGAGGCGACGGGTCCACTCGATCGACTCGCGGGGGCGCACCACGCGCTTGCGGTCGAGCAGGTCGAACCCGTTCCAGTTCTCGAAGATCGGCGGGATGTAGCCCTCGTCCATGTTGCGGAGGCCCTCGACGCGCTCACCGAGCGGTGGCTCGACGGCAATGATCTGGATGTCGGGATTCTGCTCTTTGAGGTAGCGCCCGGTGCCCATCAGGGTGCCGCTCGTGCCGAGACCGGCGACGAAGTGGGTGATCTCGGGGACGTCGCGCCAGATCTCAGGCCCGGTGCCCTCGTAGTGAGCAAGCGGGTTGGCCTCGTTGGCGTACTGATAGATGAAGCACCACTCGGGATGGTCCTCCGCCATTTCCTTGGCGCGCTTGACCGCGCCGTTGGAGCCCTCGGGTCCGGGCGTGAGGATGACCTCGGCGCCCATGATCTCGAGCATTTGACGGCGCTCGATCGACACACTTTCGGGCAACAGGATCTTGATCGGGTAGCCCTTCAGCCGTGCGATCGCGGCGAGCGCGATACCCGTGTTGCCCGATGACGGTTCGAGAATCGTCTGACCCGGCAGCAGTGAGCCGTCTCGCTCGGCTGCCTCGATCATGGCGTTCGCGATGCGGTCCTTGACCGAACCGAACGGGTTCTGCATCTCGAGCTTGGCGAGGATCCGCACGTTCGGGTTCGGCGAGAGGTTCGACACGTCGACGACCGGCGTATTGCCGATCATGTCGAGCACGTTCGCGTGGACGCTGCTGATCCCGGGGATCGTGTGGCTCAGTGTGTCGCTCATCTTCCGTTCCAACCGCTCCCGCATCGAGATCATTCCGACAAATCCGATGTTCTTAGTCACGATTCTATCGAAGATTCAGGATCTGGCCAGTCGAGAACGCAGAGGGCCGCCTCGTGGAGGGGCTCGGGTCACGGACCGATCGCGTCCGCTTCACGCCGACTGGCACCGATCGACAAGTTGGTGGTCTGGCCGACCGAGACGCCGGTCTCCTCGAGCGCGTCCACGAGGGCACTCAGCAGCAACCCGCGGAACCAGGGCTCCTTGGTCCGGTCCACGATCCACGCGTAGGCGTTGAAGAACATCGCCTCACCCCCCACATGATCGAACGCCACGAACGCCCGCTTCCCCGGGATGTTCCATCTCAACGAGCCCATCACCTCGTCCATCACCTCGGTGGCCCGGGCGCGGTCGGATGCGCAGTCGAGTGGGACCTGCACGCAGATCCGCCAGCCGCCCATCCGGCTGTGGTTGAGCACCTGGCTCTCTTGGAACGACGAGTTCGGCACCCAGGCCGTCGATCCGTCCGGGAGCTGGAGCTCGGTCCTCAACATCGAGCGGTACACGACGTGGCCGTGCAGGTCGCCGACGGTGACGGCCTCGCCGACCCGATAGATGTCGTCGATCCGGATCATCGCGCCCGCGACGAGGTTCTGGCCGACCGGCGTGAACACGACGGCCCCGGTGACTCCGACCGTCGCCATGATCGCGGCCATCCCGGAGACGTCGATGCCGATCGCAGCCAACCCGACGATGGCGATCACCACCCCCACGGCCTTGGGCACGAAGAACAGCAGTTGCTCGCGGAAGCGATCATCGTCGACTCGCCGGATCGTCCGCCGAACGAGCCGGAGCACCAGCATCGCGACCACCAGGACGATGATCAGACGTCCGAACGACTGTGCCGCCGGGGCGAATTGGCTGCCGATGTCGAACCCGACTGCCTTGTCGAGGGTGTCCAAGTCCTCCATGTGTCTTGAGCCTTTCCTTCAGGCCCGCGTCGACGACCGTAACACAACTGTCATATTTCGGGAACCGGACCACCGAGCACGACGGGTTCTTCGGTGACGAGACCCTCGACGATCCGGTAGCTGCGCAACTCGGGGGCGTCACGCTTGAGCGACACGATCACGTAGTGCCAACCCGGATCGGGTGCCTGGGCGACGTCGGTCGGGCTGGGGTACGGCTCGGAATGGGTATGGCTGTGCACGACCCCGTTGATCTCCCAGTCGTGGTCGTCGGCATCCATCTCGGCGCGGAAATGATCGGTCGGGTCGACGGTGTACACCTTCGCCGACTCGGCGGCGTTGCGACAGGGATAGAAGCGCTCGCCGTGGTCGGCGCCCGGCATACCGGCGATCAGGCCGCACATCTCCAGCGGGTACTCGCGAAAGGCCAGATCACAGATGGCGTCGAAGGCCTGCCGGTCGAGTCGCAGCACAGGCCGAACCCTATCCGCCGCCCGGTCGCGGCACCGATAGCCTCGATGTTCCGATGGCGAAGACGAAGAAGTCCAAGGGCGCTCCCGCCGGCACGAAGCTCATCGCCAGCAATCGCGCCGCGCGACGCAACTACGACATCGTCGACACGTTCGAGGCCGGGCTGGTGCTGCTGGGCAGCGAGGTCAAGAGCATGCGCGAGGCGCAGGTGCAGATCTCAGATGGTTATGTCCGCATCCGAGACGGAGAGGCGTGGCTCGACGGCATGCACGTCGCTCCGTACTCGTTCGCGATCGGCTTCGGCGCCCACGACCCCGATCGATCACGCAAGTTGTTGTTGCACGCCGACGAAATCGTCCGACTCAAGGCCCGCGTCGACCAGGACCGTGTGTCGATCGTGCCGTTGAGCCTCTACTTCAGGGATGGCCGGGTCAAGGTCGAACTCGGGGTGGGCAAGGGGCGCACCAAAGGCGACAAGCGGCAGGCGATCGCCGAACGTGACTCGAAACGCGACGTCGAACGCGAAATGGGCCGAATGAAGAAGCAGGGCCACTGACGTCCCGACCTGCGGTACGCGCGCCGGCCGGCCGTCGCGAACGCCGAGCACCGCCCACGAGAAACAAGCTGCACCCGCTATTGCGACGCCGTAGAATCGCGCTGTGACGAAGCGGCACGAATGCGCGCGGCTTGCTCGTCCCACGTTGGACGATCCCTACCTCCACGGCGACGTCCCGGCATCGGGCGAACGCGCGTCGCTCTCGTGCGATCTGGTGCACGCGTTGGTGCCGGAAAGCGCCCTCGACCAGACCGAGCGCGACCGCGTAGCGCGTCACAAGATCCAACATGCCGAAGCCGTGAGGTGGCTCGGCCATTGTGGTCTGACCCCAGAGGAGCTCCAGCAGCGAATCGCCGACTACGCGACCCGGTGGATCGCCGGCGGCCGACTTTCGGACGAGCCCGACCAACGATGAGCATCCCGCCCGCCCCTCGCTCGGGCCCCATCGGCCCGATGCTCTCCGAGGCCGAGATCGACGACCTCAGCGCAACCCTCATCACCAGCCGTGCCGATCTCCGCATCGCCGAGCAGGCGAACATCGAATCCGCGACCCGGTGGGCGTTCGGGCCTCGGCGCGTGGCAGCTCCCGATCAACTCCTCACGACCGAGTTCGCGGATCGGGTCCACCGACGGATGTTCGGTGACGTGTGGAGATCTGCTGGACGACACGACGAACGAACCGTCCAGTACGACCTCGCCGCCGGCAGCGTCGCCTACTGCCTCGACACCCTCTTCGCCGTCGCCCGCTTCTGGCACGAACAGCAACTCCACACGCCGGGCGAGCGCGCCGTCCGGTTGCATCGCGAACTCCTCGAGATCCGCGCCTACCGGGCTGGTAATGACCACCATGCCCGTTTCATGGCCGACCTCTACCTCCATCTGGTCGACGCGCCCCAGGTGAGCCGGGACGGTCCCGACCGACCACAGGTTGCCGAGGCGACCCGTCGCGCCAACATCGATGCGCTGCAGGAAGCGCTCGACAACGCGGCCCGCGCCGATCGGCTTCGCCAGGGCGTGCGTCCCGGCGAACGGCGGTCGAGCGGCTATGGGCCAAGCGACGCCTGACGCCCCTCGCCGGAGAGTGTCAGCACGGACCCGCCGGTCCCGAACCGACGCAAAGCCGCCGGCATGACACCCGTTGGTCCCGAATCGACGGAGCGGCGGTCGTGACTCGGCGCAACCAGCGGCGTCGCCGCCCCGTCAGAAGCGGTCGCCGACCCATGAGTACACGCCGAGCAGGTTGCCGGCCAGCAGCAGCGCGGCGATCACCATCACGATCCGGATGAAACGCTCGCCGCCGCGCACCGCAGCGTGGGCACCGATCCAGGCTCCTGCGGTCAACCCGACGGCAAGGATGAGCGCCGGCACCCATTCGACCTTGCCCTGGACGATGAAGACGGGCAGCGCGACGGACGTCAACGTGAGGTTGGCGACGACCTTGACATTGTTCGCGGTGATGAGATCGAAGCCGGCCCGCGTCAGCGCCGCCAGCATGATCAACCCGACGCCAGCCTGCACCGCTCCCCCGTACAACCCGACTCCGAGGAACACCAGAACGGTCAGCCACAGCGGCCATGGCTCGGCTTCGAGCCGAACCTTCGGTTTACGGATCGACAGAAAGATGATCGGCAACATCAACAGACCGAAGACGCGCTCGAAGTTGTCGTCGGTCAACTGGGTGATCCCGTACGAGCCGACCAGTGAGCCCACGATGATCGGCGCCAGAATCGGGGTGGCCCTCGACAGGCCGCGCACTCCGAGCTTGCGGAACGCTGTTGCCGCTGCTGCGTTCGAGGTGAGGATGCCGACCCGGTTCGACGCGTTCGCGTTGTTGCCGGGCACACCGGCCAACACGAGCAGCGGGACCGTGAGAATCGAACCACCGCCCGCCACCGCATTGATCAGGCCTGCTGCAGCGCCGCCGAACACCAGTAGCAGTGCTTCCCACCATTCCACGCCGATGATCCTGCCAGGTGCGGCTCCCGTTCCCGGCAACGTTCTGCTGCGTCGTATCGTCGACCACATGTTCATCGACGGCAGTTGGGACGAGGCACGATCCGGAAAGACCTTCGAGGTGACCGATCCGGCGACCGGCGAGGCGATCGGCACCGTCCCCGACGGATCAGCCGAAGATGCCCTCGACGCGATCGCCGCCGCCGACGCAGCGTTCGGCTCCTGGTCGACCACGACCGCCCAGTCGCGCGCCGACTTGTTGTACGCCGCGTGGCAACTCATGACCGAGCGCAGCGAGTCGCTCGCCAGGTTGATGACCAGCGAACAGGGCAAACCGCTCAAGGCCAGCCGGGCCGAGGTGAAGTACGCCGCAGACTTCCTCCGCTTCTACGCGGAGGAGGCCACCCGCGTCACCGGAGAGTGGCTGCCATCGGCGCGTGCCGACCAGCGATTCCTGGTGTTGCGTCAGCCGGTCGGTGTCGTCGCGATGGTGACACCGTGGAACTACCCGATCTCGATGCTCACGAGGAAGATGGCCCCGGCGCTCGCAGCCGGCTGCACGCTCGTGTTGAAGCCGGCCGAGGCGACCCCGCTGTGTGCGCGAGCGGTGTTCGAGATCTTCGAGGAGGTCGGCACGCCCGCCGGCGTGGCCAATCTCGTCACCGCCCTCGATCCCAAGCCGATCGGTGAGGTCTTCACGACCGACCCGCGAGTACGCAAGCTCGCGTTCACCGGGTCGACGGCTGTTGGCCGACACCTCGCAGGGGTCGCTGCCGGCAACCTCAAGCGGGTGTCGGTCGAACTCGGCGGGCACGCGCCGTTCATCGTGTTCCCCGATGCCGACCCGGTCCGCGCCGCCAAGGGTGCCGCAGCGTTGAAGTTCCTCAACGCCGGCCAGGCGTGCATCAGCCCGAATCGGCTCTACGTGTCCGAGCAGCATCAGGATGCATTCGTCTCGACACTGGTCGACCGGGTCTCGAAGGTGAAGACGGGCAACGGCTTCGAGGACGGTGTCGGTGTCGGCCCACTCGTGAACGAAGCCGCTGTCGCCAAGGTCGCCGGTCAGGTCGACGACGCCATCAGCCTGGGTGCCGAGGCGCTCGTCGGCGGTCGACGGCTGACCGACGAGCCGTTCGACCGTGGCCACTTCTATGCACCGACGCTGCTCGCCGGTGTGCGCGACGACATGAGGATCTATCGCGAGGAAACGTTCGGGCCGGTCGCCCCCGTGATCTCATATGGCGATGTCGACGAGGTCCTGAACCTCGCCAACGACACGAACTACGGCTTGGCCGCGTATGTGTACACGAACGACTTCTCGACCGCGATCCGCGCGTTCGAGGGTCTGCGGTTCGGCATCGTCGGTATCAACGACGTGAACCCGACGGCCGCTTCGGCCCCATTCGGCGGCATGAAGGATTCGGGCATCGGTCGAGAGGGCAGCCACGACGGCATCGCCGAGTACCTCGAGACCAAACTCGGCGGCTTCGCCCTCTGACCCAACCCAACCGACCCCAGGCCCCCTAGCCCATCCCCGATCTCACCGACCCGATCCGATAACGACGCAAAGTCGATTCGCGACCAACGGTGGTTCCCTATCGACTTTGCGTCGATTCGACACCACGGCCACCACCGCCCCTGATTCGGAATCGACGCAAAGCCTGCTCACGACCAACGGTGGTTCTCCAACGACTTTGCGTTGGTTCGGAACCGGTCCGCACAGACATGAGCGATGTCGAGCAACTGGTCACAGGTCTGGGCGAGCCGGACGGAGATGTCCTCGTCCGACACACGGCTGACCGTCCAACCGAGGCGGGCAAGCTCTCGATCTCGCCGCTTGTCCTGTTGTGCATCCAATCGACCTCCGTGCCACGTGACATGGTCGACCTCGATTGCGAACTTGATCGACTCGTCGGCGAGGTCGAGATGTACTGACACACCGCTGTCGAGCGCCACGGGGACCTGTCGGTCGAGCTGCAGACCCGCTGCAGCAAGCGCTCGCCACAGCCGAAGCTCGAGGTCGGAGTCCGCCGGCTTCAGCCAATCCGGTCGAGCATCCAACACCCGCGCCAGCCGCACTGAACCTGGGCGGCCGGACGCCACGAATCGCCGGGCAGCGGCTCGCGAGGCCTCGATGGAGATCATCCTGCGATCGAGCATCTGCTCGTACACCGACTCGAGCGCGGCGTCATCGAGATGCCATGCCAGATCGCAGAACAAGCGCCCAGGGCGCAGCACGCGCAACCCGTCGCGAATGGTGATGTCGTACTCGCCCAGCATTTTGGTGCGGTGGGCAGTTACGGCCTCGAGATGGATCGCGCGACGGGCGATGATGTGGACGTCCTCGGAGAACACCTTCCGCAATCCCCAGAGCCGGCCCGCGGTCGGACCCGACAGTGCCGCATCCGGCGCCGCCAGCAACGCCGCCAGGCAGCGCTGCTCGAATGATTCAGCATCGCTCGGGATTCGGTATACCCCCCGGTGGACCGGCACCAGCATGCCCTGATGCAGGGCGACCGACCGCGATCGTCCGACGATTCCTGCCGTTCTCAGATCGGCGGCAGTGACGAGACCTCGCTGATCGCGCGCCGCGGTGAGAACATGACGTGACAATGGCTTCACACTTCCTCCATTCGGTAACGAGAGGAGGGGAAGCCGGACACCTCAAGGTACCGCCCCAACGCCCCCGACGCGCCTGGTTCTGAACCGACGCAAAGTCGATTCGCGACCATCGGTGGTTCCCAAACGACTTTGCGTCATTTCAGGGTCGTCTCGATATTGGGACGGGATTCTGCAGCGACGGAAAGTCGATACAAGACCAACGGTGTTTCCGAGGCGACTTTGCGTCGGTTGGGGACCGGGGTTCGCTTGGGGTGAGGAGGGGCGGCGGGGGCAGACTGGCTGGATGAAGCTCGCCACCATTCGCACTGCACAGGGCCTCCGCGCCGTCCGCGTCGACGACGACGTCGCCGTCGAGACCGGACACGCCGATGTGGGCGAGCTGTTGCGGGCGTCCTACTGGGACGACATCGCCCGAGTCGCCGGCGGCCCACACCATTCACTCGATGCGCTCGACTTCGCCCCGCTGGTGCCGACCCCCGAGAAGGTGATCTGCGTCGGGCTCAACTATCTCGACCACATCGCCGAGACCGGGCGTCCGCGCCCCGAGTACCCGACGCTGTTCACCAAGTACGCCCGCACGTTGATCGGAGCTCACGACAAGATCCAGCTCCCCCACGACGACGAATCGACACAGGTCGACTGGGAGGCCGAGCTCGGGATCGTCATCGGTACCGAAGTGCGTAGGGCCACTCCACAACAAGCGGCAGCTGCGATCGCCGGGTTCACCGTGATCAACGACATCAGCGTGCGCGACTTCCAGAACCGCACCGGTCAGTTCCTGCAGGGTAAGGCCTGGGAAGCAACCACCCCGGTCGGCCCATATCTCGTCGTTACCGACCCGGACAGACCGGCGCACTTCCCTATCTCGTGCGAGGTCGACGGCGTCACCATGCAGAGCTCCAACACATCCGAGCTCCGTTTCGGGCCGGTCGAGTTGGTCGCCTACATCTCGACCTTCATCACGCTCGCCCCGGGGGACGTGATCGCCACCGGCACACCGGGCGGCGTGGGTGCGGCCCGCAAGCCTCCCGTCTTCTTGCAGCGCGGGCAGACCGTCGTGACCCGAATCGAGGGTGTCGGCGAGTGCCGCAACGTGTGTGCCTGAGTCGTTCGGCGGCCGGTCACCGGGCTGAGCGCAGCATGCCCCACATGTGAGGCCCCTCGCTGCTGTCGGTGTGCACGTCCCATTCGGTGCGCACCTCGAAACCGTGGTGCCGGTAGTAGGCGACGTTCTCGACCGTCTCGGTCTCGAGATAGCACGGCAGACCGTCGGCGTCGGCGATCTCGAAGACGGCGGTCATCAGCGCCTCGCCCAGGCCCTGCCGCTGCCAGTCGGGATGGGTCGCGAGCATGTTGAGGTACCAGTGCAGGTCGGGCGGCGTGTTGGCGGCCTGCTTCTCGCCGAGCGCTGCCAAGCGTTCGAGCCGCCATTCGGGATGGACGACCGGCGGCGCGGTTCGGGCGACCTCGACCTCCGGTCGACCGGGCGGCACCCACCCGGCGATCGCCGCTGCGTCGTCGGTGCACCACAACGAATCGGTCGCCAACCATCGTCGGGCGATGCTGCCGAACACGGCCTGGTGCGTGTCCTCGTAGTGATCGTCGTCGGGAAAGAGCCATCTCAGAACCGGATCCGTCGCGAACGCCCGGCTCGCGGTGCGCGCGATCCGCGGGATGTCGGACTCGAACGCGCGTCGGACGATCACCATCACACGGACCGTACTCCCACGCGCCGGCATCGACCAGATGACAAGGCTCGGGACGGCCGGTCACGAGCTGGAGGGTGCGGTCGGTCATACTGAAGCACGTGGGGACAACGGTCGATCGACCTCAGGAAACGTTCGCGTGCTCGCCTGGTTGACGCGGCTCGCGACCCATCACCACCGACGCGTCTTGATCGGTGCACTCATCCTCGTTCCGGTGCTTGCGATCATCGGCGGGGGCGTCGAGAAACAGCTCTCGGTCGGCGGCTTCATCGTGGGCGAGAGCGAATCGGCGATCGGCGACCAGATCCTCGAGGATTCCTTCAACGCCGGTGGGGCCGACTGGGTCCTCGTGATCTCGCTGATCGACGGCACGGTGCACGACGACGACGTGACCGCCGCCGGCGTCGCCCTCACCGAGGCGATCGGAGCGGACCCGGGGACGACCGAGGTCCTCTCGTACTGGAACCTCGGCGAGTTCAACATCACCGAGGTGAGCCCGTTGCAGAGCGTCGACGGCCGCAACGTCGTCGTGGCGGCGTCGTTGTCGGGCGATGAAGACGAGCAACGCGACACCGCGGCACGTCTCGAGGCGTTCACCGAACCGACTGCACTGTGGACTGCAGCGGCGACCGGACCTGCCGAAATCAGCCGCCAGGCACGCGAGAACGCCGAGAAGGACCTGAAAAGGTCGGAGCTGATCGCGACCCCGCTCACACTGCTCGCCTTGTTCCTGGTGTTCAAGGGCCTGCGACCGGCGCTGCTCCCGCTCGCCGTTGCGATCTTCGCGATCCTGGGCACATTCACCGTGCTGTCGTTCGTCGCGCGGGTCACGACGGTGTCGGTCTTCGCTCTCAACCTGACCACGGCGCTGGGGCTCGGGTTGGCCATCGATTATTGCCTCCTGATGGTCGCGCGTTTTCGAGAAGAGCTCGGTCACGGCCGCACCGTGGACCAGGCCCTGTCGCACACGGTGCAGACCGCTGGCCGCACGGTGTTGTACAGCGGGGCCACGGTCGCGGCGTCGCTCACGGCGCTGCTCGTGTTCCCGGTGCCCTACCTGCGGTCCTTCGCCTATGCAGGCGCTGCGGTCGTCGCTGTGTCGTGCGCCGCGTCGGTCGTCATCCTGCCCGCCCTGCTCGCCTGGCTCGGCGACCGCGTCGGCGTGAAGACGTCCGACCCGAAAGAGAACTTCTGGGGCCGTCAGGCCCGCCGAGTCACGCGCCACCCGGCGATGTGGGCGTTGTCGGTGGCGACCATCCTGGTGTTCGCCGGGCTCCCGTTCCTGCGCTTCGACGCCGGTCGTATCGACGACCGGGTACTACCGGCCGGCAACACCGCACGCGTCGCGACCGATCAACTGCGTGACGATTTCGCGTTCCGGAACTTCAACGGCAGCGGTGTGATCGCCCTCGGCGCCGACCCCGACGACGAAGAGACCCTGCGCGAGTTCACCAATCAGATTCTCGCCCTCGACAACGTGATCCGGGTCGACACTCCTCTCGGCTTCTTCTACCAGGGCGGCAATGCCGGCAAGGCGAGGGCGTTCAACGAACGCTTCTCGAGCGACGACGGAGTCTGGGTGCAGGTCATCAGCAGCCGCGACCCCGACGACCCCCGCACCGAGCAACTGGTGCTGGATCTCCGGGAACTCGAGAGTCCGTACGACGGAGTCGACCTGGTCGTCACGGGCTCGCCTGCGTCGGTGATCGACAGCGTCGACGCGGTGACGTCTCGTCTGCCGATCGCTCTCACCATCATTGCGGTGATCACGTTGCTCGTGTTGTTCATGATGACCGGCAGTGTGGTCATCCCGTTCAAGGCGATCGTCTTGAACCTCCTCAGCCTGACCGCGACGTTCGGCGCGATCGTGTGGATCTTCCAGGACGGGCATCTCTCCGGCCTGTTGAACTTCACCGCGACCGGGAAGGTCGACGTGTTCCAGCCGATCCTGATGTTCTGTGTCGCGTTCGGGTTGTCGATGGACTACGAGGTGTTCCTGTTGTCGCGCATCAAGGAGGAGTACGACCTGTCGGGCGACAACGACTCCGCGATCGTCGTGGGCATCGGGTCGACCGGGCGGATCGTGACTGCCGCAGCCTTGTTGCTCACCATCGTGTTCCTGTCGATCGCGACGTCTGGGGTGACGGTCGTGAAGATGTTCGGCGTCGGATTGACGATCGCGGTCGTCGTGGACGCGTTCTTGGTGCGCGCGACCCTGACGCCTGCACTGATGAAGATGGCCGGCCGCGCCAACTGGTGGGCGCCCGCGCCGCTGCGTCGATTCCACCTGCGGTGGGGCCTGTGGGAGAACGAACCGGTCGCCCTCCCGATCCAGTTGCCCGCCGACGACGCACCCTCACCAACATCCGAGCCGTCGGACACCGCCGACATGAAGGACTGACATGGCGACCAACAAGGAAATTGTTCGCATGCTCGAGGGGATCGAGCTCTTCAACCGCTGCACGCCGTCCGATCTCAAGATCGTCGCCCGTCACGCCGAGACGATCCGGGCCGAGGCCGGCCGCACGATCGTCCGCGAGGGCGATGACGGCGACGCGCTGTTCGTATTGCTGAGCGGTACCGCCGAGATCGAACGGGGCGGGAAGACCGTCAGTTCGCTGGGCCCAGGGGACTACTTCGGTGAGCTGGCATTGCTCGACCCAGCACCTCGGGCCGCAACGGTGACGGCCACGAGCGACACCGAACTCGCGGTGTTGGGCGTGCGCATGTTCCGAGTGCTGCTGCGAGAGCTCCCGCCTCTGGGCGCCAAGCTGCTGGCCGATCTGGCCGCTCGCGTGCGCGCCGCCGGTGAACCGAGCTCGGCCTAGCGGTTACACGAGGCGCTCGAACGTCAGAGGCGCTCGATGATGGTGACGTTCGCCTGGCCGCCACCCTCGCACATGGTCTGTAGGCCGTAACGGCCGCCTGTGCGCTCGAGCTCGTTGAGCAGCGTCACCATCAGCCGTGCGCCAGTGGCGCCCAACGGGTGTCCGAGCGCGATCGCTCCACCGTTGA
>JAHEDX010000089.1 GCA_024641005.1 Acidimicrobiaceae bacterium
GCCAGGGCCCGTTTCACCTGGTCGGCGACCACCGACACCGGCACCGCCACGAAGGTGATCGTCGCGTCTGCATCGAGCCCGGCGGCGTCGATGACGCCCGCTTCGACCGCCCGCTGCATGGTCGCGTCCCGAGCATCTTGCCCATGCACGAACCATCCTCGTTGACGCAGGCCGAGCGCGATCGATCCTCCGATGAGCCCGAGCCCGATCACGTTCGCGCTGCGCTGGCTGGCGCCCGGCTGCTTGGTCACGAGGGCTGATCGTACCGGCGGGCCTGCGCGGCGACCGCCTCGGTAAGTGCCCGGCGTTCGCCCGTCGAGAGCTCGCGCCAGTCGCCGGGCCGCAGCGATCTGTCGGTGATCGGCCCCACCCGTGTACGAACCAGGCGCAACACGGGGTGGCCGAGTGCATCACACATTCGCCGAACCTGCCGGTTGCGGCCCTCGTGAATGGTCAACCGGATGACGCCAGGCGTCGGTTGGCTCGCCTCGGCCGGAGCGGTCATCCCGTCCTCCAACTCGATCCCTTCGCGTAGCCGCCGCAACTCGCCGGCGCTCAATCGACCCCTGACGTGGACGAGGTATTCCTTTTCGACTCCGTGGCTGGGGTGCGTGATCCGATGGGTCAGATCTCCATCGTTCGTGAGCAGCAGCAACCCCTCGGTGTCGGCGTCGAGCCGACCGACGGGAAAAACGCGCGGCTCGGACGGGACCAGATCGACCACCGTCTTGCGTCCATGGGTGTCCTTGGCCGTGGTGACGACTCCGGTGGGCTTGTTGAGGAGGTAGTAGACGAGCCCGGGCTTGACGCCCACCGGGGCATGGTCGACCTCGATCAGATCAGTCGTCGGGTCGACGCGCCTACCGAGCACCGCTATCTCACCGTTGACGGTCACGCGGCCCTCCGCGATCAGCTCCTCGCAGACCCGGCGACTTCCCCATCCGGTCGAAGCGAGCACCTTCTGCAGGCGTTCACCACCAGGTAGCTGACGGTGCTGCTCGGCCAGTTGCTCCCAGAGCGGTGGCTCGGGGTCTCGTGGGTCAGTCGGCGGAGGCGCCATCATCACCCGTCTGATCGAGCGCCGCGTCCGGCGCGGACGTCACGACGGGCGGGTCGGCAACGTCGGCGAGGTCGGACAAGTCGACGGGGTGGACCCGCAGACCGTGTTCGAGTGCTTCCACGACGTCGGCGTCAGGGATGAACTCGGCGATCGGCGGGAGGTCGTCGAGGGAGTCGATCCCCAACTTCTCGAGGAACTGGGCCGTCGTTCCGAACAGGATCGCCTGGCCGGGACCGTGGTCGCGGCCGATCTCGTCGATATAGCCCCGCGCCTGCAGGGTGCGGATCACCCCATCGGGGTCGACGCCGCGGATCGAAGCGACCTGGGCACGCGAGATGGGCTGTTTGTAGGCGACGATCGCCAACGTCTCGAGCGCCGCGCCCGACAATCGCGCCTTCTGATCGTGCAACACGAATCGCTCGACATATGGAGTTTGATCGGGGTGCGTCTGGAACCGGTACCCGCCCGCGACCCGGCGCAGCTCGAACCCTCGCCGCTGTGCGGCGTATTCGGCCTTCAGCTCTTCGCACCAGCGCTCGATCGACGCGACCGGTTGTTCGATCAGTTGCGCGAGCAGATCGATCGGCACCGGGTCGTGCGACACGATGATGACCGCCTCGATGGCACGCTTGAAGGACGCGACCTGTTCTTCGACCGGGAGCAACTCGTCAGACATGGCGTGGCAACCCTACGGCCTCAACCGTCGTAGGCGTCGATCAGGATGCTCTCGACGGACACGTCCTCGGGGGCGCACCACGTGACCTCGATGTCACCGAATCGATGAGGCTGATCGAGGTCGACACAGCCTTGCTTGAACAGTTCGAGCACGGCGAGGAACCTCACGATGACTTCGATCCGGTCGGCGAGGTCGGCGGTGAGATGCCGGAACGAGATGCGTCCGACTCGTGGAAGCTCGTCGATCAGTTCGGCGACCGCATCGGCCACGGTGATCTTGATCGGGTTCACATGGAACAGATCGACGATCGGTTCGGGCCGTGGCGTCAGCGCACGGATGGCCGCGCTCTGGAACCGCCGCAAACTGGTTCCCTCGAGCAGATCCGGCATCATGCCGGCGAACCGCTCGTCGGGCCCGACGGTGCGAGGGAATGACAGATCGGCCTCGTCGGCAAGTTGATGGAAGATGCGTGCGACGTCCTTGAACGTCTTGCACTCGATCAATCGGGCGAGCAACAGATCCCGCTCTTCCCACAGCGAGAACTCGTCGTCGAGATCCATGTCGTTGGAGCCCGGCAACAGCCGCCGTGTCTTGAGCTCGACGAGCGTCGATGCGATCAAGAGGAACTCGGTGGCGACGTCGAGGTCGAGCGCCTGGAGCTGTTCGAGTTCGGACAGGTAGGCATCGACGATGCGGGACAGGTCGATCTCGTACAGATCGACCTGCTCTTTCAGGATCAACTGCAGCAGCAGATCGAACGGACCGTCGTAGATCGGGGTGTGAACGTCGATGGCCATTGCCGACACAGGATAGCCGCTGTAGTTACAACGGTGTAACCAGTCTCGAACCAGCCGTCGAGACGGTCACCGCGACCCGCCACTGCGTTGCGCGTGATCCGATGGGCAGAAACATGGGCTGACTGCCAGTGACCGAACGGTAGCCTCGCTGACCGTGACTCGTGTGCTCTCCTGTATCCAACCGACCGGCGACGTCCATCTGGGCAACTACCTGGGTGCGCTGAGGAATTGGGTGTCCGGCCAGCACGAGAAGGACGTCTTCCACGGCATCGTCGATCTCCACGCCCTCACCGTCACCGAGCAGCCGGGTGTGCTCGGTGAGACCACGCTGAAGCTGGCCGCGATGCTGTTCGCGATCGGGCTCGACCCCGAGGTAGCGACGGTCTTCGTGCAGAGCCATGTACCCGAGCACACCCAACTGGGGTGGGTGATGGAGTGCACCGTGTCGTACGGCGAACTGAGTCGGATGACACAGTTCAAGGACAAGACCGCCAAGCGCGAGGGACATTTCATCTCGGCCGGTCTCTTCACCTATCCGGCTCTGCAAGCAGCCGACATCGTGTTGTACGACGCCAACGAGGTACCGGTGGGTGACGATCAGCGCCAGCACATCGAGATCACACGCGATATCGCGATTCGGTTCAACCATCGCTTCGGAGACACCCTCGTCGTGCCCGAAGCGGTCACTCCCAAAGCCGGCGCCCGCGTCATGGATCTCCAGGACCCCACGTCCAAGATGTCGAAATCGTCCGAATCCGATGCCGGCTGCATCATGATGCTCGACGACCCGAAGTCGATCGCCAAGAAGTTCAAGCGTGCTGTCACCGACTCCGACAGCGAGGTGTATTACGACGTCAAGGCCAAGCCCGGCGTCAGCAGCCTGCTCGACATCCTCGCCGCGGCCACCGACAGCTCGGCAGAGGCACTCGCCACGCAGTACACGCAATATGGGCCGCTCAAGGCCGACGCCGGCGAGGCGATCGTGGCGATGCTCGAACCGATCCAGGCCCGCTACCGAGAGCTGATCGGCGACAAGGCCGAGCTCGGACGTCTGCTCCGGGTCGGATCCGATCGCGCCCGGACCGTCGCATCGGCGACGCTCGCCCGCGTGTACGACGCCATCGGCCTGCTCCCCGCGTGACCCCCAACCCGTTCTGTTCATCGAACTGCAGACCCGGTCCTGCAACTTGCCGAACGGAACGGGTTGATGACGCCGGTTGACCGCCGGATCCTGGCACTCGCGTTGCCGGCGCTCGGGGCGCTCGCCGTCGAACCCGTCTATGTGCTCGTCGACACGGCGATCGTCGGGCGACTCGGGACCGAGCAGCTCGCCGGATTGGCGATTGCCGCAACAGTTCTGTCGTTCATCTTCGCCGGCGCCAACTTCCTCACCTACGGCACCACCGAGCGGGTAGCGCGCCGGCTCGGCGCAGGGCAACACGCCGAGGCCGCGAACGTCGGCGTCCAGGCGATGTGGCTGTCACTCATGTTCGGGATTCCCGCGGCGCCATTGCTGTACTTCGCGGCGAGCTGGGTCACGGGCGTCTTCGGGTCGTCCGGCGCAGTGCACGACCATGCCGAGACCTACCTGAGTATCAGCGCAATCGGCGTTCCGTTCTTCCTGGTGACGCTCGCCGCTCAAGGCGTCCTACGCGGTGCAAGCAATTACGTGACGCCGCTGTGGGTGCTGCTCGGTGCGAACATCGCCAATCTGGTGATCGAGCTCGTCCTCGTGTTCGGCCTCGACATGGGGGTGGCCGGTTCGGCATGGTCGACCGTGATCGCCCAGATCGGAGCGGCAGTTGCGTTCATGTGGATCCTCCGGCCGAGGCTGGTTGCCGCTTCGATCCGCCGACCCGACCGCGAGGGCATCGCTCCCCTGATGACCGCCGGCAAGCACCTGCTGCTGAGGGTCGGGTCGATGCTCGCGGTGTTCGGTGGTGCGACCGCGATCGCAGCCCGCATCGATCAACCGACCCTTGCAGCCCACCAGATCGTCATGAGTCTGTTCTTCTTCCTCGCGTTGACGCTCGATGCCCTCGCCGTCCCGGCTCAGACCATCGTCGCCGAGGAACTCGGCCGCGACGACGTCCACACCGCCGCCCACGTCGCGAGGCGAGCGGTGCGCTTGTCGCTCATCACCGGCCTGGTGCTCTGCCTGCTCATGGCATCCCTCGCCCCGGTGCTGCCTCATGTCTTCTCCGACGATGCAGCCGTCGTCAGCAGGGCGATGGGTGGGCTGTGGTGGTTGGCCGTCATGCTCGTTCCCGGGGCCATCGCCTTCGCCCACGACGGGATCCTGATCGGGGCAGGTGACTACCGGTTCCTCGGTCGAGCCGCACTCGGCTACCTGGTCGCGGTGACCCCGATCGCCGCCGCAACCTTGCTGGCGCCGAGTCTCGGCATCGCCGGCATCTGGGGAGGGCTCCTCATCTGGATGACCATTCGCGCCGTCGTCAATCATCACAGGACCTCGATCGTCCTGCGGTGGCAGGGCTGAACGAGGCCGAGCACGAGGCCCGTCGCGACCCGATCAGGCCCGGTCGCAGCTGTGCAGGATCGGGTAGGCGGCTCCTTGTTCTCCGATCAACTCGACGGTGGGTGGCTCCGAGCCGGCGGCCTCGGCGAGCCTGGCGCCGATCTGCTCGTGATCGTGATACAACCGAAATCGCTCGGTCCGCCCGCCCACGATCGATGCGACGACACGGCCCCAGGTGCCCAGACCGCACTCGATCTTGCCGACGTCGTGCAGCAATGCGCCTGCGACCTCGGCACGGCTCGCCTCTGGCCTCGCCTGGACGAACCGGCGAGCCACCTTGGCCGAATGCCGGCGGTCCTGGTTGGACATCTTCCGCCACAGTCCGATCTCACCGGGAAGCAATTGTGATTCGGCCCAGCTGTCCTCCGAGGGCTCCGGCGGCCGGCTCGACAACGACCCGAAGAACCTCGCTGCAAGGTGATGGGGCTTGGTCAAGAGGTGGAGTGGTTTGCTCATACTTGCCCCCCGTGCAGTGCTCTCGGATGTGCCGATCGGTACACATCCCACAGGCGCTCCTGGCTGACCTTGGTATACACCTGGGTGGTCGAGATCGACGCATGACCCAGCATCTCCTGCACGATCCTCAAGTCTGCCCCGTGATCGAGCAGGTGTGTCGCACACGAATGTCGGAGCACGTGGGGCGAGAGGTGATCGGTGATCCCGGCTCGCTCGCCGTACTTCTTGATCACCAGCCAAGCGCCCTGTCTGCTCAACCGGCCGCCGCGTTGGTTGAGGAAGACCGCTTCGGCGTCGCCACGCCGTTTCCATCGCTCGGGGGCCAACCGGGCACGGCCCGATGGTGAGAACCATTCGTCGAGAGCCGTCGCGGCCGACGACCCGAACGGCACGATGCGCTCCTTGGCGCCCTTGCCGTACAGACGCACGAGTGAGTGGTCGAAGTTGATGTCACCCAGTGACAGCCCGACGACCTCGGAGATGCGAGCGCCGGTCGCGTAGAGAAGCTCGAGCAGTGCTCTGTCGCGGCGCTGCAGTGGGTCATTGCCGACGACCGCGTCCAGCAAGCTGGTCACCTGCTGCTCGCTGAGTGGCTTCGGGATGCCCGCCGGCACGCGCACACCATCGAGACGCGCGGTCGGATCGTCCGGCCGGTAGTGCTCGGTCGCAAAGTACCGGTGCATCATCCGGATCGCTGCGATCTGGCGGGCGATCGACGATGTCGCCAATCCCGACGCCTTGCGATCGGCGATGAATCGGGTCAGATCGTCGTGACGAACGGTCAGTGGCGACAGCCCTCGAGCATCGAGCCAAGCCTGGTACTGCTGGAGATCACGCCGGTAAGCCTGCAGGGTGTTCCTGGACCGCCCGCGCTCGCTCGACATCCAGACGAGGAACTCCTCGGTCTCCAACGACAGCTCCCCGGCGGGCATCGCCGTTGCGCTCAGTCGCCCGTCGACGCTTCGTGCCGCATCCGGCGGTCGGTCGCCAGCAGACCTGCCACCGTCTTGGCATCGCTGATCTCGCCACGATCGATCATGAGCAGGGCGTCGTCGAGAGGAAGGTGCAGTAACTCCATCTCCTGCTCTTCTGGGCCGTGTCGATCGACGTCGACCGCGGTGCACTCGGTAGCAAGAAAGATCGAGCAGATCGAGTCGGTCATGCCGGGCGACGGGATCATGTCGAGCAGATGTTCGATCCTGCCGGCCGCCAACCCGGCCTCCTCGGCGAGTTCACGACGTCCGGTCTCGGCGGGGGGCTCACCAGGCACGTCGCGCATGCCTGCGGGGATCTCGATCAGGTCACGATGGTGGGCGGGACGATATTGACGAACCAACACGACCGATGGCAGACCTTCCGCGTCGAAGACCAGCGGTACGACGCCGACGGATCCGGGCGAACGCACGATGTCGCGACGAAAGGACTCGCCCGAGGGCGACACGTAGTCGGCGACGACGACCTTCCAGATGTGGCCCTGGTGAACATCGGTGTCACCCAGATGCCGGAACCCCGTCATGCAGGCGTGTCGAGGCTCTCGGACGACGCGGTCGCCTCGTTGAGCATCCGTCGCAACCCGGGAGGGGTGGCATCGCGTCGTGCCAGCGAGGCTGCGATCAGCTCGCGGAACAGCGGATGAGCGCGGTCGGGGCGGCTCTTGAACTCGGGATGGGCCTGGGTGGCAACCCAGTACGGGTGGTCGGACAGTTCGATGAACTCGACGAGTCGCTTGTCGGGCGAGGTTCCGCTGCACACGAAGCCGGCTTCCTCGAACCGAGAACGGAAGCGGGGATTGAACTCGTAGCGATGACGGTGCCGCTCGCTCACGACCGGTTCGCCGTAGGCGGCCGCCACCTTGCTGCCCGGAGCGAGCACCGCATAGTAGGCGCCGAGGCGCATGGTGCCGCCCATGTCGGTTACGTCGCGCTGGTCGTGCATCAGGTCGATCACGGGGTACTTCGTGGTCGGGTCCATCTCGCTGGAGTTCGCACCGACCATGCCGAGCACGTTGCGGGCGAACTCGGCAGTCATCGCATGCAGGCCCAAGCAGAGCCCGAGGCACGGCACGCCTTCCTCGCGGGCGAACCGGGCCGCAGCGATCTTGCCTTCGAACCCACGCGAACCGAAACCGCCCGGAATCACGATGCCGTCGAGGTCGCGGAGACGATCGGAAGCGAGCAACCCCTCGACGTCCTCGGCCTGGATCCAGTCGATCTCGACCTTGGCCTGATGATGGAATCCCGCGTGCTTGAGTGCTTCGACCACGGAAAGATACGCGTCTGGCAACTCGACGTACTTGCCGATCAGGCCGATCTTGACAGGGATCGTCGACATCTCGACCCGGTCGACGAGCTGGGCCCACGGGGTGGCATCGAGCTCGTGGCCTTCCAAACGGAGCACCTCGAGGGCGACGGTGTCGAGACCCTCGTCGTGCAGGATCAGCGGCAACTCGTAGATGTTGCCCGCGTCGGCGGCATTGATGACGGCGTTCTCGTTGACGTCGCAGAGGTTCGAGATCTTGCGCTTGAGTTCTTGGGGAACCGGCGCCTCGCTGCGGCACACGATCAGATCGGGTTGGATTCCACGGCTGCGCAGCTCGGTGACCGAGTGCTGCGTCGGCTTGGTCTTCTGTTCGGACGACGGCCCGATGAACGGCACCAGCGTGACGTGGATGTAGCAGACGTTGTCACGACCGGCATCCTTGCGGAACTGTCGAATCGCTTCGAGGAAGGGAAGGATCTCGATATCGCCGACCGTTCCGCCGACCTCGGTGATGACGACGTCGACGTCGTCGGTGGCGACTTGATGGATCCGGCGCTTGATCTCGTCGGTGATGTGCGGAATCACCTGCACGGTCTTTCCGAGATAGTCACCCCGGCGCTCGGCCGCGAGCACCGCTTGATAGATCGACCCGGTGGTCGCGTTGGACGCCCGTGAGAGATTCTCGTCGATGAAGCGCTCGTAGTGGCCGAGGTCGAGATCGGTCTCGCCACCGTCGTCGGTGACGAACACTTCCCCGTGTTCGTACGGGTTCATCGTGCCGGGATCGACGTTGATGTACGGGTCGAGTTTCTGCAAGGTCACCCGTAGGCCACGGAGCTTCAACAGACGACCGAGCGAGCTCGCAGTGAGGCCTTTGCCGAGCGAGCTGGCAACCCCTCCGGTCACGAAAATGTGCTTCGGCATGTTGGGGTTGACCTCCGTCATTTCTGCTCGCACCGAGCGACTGCACGACGGGAGACCACCATATCTTGCGCGCGGCACGCGACGCGCGGATTCATCGAGATCTCGGGCGCGAATCGGTCGCCGATCCACCCGACGCCGAGGCACCGGGGCGCAGCCGCGTCTCGATGGGTCGTGGAGAGTTCGCGGGTCACTCCGGCACCTGCTCTCCGAGGTCCCAGAAGATCCCGCCCATGATCTGGAGTCCTTCGCGGATGATCGATGCGAGCCCGTGCTCGTCGGGCGCGTGTTGGGAGCAGCTCGCGTACGAGTGGGGTACCCAGATCGTCGGGAGCCCGAGCGTGATGGCGAAGGCGTCGTTGGGCAGGGATCCTCCCAGATTCGGCAGCAGTGCCGGCGCCCTGCCGGTCGTGCGTTCGACCGATGCGGCCGCCCACTGCACCCACGGGTGGTCGGGGTCGAGCCGGGTGGCCTCCCAGCTGGGAGGTCCGGGGCTGGCGGTCACGCTGACCTCGGTGAATCCCGCCTGGTCGAGATGGCGGCGCAGGGCCGGTACGAACGCCGTGGGATCCGTGTCGACGGTGTACCGGATCTGGCAGTGCGCCCGGGCGGAGGGTGGGATCGCATTGACAGGATGATCGGGATTGCCGGTGCTGAACGCAAGCACCTCGAACGTGTTCCAGCCGAACAGTTGCTCCGCCGCTGTCAGCCCTGGCTCTCCCCATTCGGGATCGATCTCGGGGCTTCCTTCCGACGGTTCGATCGTGCAGTCGGCCAGTGCGGCCCGCACGGACGAGGACAGCCCTCGAGGCACCAGATCTCGCGCGAGCACCCGGCCGTGCCGGTCGATGATCGACGCCAATGCGTGAGCGAGCACTACACCTGGGTTGGCAAGCAGTCCTCCCCAATTACCCGAATGATGTCCTCCTTCGCGCAGGTGGACCTCGAGGTCGATGTTGAGCGCTCCCCGCGAACCCATGAACAATGTCGGGCGGTTCGGGCCGAGCCGCGGGCCATCAGAGGCGATCAAGACATCGGCTTCGAGAAGCTCCCGATGCGCGCGAACGAACTCGTGCAGACCCGGCGAGCCGACTTCCTCGCCTGTCTCGATCAACAAGGTCGAGTTGAACCCGAGATGGCCACGTGTGGCGATAACCGCCCGGATCGCCGCCAGGTTGATCGAGTGCTGGCCCTTGTTGTCGGCCACGCCGCGACCGTAGATGCGGTCACCGCGACGTGTCAGTGTCCAGGGGTCGAGGCCGGTGGACCACTCGTCGTCGAGGCCGCGGACCACGTCCCCGTGCCCATAGGTCAGAACGGTCGGCAGATCCGCACCCTCGCGTCTGCAGCCGACCAGCAGCGGCCCGGCACCCTCGACCGGGTTATCGAACATCCGGACCTCATAGTCGAGCGGTTCGAGGGCGGGTCGAATCTCGTCGTTCAGGTAGCGCGTCAGTTCGGGCAACGAACCGGCCGATTGGCTCTCGGTTCGGATCGCGACGCGACGAGCCAGGTCTCGGAGGAAGCTTCCGTCATCGAACTCGGCCGCCAGGCGCAGGATCGCCGCCGCCCGCGTCACGTCGTGCACCAGTTCAACTCAGGTCCCGAGGAGATCGCGCGCGTGCTCGACAGCCGCGGGTGTGTCGGATCCGGCAAGCATTCGAGCTATCTCGACGATGCGCCGATCACCATCGACCTCCTCGACCGATGCGTACGTCGCTCCGTCGTGCACCGTCTTGCTCACCGTCAACTGACGTGCCGCACACGCGGCGACCTGCGGCAGATGGGTCACGACCAGCACCTGATGATGCTCACCGAGATCAGCGAGCGCCTCGCCGACGGCCGCTGCCGCCGATCCGCCGATCCCCGCGTCGACCTCGTCGAACACCAGGGTCGACGCACCTGCATGGTCGCCGGCGCCGCTCAGAACCAGCCGCAACGCCAGCATCGAGCGCGCCAACTCACCACCCGAGGCAACTCGGCTGAGCGGCTGCATCGGCGAACCCGGATTGGCCGACAGCAGGAACCGCACAGCATCTCCTGGGTGATCGTCGGGTCCGTTGCCGATCTCGATACCGATCGCCGCGTTGGGCATGGCAAGTGATCGCAGACGCGCCTCCACGGCAGCGGCGAGGATCGGCGCCACCGAGCGACGGGACGTTCCGACGGTCACCGCTGCAACACGTTCGGCCTCGACGGCGCGCCCCCGCTCGACGTCGAGTTGTGCGGCGCGTCGGTCGTAGTCCTCGAGCTCACGCAGCCGTTGCTCGGCGGCAGCATGGAACGCCATCACCTCCGCCAGATCGTCGCCGTACTTTCGTCTCAGGTCCGACAACAGCTGGCGCCGAGTGCGGATCTCGGCGAGACGATCAGGATCCTCGTCGATCCGCTCGGCGCGGTCTCGCAGGTCGCGCACGAGTTCGTCGAGCTCCGCGCCCAACCCACGCAGACGGACCGTCAGATCGTCGTAGGGATCGCGCCCACCGAGTGATGCGATGGCACCGGCCATGGTGTCACCCGCTCCCCCGTCGCCCCGTAGCTGCTCGAGTGCTGCCTGTCCGGCCTCACGATGGGCGAGCGCGTCCGAGAGCAACGATTCCTCCCGTGCGAGCCGTGCGTCCTCTTCCTCGTCATGCACGCCCGCCGCATCGAGCTCGGTCACTTGAAAGCGCAGTAGGTCGATCTCGCGAGCGCGAGCCTTTTCGTCTCCACCCAGCGTCGCGAGTTCGGCGTCGAGTTCGGTGAGTCTCGCTCTCGCCGACTGCAGCGGCCCGAGGTCGATGTCTCCGAATTCGTCGAGCGCTGCTCGCTGAGTGGCGGTCGACAACAGGCTCTGGTGAGCGTGCTGGCCGTGCAGGTCGATGACCTCGCTGGTCAGTTCGGCCAACGTGGCGACCGTGGCCGGCCGACCGTTGACATAGGCCCTCGAGCGGCCTGTGGCCGGGATGACCCGTGACAACACGATCTCCTCGGTGAGGTCTCCCCGACGCACCTCGACACGCCCATCGATGCGGGCCTCGTCGGCGCCCGAACGAACGACCGCCGCGTCGGAGCGACCGCCCACGAGCAGATCGATCGCCTCGACCAGCATCGTCTTGCCTGCACCGGTCTCACCCGTGAGCGCTGTGAGTCCGCCGCCCAGCACCAACACGGCCCGCTCGATCACTCCGAGGTTCTCGATGTGCAGTTCGGTCAGCATGACGCTCGTGCCCTCGCTGTGATGCTCACCGGTCGATCAACCCGAACTTCGCCTTCAACACCTGGTGGTAGCGATGTCCACCGAAGCGCACGAAGCGTGCCGTCGCCGCCGAGGGCACGCATCGCACGACCGCGCCGGCAGCGAGATTGCAGACCGTCCGCCCGTCGACGGCGACGGCCGCATCCCGATCGCCCAACACCTCGATCTCGATCGTCTCGCTGGGGTCGAGCACCAGGCTGCGGTCGAACAACGTATGGGGTGCGACGGGCGTGATCAGCAGTGCTCGGTGTTTGGGAGACATGATCGGTCCGCGAGCAGAGAACGAATAGGCCGTCGAGCCTGTCGGGGTCGACACGATCAGGCCATCGGCGGCGTACGACGTGAACGGATCGCCATCGATACGCACCAGCAGATCGACGGTGTGACCCGACTCGCGCTTTTCGACCACCGCTTCGTTGAGCGCTCTCCAGGTCGTTCCGGTCGAACCGTCGGCGGCCATGACGGCGACGTCGAGCATCATGCGCTCGTCGAGTTCCCACTGGCCCCGAACCGAACCCGACTCGACACGCTCGAGCGCATCGGTGATGTGATCGACCTCGATTTCCGTCAAGTACCCCAGGCGGCCGAGGTTCACACCGAGCAACGGCACCGCTGCGCCGTCGAGCAGGCTGACGGCGCGGAGCATGGTGCCGTCTCCACCCAGGCTGAGCACGAGGTCGGCGTGCGCCGCCGGCTCGTCGCCCGCGAGGTCCTCGAGGCCGAACGCAACGGCATCGGCACGGGGCACCCACGGTTCGTGACCGCGTTCACGCAGCCACCTGGCCGTGGTGCCGGCCAGTGACCATGCATCGGATCGCCCGTGGTGGGCGACGATGACAACGCGCATCATGTGACCCCCTTCGGCGTGATGGCGTGCACGAGGAACTCATGATTGCCGTCCGCACCGGTAATCGGTGAATCGGTCCAAGCAACGACGTCGCACCCGGCCTCGCGGCACGCATCGGCGACCTCGCTGCGCACCCGTTCCCAGACCTCGGGATCGGTGATCACACCGCGCCCGCGGCTGACCTCGGAGCGGCCGGCCTCGAACTGCGGTTTGACGAGCAACACCATCGAGGCTCCAGGCTGGCACACCGACACCAGAGGGGCGATGACGAGCCGCAGGGAGATGAAGGACAGATCGCCGACGACGAGGTCGACGGTCCCCCCGATCAGTTCGATGTCGATATGACGAATGTTGGTGCGTTCGAGGTTGACGACCCTGTCGTCGGCCCGCAGTCGTTCGTGGAGCTGGCCGTGACCGACGTCGACGGCGACCACCTCCGATGCACCGCGTTGCAGGAGACAGTCGGTGAAGCCGCCCGTGGAGGCTCCTGCGTCGAGCACCCGCAGACCGGTGACGTCGACACCGAAGGCCCCCAGAGCATGATCGAGTTTGAGGGCACCCCGCCCCACGAAGCGGGCCGGTGGCCCGCTCACCACGAGTTGATCCCCCGCAGCCACCTGGCGCGACGCCTTCTCGGCGATCGCCCCGTTGACGAGCACTCGATGCTCGTCGATCAGGGCTTGCGCCTCCGAGCGACTGGAGACCAGTCCGCGACGAACGAGGTCGGCGTCGAGCCGTCGGCGTGCGCTCACTCGTGCGTCGGAACTCAGGCCGAACGGGAGGTGCTGACCTTGCGCACGCCCGAGCTGCCGGTCGCCTTCTTGGCTGGGGCCTTCTTGGCCGGGGCCTTCTTGGCCGGGGCCTTCTTGGCCGGGGCCTTCTTGGCCGGGGCCTTCTTGGCTGGGG
>JAHEDX010000090.1 GCA_024641005.1 Acidimicrobiaceae bacterium
TGCCGTTGTGCCCGACGATGCCGAACGTCTCGCCGCGCTGCACCTCGAACGTGATGTCGCGAAGCGCCCAGAAGTCTTCGTGTGTGCTGCGCCGCCGGTTCAGCAGCGACTGCTTGAGCGACTGGTTGCGCTCGTGGAACAGCCGGAACCGCTTCGACAGATGCGAGACGTTGACGATCGTGTCGCTGGCGGCGGGTGCGGCGGACATCGACGACACGCTATCGGTCTGTTTCGGCGGGCGAATCCGGCCGATCGGTGAACGCGATGGCAGCCGCCAATGCAATGGTGATGATCGCGTGGGCAATCAACACGACGACGGGCGGCACGGGCTGGATCGGGGTGTCCCAGCGCCATGGCAGGTACGAGCCGAGGGTGCCCACCCCGAAACGTCGAGCCGCCGCCCACGCGGCGACGTTGAGGATGAGGAGCGCCCCGACGCAGGTGACCCGGTCGATCCGCCGAAGGAACGCCGATGCAGCCGCTCGAGCACGATCGGTGTCGACCGTCAGCAGCAGCGGTACACCGATCAGCAGAGGCAGCGAGTAACGGCCTTGCCAGTAGGTGCCGGATTCGTTGCCGTGATACAGCTCGAACACCCATGACGTCACGATCGTCATCGCCAGCAGCACCGCGGCCCAGCAGACTGTTCGTACACCGGTCAACAAGGCGGTGGCGGCCAGAGCACCTATCAGGGCGAACCACAGGAACACGGTGAACCACGGCACGAGGGTGTCGAGCCAACCGAGCACGCCGATCGCCTCGACCAGATTGTCGTCGGTCTGGGCGACGACGGCGATCGCCAGATCGGTGTTCCACCCGCCCGGGCGCCCGCTCACGAGTGCGGCGAGCGACGCGGTGCCGAATGCGACGACCGCGATCGACATCGAGATCCGCTGCGGGCGCGAGAGTGACCGCTGTGTCCACCACCAGCGCAACGCCTCGGCAGCCACGACGATGAGCGGGGCGGCCACCACCGCCTGCGATGCTCGCGAATCCGCGGTGAGTCCCCACCCGGCCGCAGTGACGGTGGACAGGCCGATCAGCAGTCGATCCGGGAAGGTCAGCGATCTCCACCAGCCAACGGCGGTTCGGTCGGTGGCGGCGAGTGCGACCACCAGGGCGATACATGCCCAGATCAGGCCGTCCCGACGGGGCAAGGTCAGCGCAACCCAGCCCGCCGTGGCGAGCCACGTGTGCGAACCGATGCGTCGACTGCGCGGGTCCGACGCGAGCAGGCCCGTCCAGAGCGCGGCCGCCCCGGCGATCGCGCAGGTCGACGGGTTCACGGTGCCGAACGTCGACCACGCCATCGGCGTCAATCCGACCAGGAGACTGCCCGCGATCAGCGGCCCCGACCGCCAGGCCGCTGCCAGCGCACCAGCCACCAGCACGGTGGCGACCAACCCGCCCGCCAGCCGGGCCCACCAGACGGGTGCGAGCCCGGGCAACAGAGTCGGCAGCCCGAAGGTGAGGTGCCCCCAGACCGGGTACTCACCGGCGCGAGTCGGCAAGGGGATCGTCTCGCCGTTCACGGCAGGAAGATCGGCGCAGCTCACAGCGGTCATCGGCTGGAACGCGTAGCAGCCCGGCTCGGGCAGGCGGTACGAGTCGGGCAGGTCATAGGTGTCGGCGTCCGCCAACTGGCCTCGCGCCACGGCACCCGAACGCACCAGGTGACCGGGTTCGTCGGGGCCGGCCCCGGGAGGCATCAACAGGATCCAGCACAACACGAGACCACCGACCAGGGTGAACAGGACCGTCGCCTGCCGGCGCGGACCTGACGTTTGCAGTCGAAGCAACGTCAGGTCGATCACACGGCGAGGTTAGTGGTGGCACCGGACCCCTGAGCGGCAAGTCCAACGGCGACTACACTCCGACCGATGCCCGAACCACGTTCCGACGGCGACGTCGCCGCTCTCCAGGCCGAGATCGATCGGCTTCGTACCCTCGTCGGACCTTCCGAACAATCGTACGTCGATCTCAGAGTGGATCTGCTCGCAGCACGAGATGCGGCCAAGGGGGCCGAGGCCGGCGAAGGGGTCTACCGCGGGCGTGTCATCGAGCTCGAGGTGGCGCTCGCCCGGGCACGCCAAGACCAGGATCACTTCCAACGGGCGGTCTTCAACACGATCAGGTCAGGCCGCCACCGCATCATTCGTGCCGTGCGGTCACGGCTGCTCTGAGGTGACCTCATGACCCCCCGGTTCTCGGTCCTCACCGCTGTTCACAACCCCGAGCGCAGCCACCTCGAAGAATGCCTTGCGTCCGTGCGGAACCAGACGCTCGCCGACTGGGAACACATCATCATCGACGACGCGTCCACCCATCCGTGGGTGTCCGATGTGCTCGATCGTGCCGCCGCGAACGACCCCCGTGTGCGGGTCGTCAAACGTGTCGAGAACGGTGGGATCACGGCAGCGTCCAGTGACGCACTCGCGGTGGCGACCGGTGAACTGATCGCGCTGCTCGACCACGACGATGTGCTCGCGCCGAACGCGCTCGATGCGATGTCATCGGCATGCACCGACCTCGTCGATGTCGCCTACAGCGACCACGACCTGCTGCGCCCCGACGGCCGATACGCGGTCCCTTCGTTCAAGCCCGACTTCTCGCCCGAACGATTGCGCAGCCAGAACTACATCACGCACTTCCTCGTGGCCCGTCGATCACTCGTCGACGCGGTCGGCGGTTTCCGGCCCGGTTTCGATGGCGCACAAGACCACGACCTGGTGCTGCGATTGACCGAACGAGCTCGCGGCGTCGCCCATGTGCCGATCGTGCTCTATCACTGGCGGCAGTCTCCAGACAGCGTCACCACGAGTTCTGACAACAAGCCGTGGGCGTTCGAGGCGGGGGTGAGGGCGGTCGCCGATCATTGCGCCCGCGTCGGTATCGCAGCGACGGTCGAGCTGACCGAACACGAGGGGTGCTACCGGGTCGTACGCGATCTCCGCTCGCATCCGCTCGTCAGCGTCATCATCCCCACGCGTGGCTCGGCCGGCCGGGTGTGGGGCGCGACGAGGGTGTTCGTCGTCGACGCCATCCAGAGCCTGATCGAGAAGTCGACCTATCGCGAACTCGAGTTCGTGGTGGTGTACGACTCGGTGACACCCGATGCGGTGCTCGAGGCGTTGCGACGCCTGGCCGGTGAGCGGCTCGTCCTGGTCGAGTACGACCGGCCCTTCAATTTCTCCGACAAGATGAATCTCGGCGCAGTGCATGCGTCCGGCGATCTGTTGCTCATGTTGAACGATGACACCGAGCTGATCGCGCCCGACAGCGTCGAGGTGCTCGTCGGCCATCTGCAGACGCCCGGTGTGGCGCTCGTGGGCTCCAAGTTGTTGTTCTCGGACGGTACCTTGCAGCACGGCGGGCACGTCTACTACCACGACCTTCGGCACGCCTGCCTCAGTTGGCCCGGTGACTCGCCGGGGCCGTGGCCGTTGAGGCCGTTGGCCGTCGAGCGCGAGTGCAGCGGGGTCACCGCCGCCGCGGCACTGATCCATCGCTCTGCATTCGAGGAGGTCGGCGGCTTCCCCACCGAGCTGCCGCTGAACTTCAACGATGTCGACTTCTGTCTCAAACTTCGCGCCGCGGGACATCGGATCGTCTGGACGCCGTGGGCGTGCTGGTACCACTTCGAGAGCCGAACGCGGATTCCCGAGCTGGCACCCGGCGAGTACGAGTTCATCAACGAGCGCTGGCACTACGCGATCAACAACGACCCGTACTACAACATGAATCTCGAGCCGAGCCGGTCCGACTGGCTCGAACGGCCGATGCGGTCCGGAGCACCTGCCATCGAGAGCCGACCGAATGCCTTCCGCCGGATCGGGTCGCGCCTCAAGCAAGGTGGAACAGGTTGAGTGATCCGGCCGGGGTGACCAGCGCCCGCGTCTGTCTGATCGTGCCCGCCGGAACGTTCGATGCATCCCAGCTGGCCACACACCTGATCGCCCGTCACCCCTCGCTCGATGTCAGCGCTGTCTGGGCAGGGGATCCGCATCTCCGCCCCGCTGAGGCCGCGTCGGGCGTGCGGTGGGCCGATCTCGATCTCGTCGAGTCGGTAGGAATCGGCTGGGGGCGGCTCTTGGCCGGAATCGCTCCACAGGTCTACGAATGGGCTCGCGCTGCCCGCTCGGTGGCGAGGATGCTTCGTGAACGCGACGAACCGGTCGTGGTGCTTCGCGTCGGTTCGGTCGGTGTCGTCGGGCCGATCGACGATCTCGTACCGAACGACGGGATCAAGGCGCTCGTGCGGACCCGTGGACGGTTTCCCGCCGATGGCTTGGCTCCCGACGTCGGCGACCTCGCCGATCGCGGGCGCTGGTCGAGTGCGATCCTCGGGTTTGCTCCTGCAGCGCTGTGCGCGGTCGACGATCTTGCCGACATGCTTGCGTTCAGCCGGCCGCAAGACCGTGTCGGCTCGCTGATCGAGCTGTCGCTGGCCGGGGCCCAGGTGCCGATCGAGGCGATCGAGCGCTGCGTTGCCGTGGGTTGGTCGACCGAGCGGGCGTCGGAGCCCCCGGTGGTCGTCGACGTCGACGACATCGACCGTTCCGAACCGTGGCACCTCGCCTTCGGTGGTCGCCGTCCGCGCGTGTTGTTGTCCGAGGACCCCGACGTCGCCCAGACGGTCATGGCGACCCTCGATCAGTGGAGCGGAGTCGGATGCGCCGTTGCGCTCCCCGGTGGGATCGAGATCGACACGGCGGTGCGCACGCTGATGAGCGAGGCGATCGCCGCCTGGGCGCGGGGCGACGACGAGCTCCCACCCGACCCGTTCACGGGCTCGGGCCTGCTCGAATGGCTGGAGGCACCGAGCCAGCGCAGCGGCTGGGAGTTCGGCCGGTACTGGTACGAGGAGTGGGTCCGCCGCCCCGATCTGCATGCCGCCTTCCCTCGGCCGATCGGTGAAGATCGCGATCGCTTCGCCGCCTGGGCACGCCAGAGCTGGAGATCCGACGGCAGGTCGCCGCTGATCAAGGCCCGAACGGGCCAATCGGTGTCTCCATGGTTCGACGTCGACCGTCGACCCGGCGTCAATCTCGTGGGCTATGTCGCCTCCGATTCGGGTCTCGGCGACTTCACGCGCCGTCTCTACTCGGCCTTGGACGCAGCAGGGACCCCGACCAATGCATTGCATTACCACCGGACTGCCAGCCCGACCGCGCACGATCTGCCGCCCCTGACGTCCGAGCTCTCGTACGACACGAATCTGATCACCGTCCACGTCGACCAGATGAACCAACTCGCTGCCGATCACGGTGCCCAGCTGTTCGCCGATCGTGTATCGATCGGCTCCTGGTTCTGGGAACTGTCGCATCTACCGCCACGCATCGTCGCCAACATCGCCATGGTCGACGAGGTGTGGGCGGCGACGGAGTTCATCGCCGACGCGTTCCGTGAGGTCACCGACAAGCCCGTGCACGTCGTGCATGTGCCCGTCCCCGAACCCGAGGCCGCTGACCGACCGCGGCCCGAACTCGGGCTCGAACCCGACCGGTTCGTGTTCCTGGTCACGCTCGATCATCTCAGCATCACCGATCGCAAGAACCCGCTCGGGGCGATCCACGCGTTCGAGCGTGCGTTCCCGGCCCCGTCCGACCACGGCCCGATGCTGATGGTCAAGACACTGAACGCCCGGCAACGGTGGTCCGAACACGAACAGTTGCAGGTCGCGGCGGCAGGCAGGCCCGATATCGAGGTCGTCGACCGTCATATGACGCGGGCCGATCAGATGGCGTTGATCGCCCAGAGCGATTGCCTGATCTCGCTCCATCGCTCCGAAGGCCTCGGTCTGCACCTGATGGAGGCGATGTGGCTCGGGACACCCGTGATCGCGACTCGCTATTCAGGCAATCTCGAGTTCATGAACGACGACAACTCGGCCCTCGTCGACGCAGCATTGGTGCCCGTGTCCGATCGCCAGGGCTACTACCCGACCGAAGCGGTGTGGGCCGACCCGAATATCGACCAGGCGGCCGAGGCGATCCGGCGGATGGTCGACGATTCCGAGTACCGGTCGAGCTTGGCCGCCGCAGGGCGGCGAAGCATGATGGAGCAGTCGAGTCCGGCGGAGGCCGGGCGTCTGATCGCCGAGCTGTGTCGTCAGGCAGGCTCGAACCAGAGGAGGGCGTGAATGGGACGTTTGAGAGCGAAGGCCGGCCGGATGGTTCGCGGTACCTCACAGGTCCGTGCCGTGCCCGCTGACATTCGTCAGATCCGAGCCGACCTCGACCGCCTCAGTGCCGAGCTGTCGGCGCTCCGTGGCGAGCTGGAGGGCGCCCGCGAGGCCGCCCGCGAATCCGTGATCGATCTCGGCGCGCGGGTCGGATCGATCAGCGATCGGTTGGAGCAACTCGGAGGATGAAACGGCATCTCGCCTGGATCGTGCGCGGAGCGGACCGCACCCAGCAGGCACTCCAGGATCAGGGCGAGGCGATTCGTTCGATGCAGCACCGGGTCGCCGAACTCGAGTCGGTCGTCACCCGCATCGATGAAGCGGCCGGTCGCATCGACGCCGAGCGGGTAGCCGAACTCATCGATCGGCTCGAACGGCTCGAGGCGCGCTTGGCCGATGTCGAGGGCACGGCGTCCGAACTGGTGCGGGTGGTGGCACCGCCGACGGCGGACTGAGCGGGTCCTACTCGTCGAGCGGTCGCGCTGGGCGGGTGTCGGCGATGTCCGGCCAGCGATCGAGCAGCAGCAGCCGTTGCGGCGTGGTGTCGGGAACCCGGTCGTCGGCGGTGGAGGCCCCCTTTCGGTGCACGACCTGCGAGTCGCCCACCACCACCGTGGAGCCACCGAGAGACAGCGCACGCAACGCGAAATCGACGTCTTCGTAGTACGCCGGGAAGAATGCCCGGTCGAACCCGCCCAAGCGGTGATATTCGTCGCGGCGGATCAGCCAGCACGCTGCCGAGGCATAGTCGGGTCTGGCCACCTCGCCGTCCGCTGGGGCGTCGAGGATCGGTGACGTGGTGCCGTCGGACCACAGACGTTGTCCGGCCTCCTGGATGGTGCGGTCGGGATTCAAGAGCACCGGGGCGGCGATCGACACGGTGGGTTCGCTCAGCGCGTGGATCAGCGGCGCGATCCAACCGGTTTCGAACATCACGTCGGGATTGACGAATCCCACGATGTCGCCGGTGGTGCAATGGACGCCGAGATCGCAACCTCCCCCGAAACCCAGGTTGCTCGTCGAATTCACGACCCGCACCCCGCTCGTCGACAGGCACAGTGTGTTGACGGTGAGATCGCACGCGTCGGGGTTGGCGTTGTCGACCACGAGGTACTCGTACGCGATCCCCGATGCTGCGAGTGACTCGACGAGCGAGAAGATGCTGTCGGTGATGATCGGCCCCGTCCCGAACGTGACCGTCACCAACGACACCGTTGGTTGCGAGTGGGCAGGGACGGACACCACAGGTCGCGGTGAGGCGGTCACGAACCGGTCCGGGAGTCGTGTCTTGGCCATCGTCGGCAGGTGCCCTCAGCCCGGGCCGGCAGGGCCTTCGAGCTGGGCGACGTGCCAGCGGTACGCGGTGGAGAGGATCTCGTCGAGGCCGTACTTCGGCTGCCACCCGAGGACGGCAAACGACCTGGCCGGGTCGGAGAACGTCGAGACCGGATCACCCAACCGGCGATCGACGACGTGGTGCGGCACGGGACGGCCGGCGAGCCGCTCGATGCCCCGAAGTACATCGAACACCGACGAGCCCAGACCCGTACCGACATTGACGGCCGTCGAGTCACCGCCGGCGGCGAGATAGTCGATCGCCGCGATGTGGGCCTGCGCCAGATCGTCGACATGGATGTAGTCGCGGATGCACGTGCCATCGGGCGTGGGGTAGTCGTCGCCGAACACCTGCAGCTCCTGGTCGCCGGTGAGCAGGGCCCGGATCGCGACGGGGATGAGGTTGAGCGCGTACGTCCAGTCCTCGCCGATCGCGCTGTCGAAGCTGGCGCCGGCCGCGTTGAAGTACCTCAGGCTGACGCTCTCGAGGCCGTGCACGACGCCGTACCAGTGCAGCACCCGCTCGACGATCGCCTTCGTCTCGGCGTACACCGACTCGGGGTGGATCGGCTGAGACTCGTCGACCGGCACGCTTGCGGGGGTGCCGTACACCGAACACGACGACGAGAACACGACATGTCGGACCCCGGCGCGGACGGCCGCGTCGAGCAGATGAACGGTGCCATCGACGTTGTTGTGGAAGTACTTGGCGGGCAACTTCATCGACTCGCCGACGTTCTTGTACGCCGCAAAATGCACGATCGTGTCGACCTCATGGTCGCGGCAGATCTGCTCGACCAGTGCCTCGTCGGAGATGTCACCGACCACGAGCGGCAGGTCGAGCACGGCAGCGGCCGAGCCGAGTTCGAGTGAGTCGAGCACGATGACGGGTCGTCCGATCGCGTGGAGCGCCCGAACGGTATGGGCACCGATGTAGCCGGCGCCGCCAGTCACGAGAGTCGAGGCTGTCACGACGTTGCACTGTACCGTTCGCTGGGTGATCGTCGCCGTCGTCGTTACTTACTCGGCCCCGGCCGAGACGCTCGAGCGATGCCTCGCGTCCGTCAGGGCGTCGGGAGGGGTCGATCACATCGTCGTCGTCGACACCGGGGGGCGAGCCCGTCCGGAGGGTGCCGACATCGAGGTGATCGGCGTCGAGAACCGTGGTTACGGCGCGGCCGCGAACGTGGGATTCGACGCCGCCCGCAGAGCGGGTGCCGACATGATCGCGCTCTTGAACGACGACGTCGTCGTCGCACCCGACTGGATCGGGCCGTTGGCCGCCGAGTTCGTCGACGACCGTGTCGGTGCAGCTCAACCGATGTTGCTGTCGTCCGGTCTCGACCATGTCAACAGCCTCGGTGTGATCGTCGGCGCCGATGGCGCCGGAATCGACGTGGGTGCCGGACAACCTCCACCCAGCGAACCAACGGTGAGTGACCTCGAACTGTTCACGGGCGGTGCCGTGCTGTTCTCGGCAGCGTTTCTCGTCGCGACCGGTGGCTTCGACGAGAGATATTTCCTGTACTACGAGGATGTCGATCTCGCCCGGCGAGGTGCTGCGCTCGGATGGACCTACCGGCTCGTCACTTCGTCGGTGGTCGAACACACCGGCGGCGTCTCGACCGGATCCGATCCCGATCGAACCAGGTACTTCCAAGAGCGGAACCGGTTGTGGACGTCATTTCGGTTCGGCGACCCCGCGACCATCGCCCGCGCCGTGTGGCTCTCGGTGAGACGACTTCGTCACGCTCCCGTCGGTGTCCACGGCCGGGCCCTCGCGTCGGGCCTGGCCGGCGCACCCCGCCGTGTGATCGAACGGGCGCAGGCCCGGCGGGTCAGGCCCGCACGCTCCTGACCCGAGCCCACACCGATCGCAACGGCGCACTGATGCGAGCGAGCCGGGAGTGCTTCCATGCGTCGACCTCGATCTGCAGTGCCTCGTTGTGCGCCTGCAGTTCGGAGACTTCGTGGCGTGCTGCATCGAGTTCGGCCTCGAGCGCGCGCCGGCCTGCCATCACGTCCGTCCACGGCGCGCCGTCGGGCTCGAGCGCGTCGACGAGCCCGGGTGCCGACCGCACGGCCTCGACGACGAACTGATACGTGAACGCCTCTGGGTCGGCCTGCACGAAGCTGATGACGTCAGGGCTGTGCAGCCCCGGTGTGACCGGCAGGCCGCTGCTCCCGATGCCGTTCCGGACGCGCTCGACGCGTCGAGCGGTGAGACCCAGCTCGCCCAGCAAGGTGCGCAGCGAGTCGTTGGTGAACCAGCGCAGGTGGGAGCGATCGAGCAGCCCATCGTGCTGATAGGCCCAGGTGCCCTCGAGCAGCATCAGACGGATGTCGATGTGGCTCACGTTCGGCACCGAGACGATGACCCTCCCATCGTCGGCGAGGAGCGTGAGCAGGTCGCGCATCACGGGGATCGGGTCCCGCAGGTGCTCGATCACATCGCCCAACAGGATCACGTCGAACCGACCGGACTCGACGGCGGAGAGCAGCTCGATGTCGAGGTCGAGCACATGTACGGTCTCGGCCCATTCAGACGCCTGGGCGGCCGCATCCGGATCGATCTCCACACCCACCACCGTGTTTCCTGCTGCGATCAGGTGCTCGGTGACATGCCCGACCGAGCAGCCGACCTCGAGCACCCGATGCCCGCCACCGGCGAGCTGCAACGCGTAGCTGTGCGGATTGTTCGTGGCCGCGGGGTCGACCTGGACGCGGTAGATCTCCGACATGTCGTGTGACGCTAGCTGGCCGGACCGGCCACCTGTGAGGGTCTGATGGCGGGGATCTGCGAGCGTGATCGCTCGACCTGTATCTGCGAGTGTCAGGTCGCGAGCGGACGGCCCTGCTTGTCCCGTTTGGCCAGTCGCTGAGCCGCCTTCCAGGCGCGCACCTCGGCCAACGACGCTGCATCGTGCACATCGGCGATCGAGCGCGGTTGGTCATCTGCGAACACCCCGGCCGCCTGCTCCCAGTCGGCGGGCCGGACGCCTTGCCGTTTGGCCAACAGCGCGATGAAGATCTTCGTCTTCTCGTCGCCGAAACCAGGCAGAGCACGGAGCCTGCGGGCGAGCTGCGAGCCCGTCGGGCCGTCGGCCCAGATCATCTCGGCCCGACCTTCGTAGCGGTCGGCCAGCACCGTGCACAGCGAGTGGATGCGGCGGCCCATCGAGGCGGGGAAGCGGTGGATCGCAGGCTTCTCGCAGCACACCGCGACGAAGTCGTCCTCGGGTTGCTCAGCGATGACGAACGCATCGAGGTGGCCCAGGCGCGACAGCAGCGTGTAGGGGCCGGCGAATGCCCACTCGAGTGGAACCTGCTGATCGAGCAACATCCCGATCATCAGTGCAGTGCTGTCGTTGTTGAGCAGCGCGTCAGCGTCGGGGTCGCCCGTTATGTAGAGATCGCCGACCATCGCCTGCGGTCTCAGAGCAGGTAGGGGTCCGCCGCATCGGGGTCGATGCCGTACCGACGGATCGCATCCTCGACGACGGTTGCGTCGATCTGACCGGCCTGCATCAAACCCGTGAGGGCGGCGACGACGACGTGCCCGGTGTCGATCTCGAAGTAGCGGCGCAGTGCTTCGCGCGTGTCGCTACGGCCCATGCCGTCGGTACCGAGGATGTTGAACGGCCGACCGGTCGGCGCAAATCGGGCGACCTGCTCGGGCACCGCTTTCATGAAGTCGCTGACGGCCGTGATCGGCCCCTGTGATTCGTTCAAGAGCTGGGTGACGAGCGGCACCCGCTGAGGCTGCGAGGGATGCATGCGGTTGTGGCGCTCGGCCGACAGCGCTTCCTCGCGCAGCTTCTTGTAGCTGGTCGCCGACCAGAGTTCGGCGCCGACGTCATAGTGCTCGGCCAGCTCGGAGGCGGCGCTGCGGGCCGCGGCGTGTGAGATGCCCGAGAACAGGATCGTCGCCCGCTTGCTCGGCCCGTCCGGAGCAGCGGCCCACCTGTACAGGCCGCGAACCGCGCCCGCCTCGAACTCGGCGGTGTGTTCGGTCTCGAGTTGTGGCATCACGTAATTCTCGTTGTAGAGCGTGATGTAGTAGATCACGTCGGGGTCGAGTTGGCCGCCGTTCTCGGTCGAGTCGGGGCCGTACATACGGTCGAGGCCCGACTTGACGATCGCCCCCAACTCGTAGGCGAACGCCGGGTCGTAGGCCTGCACGGCAGGAACGGTCGATGCCAGGATCAGGCTGTGGCCGTCCTGGTGCTGGAGGCCCTCGCCCAGCAGCGTCGTGCGCCCGGCGGTGGCGCCCATCATGAACCCGCGGGCCCGAATGTCGGCTGCCTGCCACACCAGGTCGCCGGTGCGTTGGAACCCGAACATCGAATAGAACGTGTAGAACGGGATCATCGGAACGCCCCGGGTCGCGTAGGCGGTGCCTGCGGCGATGAAGCTGGCCATCGATCCGGCCTCGGTGATGCCCTCCTCGAGGATCTGGCCGTCGGAGTCCTCGGTGTACGACAGCAGTAGATCGTGATCGACCGGCTGGTACTTCTGGCCCTGGCTGGCATAGATCTCGAACTCGCGGAACAGGGCGTCCATGCCGAACGTTCGGGCTTCGTCGGGGATGATCGGTACGACCCGCTTGCCGATGTTCTCGTCACGGCACAGGCTGCGCAACAATCGCGTGAAGCCCGCTGTCGTCGATACCTCCTGGTTGCCCGACCCGGCCCGCATCTCCTCGAACGTCGAGTCGACCGGCTGCAGCATCGGCTTGCGGACTTTCGTGGTGCGCTTGGGGATCGAACCACCGAGCGCCTTGCGACGTTCGACCATGTACTGGTGCTCGATCGAGTCCTCGGCCGGTCGGAAGTACGGCGGATTGTCGGCCTGGATCGACTCTTCGGGGATCTCGTCGTGGAGGTTCAGCCGGTCGCGGAGATCGAGCAGCTGCTGCTTGGTCATCTTCTTGATGGAGTGGGTGGCGTTGCGGCCCTCGAACCCCTGCCCGAGTGTCCAACCCTTGACCGTCTTGGCGAGGATCACCGTGGGGCGGCCGCTTCCGAGGTTCTCGGTCGCAGCCCGGTAGGCGGCGTACAGCTTCTTGTAGCTGTGCCCGCCGCGCGGCAGGTGGCGCAGTTCCTCGTCGGAGAGATGTTGCACCATCTGACGCAGGCGTGGGTCGGGCCCGAAGAAGTTGTCTCGGATGTAGTTGCCGTCCTCGACCGCATAACGCTGGAACTCGCCGTCGACCGTGGTGTTCATCTTGTTGAGCAGTGCACCGTCCTTGTCCTGGGCGAGCAGTTCGTCCCACTTCGAACCCCACACGACCTTGATCACGTTCCAGCCGGCGCCGCGGAAGGTGGCTTCGAGTTCTTGGATGACCTTGCCGTTGCCGCGCACCGGGCCGTCGAGCCGCTGCAGGTTGCAGTTGACGACGAACACCAGGTTGTCCAGCTGTTCGCGTGACGCGAGCGAGATCGCACCGAGCGTCTCGGGCTCGTCGCATTCGCCGTCGCCCAGGAATGCCCACACGCGACTTTCGCTGGTGTCGTCGATCTGTCGGTTGTGCAGGTAGCGGTTGAACCTCGCGTGGTAGAGCGCCGTGATCGGCCCCAGGCCCATCGAGACGGTCGGGAACTCCCAGAACTCGGGCATCAGACGTGGATGTGGGTAGCTCGACAGGCCCATGCCGTCGCGACCGATCTCCTGGCGGAAATGGTCGAGGTCCTCTTCGCTGAGCCGCCCTTCCAGATACGCCCTGGCGTACACACCGGGTGCCGCGTGACCCTGGAAATAGACATGGTCACCGGGCTTGTCGTCCTTGCCGCGGAAGAAGTGGTTGAATCCGATCTCGTACAGCGAGGCAGAACTGGCGAACGTCGACAGGTGACCGCCGATGCCGTCGGCGTGCTTGTTGGCCTTCACCACCATGATCGCGGCGTTCCAGCGAATGAATGCCCTGATCCGCCGTTCGATGTGCTCGTCTCCGGGGAACCAGGGCTCGTGTTCGCGCGGGATGGTGTTGACGTACGGCGTGCTGACCGTCGCTGGGAAGCTGACTTGGCTGGCGTTCGCCCGGGCGAGCAGCTTCGACAACAAGAAGCGGGCGCGGGTCTTGCCGTGGGTGTCGACGACGGCATCCAGCGAGTCGAGCCATTCCTGTGTCTCGGTCGGATCGATGTCTGGCAACTGGTGG
>JAHEDX010000032.1 GCA_024641005.1 Acidimicrobiaceae bacterium
GTCTCGGCGAGTCGATCCGCGACCTGCCACGCTCCTTGGGCAGCGTTTGCGGCCACCGTGTAGGTCACGCCCCGGCTCGGCTGATGCACCGAACGGAACGACACGCCGGCATCGCCACCCTCCATCTCCACTGCATCGGACCCGATGCCCAGCCAGAAGCCGAACCCGTAGCGAGTACGGCCCGACGTCGTGCTCCCACGTGGGCGGAACATCTCCTCGACTGAATCACCACCGAGGAGATCCAGGCCGAACAGTGCCGACCAGAATCGATGGATATCGGCGACGGTCGTGTACGCCCCCCCGTCACCGGATCCGCGCACGGGCAGGTGCAACACGTTCGTACGCAGGCCGTCGTCGAACAGATACCCGACAGCGGCGTCACCGGGAAGTTCGTCGGACCGGAGGTACGCGGACGCGGTCATCCCTGCCGGATCGAAGACGTGCTGTTGAACGAGGTCGTGGAATGGGATCCCCACCGCCCGCTCGGCGAGCAAGGCGAGCACGACATAGCCCGCATTGCAGTACTCGAAACGGTCCCCAGGGGGGAATCTCATCGGATACCCGTCGAGGGCCGGCAGGAATCCCTCGGTGGCGGCCAGGCGGTGAACAGGAACCGTCATCACATAGTCGGTGATCTGATAATCGTCGTTCGACTCGTCGAGGTAGTCGCCGATACCCGAGCGGTGGGCGAGGAGCTGCTCGACCGTCACTGCGTCGTCGATCAACGGCAGGTCGCCCCCGAGGAGCGATCGTGCCGTCGTGTCCAGAGTGAGCGCTCCCAGCTCGATCAGGCGCATCACCATGACGGCGGTGAACGACTTGCTGCCACTCGCGATCGCGAAACGGGTCTCGACCATGTTGGGGATGTGATGTGCGCGATCCGCCAATCCGTATGCCGCGCACACGACGTCGCCGCCCGCGTCCACCCGAGTGACACCGGACAACCGCGCTCGGGACGCTGCTTGCTCCATGACATCGGCCAGATTCTCCATACCGCAAACCTATGACAAGTCCGCTCGGTGCCGAGCGAGGCGCAGGGCCGGTGCCCGCCCAGGGAGCACGTATGTGCCGGTGGCCCGCGCCGCGAACGGGTCGCCGTTCGCGACACCGTGATGTGAACCGATCGTCTCGATCGGCGCGACAGTGTGGATGTGCACGACCGCTTGGGGGGCTGCAGCGATGCCGAGTTGGTGGCAATGGTCGCCGATCAGCATCGCGACGCGCTCGCCGAGCTGTACCGCCGTCATGCCGGGTGGCTGGTCGCCCGCCTGCGTCACCGGTGCGCCGACGACGGGATCGTCGCCGAGGCCGTACAGGACACCTTCGTCGCGGTATGGCGAGGAGCCGGGCGCTACGAGGGTTCGGGGGCGGTCGCCGGCTGGTTGTGGGCGATCGCCATCCGTCGCATGATCGGGATCCTGCGAAAGCGACGACCCGAACCCGTCCCAGCGGACCCGAACCTCGTCGACGCAATTGGTGACGTCGAGCAGTTGGTGCTGGCCGGCACCGAGCACGGAGATCTGGCGGGAGCGCTGCGCTCGCTGTCACCCGAGCTTCGGGCGGTCGTACAAGCGACCGTGCTCGACGGCCTCACGACGCGTGAGGCCGGCCGGTACCTGGGCATCCCGGCGGGAACGGTGAAGACGCGCATGATGAGAGCGCGAGCAGAGTTGAGAGGAGCACTGGCGTGACCTGGCACGTGGATGAGATGTCGGCGAAGCGGTACGTCGCCCGACGGCTCGATGGGACGAGTGCTGCATCGATCGAGTCGCACGCGCTGGTGTGCGACGAGTGCCGAACACGGCTCGGCCAGCAGGTCGACGACGTGCTCCTCGACTCGGTGTGGCTGGCGTTGACCGAGGCGCTCGATCGGCCGGACGCAAGTCCGATCGAGCGTGCGTTACAGCGCATCGGGTGCTCGGATGTCACGGCGCGGGTCGTGGCCGCAACCAGTCGTCAACGCTGGCCGTTCGTCCTGGCCGTAGCCATCAGCCTGTCGATGTCGTTGGTGGCGATCCAGTCGTCATACGAGGACTTCTTCGGTCTGTTCCTGATCATCGCCCCGCTCGGACCTCTGGTCGCGACGGCGAGCTCATTCGGGCGATGGAGCGATCCCGCGTACGAGATCACGGTCATGGCACCGACGCCTGCCTTGCGGATCCTGCTGATTCGAATTGCGGCGTCGGTCGTGCCGGCGATCGCGTTGACTGCACTGTCGGTGCCCTGGCTGCTCGATCGCGGCTGGTTCGCGATCGCGTGGCTGTTGCCATCGCTTGCCCTGTCGGCTGGGGCCCTGGCACTGTCGAGCTGGGTGGACGTCGAGCGAGCTGCGCTCGGGCTCGGCCTGATGTGGCTGGCGCTGCCGACGATGCTGCGTCTGCCTGTCGCCCGCCTCATCGACCTCTTCGGGGCACCGGTACAGGTGGTGTCCGCAGTGGTCGCCGCGACGGCCGTCGTCGTCGTCGCGACCCGTCACGAGTCATTCGACATCGGTGGCCTCTGATGTCTGCCATCGTGCAGATACGTTCGCTGTCGAGGACCTACGGTCGTTCGCCGGCGCTCGGCCCGGTCGATCTGGACTTCGGTGTCGGTGTCACCGGCCTGCTCGGCCCGAACGGGGCCGGCAAGACGACGCTGCTGCGCATCCTCGCGACATCGCTGGCGCCGTCGGGTGGCGACATCAGGGTGCTCGGCCACGACGCGGGCACGCCGTCCGGTCGGCTCGCGATCCGTCGACAGCTCGGCTATGTGCCCCAGGAACTCGGACTGTACGAGAACTTCACTGCGTTCGACTTCGTCGACTACGTCGCGATCCTGAAAGAGCACGTCGATCGGCGAGCGCGCCACGACGAGGTGCGCCGGGTGATCGCCGAGGTCGACCTGAGTGACGTGCGGTCGAAGAAGATCCGCAAGTTGTCGGGTGGGATGCGCCGTCGTGTCGCACTTGCACAGGCGTTGCTGGGCGAGCCGACTCTGCTGGTGCTCGACGAACCGACGGTCGGGCTCGACCCCGAACAGCGACTGCGGTTCCGTCAGATCATCTCGCGACATGCCGAACGGCGGTGCGTCGTGCTCTCGACCCACATGACCGAGGACGTCGAAGCACTGTGCGACCGCGTCGTGGTGCTCGTCCAGGGAAGGGTCGCCTTTGATGGCACGCCGCTCGAGCTCGCCGGCAAAGCCGCCGGACGGGTGTGGGTCGGCGACCGCCTCGACCCGGGCGCCGCGGTGTCGTGGCGCACCGGTGAAGGTCGACACCGGCACGTCGGTGACCCGCCGCCCGGCGCGGAACTGATCCCGCCGACCGTGCAGGATGGCTACCTCCTGTTGAATGGCGGGGTCCCAGAGGGCGCGTCCGCGTGATGTCGGCCGAATACGAACTCGCCCGCGTCGAGAGTGTCCGGCTGCTTCGCGATCCCGCGCTGTCGGTGGCGCTCGCAGCCACGGCCTGGTGGGTGATGGCGACGCATCGCAGCTCGGCCCACCAGACCACCTACCTCCTGCTGATCGGCTATTCGCTCATGTTGCCGGGCTTCGTGATGGTGGTACACACGATCTTGAGCACGCTCCGCAGCCGTATCGAACACACGGACGAGCTGATGAACGTGTTACCGGTAGGTCGCGATCGTCGAACGGTTTCCCACGCGCTGTCCGCAGCAGCCGGCGTCATGCTCGGCGCAGCAACGATCCTCGCGACCTATGTCATCCTCCGGCCGGCCGCCTCGATCGGGTCGGGCGACAACTCGATCCCGCCGACAATCGACATCCCGCGGCCGAATCTCGCCCAGTTGTTGCAGGGCCCAATCGCAATCCTCGCCGTGCTCGCCTTCGTGGTCGCGTTGACTCGTTGGGTCCCGACCTGGTTGGTGATCCTGCCGCTGGCCGTTCTGCTGCTCGTCCAAGGAGTGTTTCTCGGGTTGTGGTTCGCGGTGCCCTCCGGCAACGCAACCTGGTGGTTTCCGCTCGGTACCGGCGTGGTCCACGGCGAGTGGATCGGCTGCGGGGAGACCGACCGGGTCTGCGACCTGCCCGTGAGCGGGTTCGACCAGACGACGCCGTGGTGGCACCTCGCATACCTCATCTCGGTCGCTGTCACGTCCGTCGTGATCGCGGTGCTACGGCATCGCCGCGACCGATCCACGTGGTTCTGGTTCGTCGTCTCGTTGGCATCGGTCGTGACCCTGGCCATCGTGCAACTCGCAGTGTCGGTGGAGTACGCGCCCGTGAGTGCGCTGCCGTGAACACGGAACGCATTCGCCGCAGGCATCGCGTCGAAGTAGCGCGGCAACGGTCGTTCGGACCGGCGACGTCAGGGACGGCATGATCAGGGTCGACCGGCGCTCGCTGCTGCTCGGACCGACGATTCGCCGGATCCCATGGGTGGCCCTCGGATCGGCGTTCGCGGCGAGCGCGGTCGTCGTGTGGGGACGCGCGCTCCAGGTCGACACTGCCGCCGACCTGATCCCGGTCATCCGGATCGGAAGCGTGCTGTTCGCGGCCGCAGCGGCGACGAGTCTCGAGGACCCCAATCAGGCCGTGCTCGATGCGACGCCCGTCGGGCGGCCCAGACGTCGGCTCCTGACGGTGGTTCCTGTCGGCGCTGCTGTCGTCATGGCGTGGCTCATCATCGTGCTCGGTGCCCGGTTGATGATCGGACCCCCCTCCGGGCGACGGCTCCCGATCGGCGGGCTCGCGCTCGAACTGGTGGCTGCGTGCGCGATCGGTTGGCTGTTCGCCTCGACGCTGATCGCCGGCACGACGTGGCGCGGCACCGGCACCCGAGCCGCTGCCGGCGTGATTGTCTGCGCCCTCGTGTCGCTCGGCCATCCACGTGTCATCGGATGGCTCTGGGTCATGCCTGGCCCGCGCTGGCAGTCGGCGCATCAGCATTGGGCGATCGTGGCATTGGCGGCGATCGCGCTGTGCGGTCTCTATGGCCGCGATCCCGCGACACGATCCATCCACCACCGAGGAGTCGTCACGTGAGTTCTGCCCGAATCGAGCGGTATGCGCTCTTGCTGATCTCGGTCTTCATGTTGCCGACCGCAGTCCAGGCGACGTTTGCGCCCAGATCGTGGTTCGACGACTTCCCGCTGGGTCGAGGATGGATCGCGGCAGAAGGCGGCGCCTACGACGAGCACCTCGTCCGCGACGTCGGCGTCCTGTTCCTCGCGCTCGTCATCGTCACGGCCTGGGCCGCGATGCGAAGCGAGCTGACGCGTGCAGTGTCGGTCGCCTGGCTCGTGCAGGGCGTCCTCCACCTCGTCTATCACGTCGGTCATCTCGACGGGCTCGGTGCCGCCGATCAAGCAGCCCTTGTCGTATCGCTCGCCTCGATCCCGATCCTTGCGCTGATCGCACTGTGGGCGGGGCTCGCGCGGCATCGCCCCTCGTGAACCGGTCGCTGGTCTCGCCGCGACAGAACAGACATGACCGCCGTCATCATCGATCGACGCCCCGCCGTGATCGCCGGCCACGGATCGTGGGTACCCCTCGGCACACTCAGCGGGTTGGCCGTCGGCACCGTCGCTCGCGCCTGGATGCGCTGGATCTCGACCGATCCCGAGTTCTCGTGGAGCGGGACCTTGTTCATCGTCGGAGCGTTCACCTTGTTCGGCGCGGTCCAGGCGGGGGCCGCGGCCGCACGCGACGCTCGCCGCTCGAGGCGTCGCACCACGGTCTACCGGACACTCGCCGCGATCCTGTCGATGTCGCTCTTCGTCGGCGCCGGCGCGCTGATGCTGCCCACCGTCTTGCTCGAGGGACTCGCGCTGTGGCGACGCGACTGGTGGCGCACCCCGCGCCTGATCGCAGCATTCCTCGGCCTCGCACCAGTCGCGTTTGTCGTTTCAGAGGTGATCGACGACTTCGGTCTGTCGGTCTCGACGATCGCCAAGCTCGCGGTGTTCCTCACCATCTACGCAACCGTGGTTGCTGCGACGATGCCCACCTTCGCACCGCTCGACGACGGATGGCGCCTCCCCGCAGCAGCCCGATGGTTCCTCGTGATCGCTTTCGCAGGAGCGATCGCCGCACTCATCGTGGTGAACGTGTTCTTCCCATGACCGCGAGTGTGTGCACCTCGCGCGTGTCGAACGCTGGACCTGTCGACGCCGAACCGCTGCAGGCGTAGCGTGACCGGCATGGACCGAGCTCGGGCCGCCCAGATCCTCGGCGTCGGCTTGACGGCGTCGCGCGACCAGGTTCGCGACGCGTTCCGCAACCGCGCTCGCGAGGTGCATCCCGACTCGGGACGAGGCGACGCGGCGGCGATGGTCGAACTGAATGCCGCCTACGAGGTGCTGAACTCTCGTCGTGAGCCGGATTGGGAATTCGCGGCTCCCGTCTCCACCGGGCAATGGACTCGATCGGACGAGCCACAGTTCGACGACGCGTTCGGCCCATCATCGAGTGGTCACAAGTTGCTTCGTTGGTTCGCAATCATCCTTGCCGTCGCGGGCGCGGTGATGACGACGGTCGTGTTCATCGCGGCCATCGGGTACGACTGGAGTCTGTCGCCATGACGCTGCAGAGGTATGCCGACGGCAGTTGGTGGCCCAACGAACACCAGCTGAGCGATCGATTCCCTCTGATGTGCCGCGGCAACACGGGCGAGGTGTACCCCAACGTCGTCGCTCCGCTCACCGGATCGATCCTGAACGTTCCGTTCGCGCTCGGCATGCGGCGGGCGCTCGTCGAACTCGGCTTCGCGACACGTGCACAAGTTGCCGACTTCGACGGTCGAACAACCGCAATGACCGCGAACGTCGCCGGCTACTTGTACGGCAACGTCTCGCTGGCACGCAGCGTGGTGGCCCGCACGCCCGGCCTCACCATTGCCGACGTCGATCGCCAGTTGTTCGGCCTGAGCGATGCGCCTTCGCACCGCCGCGGACGCGGGGACCGCAGCGCTCGCGCCGGAGTGCGTGCGATCGGGGCGCTCGGACGTGGGATCTTGTACCCCAACGACCGGAGGCTCATCGAATGCAGAGTGCTCGTCGACGCGTTTGTCGGCGCCGCGCCTGACCCCACGACCTCATCGACCCCGGACTTGATCGATCTTGCCCGCGGCGCCGACGAACTCCTCGAACGCTTGATGCACGATCTGCTCACCGTCGGTTCGCTCGCCGGCATGAGCAGGGCGATGCTCGAACGCCTGGTCTCGAACCTCGGTGACGACGACCTGGTCAACCGACTCACGTCAGGTCTCGGCAGCATCGAGTCGGCCGAGCCACCGGCCGATCTGTGGCACCTCGGTCGCCTGGTCGCTGCGGACCCCGAGCTGGGCTCGGCGTTCGACGCCGGACCCTCCGACGTGCTCGACAGCCTTGCCGGGTCGCAGAGCAGGACCGTTGGCGAATTCCTCGAGACCTTCAGGAAGTTCCAGCGGCATCATGGTGCACGTGGGCCCGACGAGTGGGAGCTCCGATCACCGACATGGGGAACCGATGCGTCGATTGCCCTGCACACGATCGATCGGCTTCGACTCGCACCCGATGGACGCGATCCGGTGGCCGTCGGAGCAGATCTCGCCGCCGAGCGCCACCGACGCACCATCGAGACCCGAGCCGAGCTTCCGAGACGGAAGCATCGCAGCTTCGATCTAGCGATGCGTGGGGTGGCCACCTACGAGCATCAACGCGAAGGAATCAAGGCCGCGTTCGTGCGGCTGCTCCACCCGATCCGACTCTCGCTCGCCGAACTCGCCCAGCGGTCGGTCTTCACCCACGACGAGGCTTTTCTGCTCACCCTCGACGAGCTGGATGAGGCACTCGTCGACCCTGAGCCCTTCGTCGATGTCGTGGCCGAGCGAAAGTCACGTCATGACTATCTGCAGGCCCGCGTGCCGCCGTTCTGGTTCGAGGGCGTCATCCCCGACCCGTCCACCTGGCCCCTGCGCAGTCAGCTCCGTCGACCCGACCCGACCGCACGAGAACTGAGCGGTCTCGGGGTCTGCTCAGGCATCGCCACCGGGACCGCTCGCGTCGTCACCGACCCGGCAGCGCCCGGCGACCTGTGCCCGGGAGACATCCTCGTCGCTCCGATCACCGACCCGGCCTGGACACCGCTGTTCCTTGCCGTTGCCGGCGTCGTCGTCGACGTCGGCGCTCACCTCAGCCACGCTGCGATCGTGTCGCGCGAGCTCGGCATCCCCGCCGTGGTCAGCGCTACCGGCGCGTCGTCGACGATCCCCGATGGGGCCTGGATCACGGTCGATGGTTCCCGCGGCACCGTCACGATCCACGAGCACAGCGACCGAGGGACGGCGGCCTGATGCACGTCTGGATCGATCAAGACCTGTGCACAGGGGACGGGCTGTGCACCGACCATTGCCCCGACGTGTTCGTCTTGCTGGAAGATGGCATCTCCTACGTCAGAGATGTTCGTTCCCAGCTGGTCTCGAATGACCCGGCCGGGCCGGCCGGCGCGGTCGCAGTGCCCGCCAGGCTCGAAACACAGGTGATCGACGCGGCGACCGATTGCCCGGGTGAATGCATCTTCGTCGAGGCAAGGCCGGTCACCGTCACCCTGGACCCGCCACGTTGACGAGCGGTCACGCATTCGGCAGCAGTAGGACACCGCTGACGGGGCGTCCTACTGCGCATGCGACCACATGCGTCGTCACCCCGGCGGTCGGTAGTCGGTGTTGCGGTCGATGTTCATGTAGATGTCGTTGCCGATCGGGTCGACCATCTCCTCGGCGAGTTGGCCCAGCAGGCCGGCACAGCGGGCGAGAATCGCGAAGCCTCTCGTCGCCCCGAGCGGCAGTTCGATGTCAGCCAGCACCGCACCACAGACTCCTGCCCCGTTGAGAGGCAGGTGACGCCCGAGCACCTCGGCGTGCACCCGCCCGATCGCCTCGAACAACGCCAGATGCGCGCCGAATACTCCGTTCTCACGGGCGAGCCGGAACAGCACCGGAGTTCGCGGATCACCCTGCTTGTGAACCGGGTGCCCCAGACCGGGCACGAAGCGTTTCGCAGCCTTCGTCTCGGCGACGACGCGTCGGGCCACATCATCCCAGCCGGATCCACTGGTGGGCAGCTCGTCGAGCGTGTCGATCACATCATGGAGGAAGTTCGCGGCGTCCTCGGTGACGCCGAGGAATCGCGAACCACCGCCGAGGAGCCCAGCGGCGATTGCGCCCTGCAACGAGTCGGGTGCACTCAGATAGGTGACTCGCGCAGCGATTGCGGTCGGCGTGAACCCGTGGTCGGCCAGGGCCACGAGGACCGCTTCGAACAGCACCCGCTGGCCGGCGGTCGGCCGGCGTTTGGCGACCATCCAGTACGCGAGCTCTCCGAACGTGATCTGGCCGAGCAGGTCGTCGGCGAGGTTGTGACCGAGCAACCAGATGTGGTCGGCATCGGAGGCGCCGAGACCGGTGCGGTAGGTCGGCATGTTCGGCTCGGCATCAGGCGATGTGGTCACGTCGGGTCGTCCGTTTCGTCGGTGTCAGAGGTGTCAGAGGTGTCAGAGGTGTCAGAGGTCGCGTCGATCTGGAGCGCTGAGCCAGGCCCGCACCTCGTCGGTGTGCTCGCCCAGATCCGGTGGCGGGGCGGTGTAACGCGCTGCGGCCGCGCTGAAGGTGATCGGATTGCGGATCAGGTCGACCGCTCGATCCCCCTCGCCAACGGTGACTCGCGGCTGCAGACCGAGCCGCTCGGCCAGCGCGACACCATCGGCGATCGAGTTGATCGGGCCGCAGGGGACGCCCGCCCGGTTGAGGGCGATGAACAGGTCATCGGCCGACCAGGTGGCGAGGCGCTCGAGCAGTACCGGATGGAGCTGCTCTCGATTCGCGGTGCGGTCGGCGTTGAGTCGGAACCGCTCGTCGTGCGCGACCTCGGGGATGCCGAGCACCTCGCACAGCGCCCCGAACTGCCGGTCGTTTGCCGCAGCGATGATGACGTCGCGATCCTTGGTCGGCATGGGCTGGTACGGGTACACGCTGGGATGGGCGTTACCCATCCGGGTCGGTATCACCCCTGCCGCGGCATACCCGCCCGTGTGGTTCACCAAGCCTGACATCGCCGATGACAGCAGATTCACCTCGACGTGTTGACCCTCGCCGGTTTCCTGGCGCTGGTTCAACGCAGCCAGCACACCGACCATGCCGTGCAGACCGGTCATGACGTCGAACACCGAGATGCCGGCACGATAGGCGGGGCCATCGGGCTCACCGGTGAGGCTCATCAGCCCTGACACCGCCTGCACCACCAGGTCGTACCCGGGTAGCCAAGCCCCCTCGGCGGTGCCGAACCCGCTGATCGACAGGTACACCAGCCGCGGATTGATCTCTCTGGCCGACTCGTAGTCGAGCCCGAACTTGGTGAGGCCACCGGGTTTGAAGTTCTCGATCACCACATCGGCACGTCGGAACAGCTCGTGCACGAGTGCGATGTCATCGGGCCGCGAGAAGTCGAGGACGATCGACCGCTTGTTGCGATTGATCGACAGGTAATACGTCGCCACCCCATTCCGCTCGGGCGGCATCCACGTACGTGTGTCGTCACCGGCCGGCCCCTCGACCTTGATCACGGTGGCGCCGAGGTCGGCCAACAGCATCGATGCGTACGGGCCGGCCAGCACCCGCGAGAGGTCGGCGACGACCAAGCCGTCGAGCGGCCCACGATTCGAAGGCTCGGTCTCAGCAGTCATGATGTCCCTTCGTCTCGGGAACGGGATGGGGATGACAAGTGGCGCGGCCGGACGTCGTCGGGCGGCGAACGGGTGGCAGCGCAACAGTACCCGTCACCCGCCGAACCGTCTGACGTCCGAGTCTCCGAGGCTCGGCGGGCGGACGGGCACACCGATCGGCGTGCGGTCTCGGTCGACATCACTGCGTTCGCCGTGCCCTGGGCGCGACGAGCAGCGGGACGTCGTCTCCGCACCATCGCGCCGCGTCGCACAAGAGTCCTCGCGCTCGAATCGCCACGGAGTCGGTGCGGTGTACACAATGTGGGCTCGGGCGCTCTACCCGACGTTGGCTGAGAGGAACTTCTGATGGGAAAGCCGTCATTCGGGATCTTCGATCACATCGAGGACATTCCGGGAACACCCACGCCGCAACTGCTGCGCGATCGCCTCGATCTGATCAAGACTGCGGACGAAGCCGGGTTCGCCGGGTTCCACCTCGCTGAGCACCACGGTTCGGACCTGTGCATGGCACCGAACCAGGAAGTCTTCATCGCTGCCGCATCACAGATCACCAAGAACATCCGTCTCGGCCCGATGGTCAAGCTGCTGCCACTGCACCACCCCGTGCGGATCATCGAGGACATGTGTGTCGTCGACAACCTGACCAACGGACGGCTCGACTTCGGCGTCGGTCGAGGCGTCGCCCCGATCGAGCACTATTGGTTCGGGAGCAACTGGCCCGAGTCGAAGGATCGATTCGTCGACACATTGGGCATCATCTGCAACGCGTTCGCGACCGACGAGATCAGCAGCGAGGGGTCGAAGTACTACGACTTCCCGACGATCCCGATGTCGACCAGGCCGGTGCAGAATCCGATCCCGTTCTGGTACCCCGGCAGCCCGGTCACCGCCGGTCGTCACGGCATGAACCTGATGTGGCCGGGCCCGATCGACCAGGACTCCTACGACGTCTATGTCGAGACATGGCATGCCCACAAGGGCGACACACACCGCGTCGACGGGCCCGACGCGGCACCGAGGGTCGGTTGCACGATGGTCCTGGCGATCTCCGAGACCGAGACACAAGCGCTCGAGATCGCCCGTCGAGGGATGACCGGCCTCGTGCGACGGGCACACAACGTGCACAAGTACGACCACCTGGTGCTGCCCGAGGACGAGTGCGACGCCGCGCTCGGACCACTGCGCGGGATCATGGCCCACATCGAGGACGCCATCAATGCCGGCGCCGGCACCGTCGAACAGATCAAGGATCGGTTCGCCGGCATCCTCGAACCCGGCTTGACCGACTACATCGTGTTGCAGATCCCGGTCGGCGACATGACGATGCACGAGGCTCGCCACACGATGGATGTGTTCTGCAGCGACGTCAAGCCGGCGTTGGAAGCTGCGGGCTGACCCGTCAGGTCCCGAATGCGTCGCGTAACCTGGATGCCACTTCGCTGACGGCGTCATTGGCCGCATCCACGGCGCCACCGAACGCGAAGAACGCGTGGATCATCCCGTCGTAGCAGCTGTACTCGGTTGCGACGCCGGCTCGTCGGAGAATCGCCGCGTAGGCGCGCCCCTGGTCGACCAACGGGTCGTGGCCTGCAGCCAGGATGAAGGCGTTGGCGAGCCCACTGTGGTCCTCGGCACGCAGCGGCGAAGCACGCGGGTCGAGCACCGCGTCTCCGACATGTGCGGCGGTGAGCCCGGCGATGATGGACTCGTTGACGAACGCATCGATGCTGATCATGCTGGCCGAGCGATCGGCCGAGTCGACCGCCGGGTAGATCAGCACCTGCAATGCCGGTTGCGGGAGCCCGGCCGACTTCGCATCGAGACACAGTGCCGCGGCGAGATAGCCACCGCCGCTGCCGCCGCCGACCGCGATCCGACGGGAATCACCCCCGAGTTCCCCCGCGTGCTCGAGACACCACCGGTACACGGCGAACGAGTCGTCGAGTGGAGCGGGGAACGGGTGCTCGGGCGCAACCCGAAAGTCGACATTGACCACGATGCACCCGGCCTGCGCAGCCAGGTTCGTACAGAGGGGATTGAACTCGTCTGCGCTGAAGAGCACACACCCGCCCTCGTGGAAGTACAGCAGGACAGGCAGGTCGTGCTCGTCGGTGGGACGGTTGACGATGCACCGAACGTCACCGTTCGGTCCGGGGACGTTGATCTCGGTGATCGACGCCATCTCGGCGGCCGGCGGCGACAACGCGATCGTGCCGGCGCTGGCCGTGGCGCGCATCTCGGCGAGCGTCGGCGGCTGAGCGGGTTGCGGCTGGGCGGCCATCCCGTCGAGGATGGCCTGGATCTGTGGGTCGAGGTTCATCTGCCGCTGTCTTTCACTGGGGGTCGACGAGATCGAGCAGGATCCAATGTTGGCCGGGCGCCAGGCCGAGCAGTTCACGCCCGCAGTTCTGCCACATGCCGGGCGACGACGTGATGTGCTGGGTGCCGGCGTGCACGTCGCGCATACAGCGCTCGAGCGTGCCCTTGCGCAACGCAGCGGTGCCTCCGGCGAGGTAGACGAAGTTGGCGACCTCGAGCAGGGTCTTGGTGATGTGGCCCAACGACAGGCGCATCAGCGTGTCCTGACGGACGGAGATCGCCTGACCGGTATCGATCGACGCCTCGACGTCGCGCCAGGTCTCGAACACCAGCGCACGAGCGGCGCGGAACTTCGCCTCGGCCTCGGCGAGTTGCTGATGGAACGAGTCGGAGTCGACGGAGGTTCCGGCGCGGCCGGTCTTGGTCTGGGCCAGGTACGCCAACTCGTCGAGCATCCGGCGGCCGACACCCATCGCCCAACCCGAGTGGCAGATCTCGGCCATGCCGATGACGCCGAGGTTGAACAGCGAACCGCCACGCTTGGCCTCGCGGGTGAACGCGAAGTGGGTGTAGTCCTCGGGGACGAAGGCGTTGTCGATGTTGTAGTCGATGCTGCCGGTACCCCGGAGCCCCATGACGTTCCACGAGTCCATGAGCAGCTCGGCGTCTTTGGTCGGCAGCACGAAGATGCGCGGCTCGCCGGTCTCCTCGATGATGGCGAGGGTGTGGATGTGGCTGCCGTGCTTGAGGCCGGACGCGAAACTCCACGAACCCGACACCAGGTATCCGCCGTCGACCGTCTTGGCCGTGCCCGGTCGGGTGCCCTGGCCGCCGATCACGGGATAGGTGTCCTCGGTGAACATCTCTTTGATCGCCGTGTCGCCGAGGTATGCGCCCGCCGTTCCCGTCTCGAGGCTGACGGCCATCTGGACCCAGCCCGCCGAGGCGTCACCGTACGCGGAGATCTCGAGGACCTCGAGCGATTTGGTCGGGCTCAGCTCGGAGCCGCCGAGTTCCTCGGGAACCCACATCTTGAAGAGGCCATCGCGGTGGAAGGCATCGATCACTTCGGGGGACAGACGTCCCTGTTCGTCGGAGTACGTCGCCCACTCGTCGAGCAACGGAAGCAGTGCCTTCGCACGTTCCGCCAGCGGTGAGTTGGTCTCCAAGGTCGCACCCAAGTTCATGTTTTTCCCTGACTTTCGTGATCGGACTTTCGTGATCGCTCGTTGATGGCGTGGGCTATGGTAGCCCATTGTTCCATACGTGAACACTTGTGCGCATTACGCACACTGCGGTCAACTCGCAGCTTCGAGGGGTCGCCGGCGAGACGGCCACGCTGGCATGCTGTGGAGCGAGCACCAGACGATCGCAGCACGACCGTCGCAGCAACTCTCGAACTGGAGATCCACCCATGAAGACCGTTCTGATCACCGGCGCCGGAAGTGGCTTCGGCCGCGGCGCCGCGATCGCGCTCGCCGCCCGTGGCCATCACGTCATCGCGGCCGTGTACGACGCCCAGCAACAGACCGAACTGTCCGGCGCCCACCCCGAGCTCACCGTCGTGGTCCTCGACATCACCGATCCCGACGCCGTCGCCATGGTCGACCAGTGGGACATCGACGTCCTGCTCAACAACGCCGGCTTGGGGCAGACCGGTCCGCTCAGCCGAATTCCCCTCGAGTCCGTGCGACGGGTGTTCGAGGTCAACGTGTTCGGCACGCTCGCGATCACGCAGCGCGTGGCGAGGCAGATGAAGGCTCGCCGTTCGGGCCGCATCCTGATCGTCTCATCGGTCGCCGGTCTGCTGGCCGGGCCCGGCTCGGGGCCCTACTCGATGACCAAGCACGCGCTGCAGGCGATGGGTTCGGCATTGCGGGCCGAGCTGGCTCCGCTCGGCATCGACGTCGCGTTGATCAATCCGGGTCCGTTCGCCACCGGATTCAACGATCGGATGGCCAACGATCCGGGCCCATGGTTCGATCCGGCGACCGCCGAACCGGAGGAGCTGGCGTTCATGAATCAGCTCAAGCAGAGGATCACTGTCGGCCAGCTCGACCCGGCCGAGGTCGTCAAGGTCTACGTCGACTTGGTCGAGGCAGAGTCGACCCAGCTCGTCAATCTGATTCCCAGCGACATCATCGAGCGCATCACCGGCTCCCACTGACCGTCACTCGAGATGCGGCATCGGGATGCGGCATCGGGCAACGAGCAACGGGATCGATCAGTTCGGTTCGAGTACGAAGTCATAGTTCACGACACCCTGTGACATGTCGACGATCAATGACTCGCGCACTCCGAACACCGCGTCGGAATCGAGATACTCCGACTCCTGGTCGAACAGGTGGGTGGTGATCGGCTTGTAGCCGTCCGCGCTGACCACCATGTGGGTGTGAGCCGGGCGCCAGGCGTGCCGGCCGTTGGCCGTGAGCATCGCGCCGACCGGGCCGTCGAAGGGCACCGAGTACGCGATCGGACGCACCGTCTGGTACGAGAACTTGCCGTCGGCGGCGGTGATGAACCGACCACGCATGTTCATCGGCGTCTGATCGGGGTCCTGCACGTCGTACAAGCCGTTCGCCGCGTTCTGCCACACGTCGAGCATCGCTCCCTCGATCGGCTCGCCGTCGAGATTGCGAACCGTTCCGCTGAGCGTGAGTGGACTGCCACCCTGGTCGTCGATGACGATCGACTCGCCCATCTCCTTGATCGCTGCGTCGGCGATGTGGAACGGTCCGAACACGGTCGGGTCCGTCGTGCCCTCGGCGGCGTCCTGGTTGATCATCTCGATCAGCATCGAGAACCCCAGGGTGTCGGACATCAGGATGAACTCCTGTCGCTGCTCGTCGCACATCTGGCCGACAGCGGTGAGGAAGCCGATCCCTGCGAACCATTCCTCGCGGGTGAGCCCGACCTCCTCGGCGAACGCGTAGAGATGCTTGATCGCGGCGCGGGTGATCTCGCCGACCCTGGCGTTCACCGGATTGGCATATGCCTCGAGAGCTTCGGTGAGATGGTCGGCAGTGGAGAATGAGGCCATGGGGGCGTTGCTCGTTTCGGGTGAGGGCGCCGAGCCGACCATCGGGGTCCGGTGGGTGGCGGCGGCGCGGCCTGCGGTGGAGGACTGAACCGTGATGTTGGACGTTCTTCGATGTTGTACGTTCTTCGCACATGCGTGCGAACATCGAACAACAGTCTGATCCTGGAGCCAGTGCGCTGTCAAACGACCGTGCCCGATCGCAGCAGGCCGTTGCGCAGGCCGGCGCGCCGGAAGAGAGGTCGCCGGACCTCTCGCCCGACGTGGTCGATGCGATCATCGGGGCCCGCGGGCAACTGAACGTCGTCGGCGAGCTCAGTGGACCGTCGACCGCGCTCGTGGTGATCGACATGCAGAACTTCTTCGTCGCCCCCGGTGCAGCGCTCGAAGTGGCGGCGGCCCGCGACATCGTGGCCAACATCAATCGGCTCGCCGCAGCGATGCGCACGGCTGGTGGAACGGTCGCCTGGATCCGGATGACGTTCGAGCCCGACGAGTTGTCCGACAACTGGACGGCGTTCCTGCCCGTGAACGGTGGACCCGACGGAGCCGGAATGTTCAGTGCCATCGAGCCGGGGCGGTCGGGGCACGAACTCTGGCACCTGCTCGACGTGAACGGTTCCGATCTGGTCGTGAACAAGCGGCGCTTCAGCGCCTTCATCCAAGGTTCGTCCGACCTGCAGGCACAGCTCGACGAACGCGGCGTCGATACCTTGATCATCGTCGGCACCCTCACCAATGTGTGCTGCGAGTCGACAGCCCGCGACGCGATGATGTTGAACTACCGCGTGGTCATGGTGGACGACGCGACGGCAACGCTCAACGAACGGGCACATCGCGCGGCCCTCGACAACGTGGCGATGTTCTTCGGAGAGGTCCAGACGAGCGAACGGGTCGCGACGATGCTCGCCACCGGCTCGAAGGTGCGGCGATGAGCAAGGAAGCACGATGAGCAAGATGCAGGTCGGCGTGGTCTTCTCGCAGGCCGACAGTGGCACCGACCCGGATGCCCTGCGTCGCTGGGTGCGGCGGGCCGAGGAAGCGGGCTTCGAGCACCTGTTGGCCTACGACCACGTCCTCGGCGCCAGCGCCGAGCGACTCGGACCCGGACCGTTCGGCGCGTTCGACACCCCGGCCTACACCAACGAGCACACCTTCCACGAGATCCTCACGTTGTTCGCGCACTTCGCGGCGATCACCGAGACGATGGAGTTCGTCACGAGCGTGCTCGTGCTGCCACAGCGTCAGACCGCTCTGGTCGCCAAGCAGATCGCCACGCTCGACCTGCTGTCGGGCGGCCGTATCCGCCCGGCGGTCGGTGTCGGCTGGAACTTCGCCGAGTACCAAGGACTCGGGGTCGACTTCGGCGCCCGCACGAGGCTGCTCGAGGAACAGATCGACGTACTGCGGCTGCTGTGGACCGAACAGCTCGTCGACTTCGACGGCGAGTTCCATCATCTACGCGGCGTCGGTATCAACCCGTTGCCGGCCCACCCGATCCCGATCTACATCGGCAGCGGGGCCGCCGAGCCGGTGCTGCGCCGCGTCGCCCGCAAAGCAGACGGATGGATGCCGCTGCTGATCCCGGGGCTCGACGAGATCACACTCGTCGACGCGGTGCGGCGCCTGCGAGAGATCTGCGACGAGGTCGGCCGCGACCCGGCGACCATGCCGATTCACGCCAGGGTCTACCTGGGCGACGGCTGGCAGGCCGGCGTCGAGCAAGCACTCGACCTCGGTGTCGACAAGCTCTCGTTCGGATTCAACCGTCTGGCCAATCCCGGGCACACGCACGAGCAGCACCTCGAGGCGGTGCTGGCCGCCAAGCCCGAACTCGACGCGCTCGTCGGCTGACCTATCTGATTGCTCGGGCAGGTCGGCCGGGTTACAGCATGTCGAGCACGGCGTCGGCGAGCTGGCCGAGCGTACGCACTTCGTAGACCGCCGAACAGTGTGTCGCGTAGGCCGCTTGCGCCGAGTCGGTCGTGTTCCACTGCGAGCGCGGCTCCGGATTGAGCCAATACACGCGGCGGACCCTGCTGGCGATCTCGGCCACGAGATCGGCTCGGGCAGGGCGGTAGTTGCCGCGTGCATCACCGGCGATGACCACCGTGCTCCGGCCGGTGAGATCGTTGCGGCCATACCGTTCCCAGAAGCGCTCGAACACCGTGCCGTAATCACTGTGCCCATCGGCGCCGATCACCCGGCCCGATTGGAGCAGCTGCCACGGCTCGATGACCCCGGTCGCCGAAGCGAGTATCGCGCTGATGTCGTCGATCTCGTCGACGAACGCAAAGCTGCGCGTCGCCGCCAATTCCTCTGCCAGCGCGGAGATCAGCGCCAGCGTGAAACTCGAGAAGTCGGCGACAGATCCCGACACGTCGCACAGCACGAAGAGTTCGGGGCGATGAGCGCTGGGGCGTCGGTGTACCAACTCGATCGGCACACCACCCGATCGCAACGACCGATGAATCGTGCGTCGCAGGTCGACGCGCCCGCTCGAACGAGAGTGGTGGCGACGTCGCAGCTGGGCGGCGAGGCGCCGGGCGAGCGGCCGGATCGCGGCGCGGATCTCCTCCAGTTCGCCGGCCGAGGCGCGTGCCAACTCGACGTCGAAGGGGTCGGCGACCCGACCAACCGTCTCGCTGTCGGGATCGTCGTCGAACGGCACCGTCGCGAGCCGGGCGCGGATCTCCTCGACGATCATCTTGCGCAGTGCCTCGACGCCGGCCTCGAGTTCGGAGCGCACGACCTCCTCGCCTTCGGCGCGTGATCGCTTGATCGCAGCCGCCAGGAGCGCGGCGAGATCGATCGCCCGCAGTGTGCGATACAGGTGGTACCGCTCGGTACGCGGGCCCTCGTCGATCCCGGCATGGCGATCGACGATCTCCTCGACCAGCAACCGCCGGTCGACGTCGGAGTCGCGATCGAGGGCGCGATCCAACCGGTCGTCGATGAGCACGCCGTCGGCGTGGGTCGTCGTCGCTGCCCTCCGCGGTGTGGCACTGCGGGCCGGGAAGTACCGATCGAACAGCTCGGCGAAGATCGCGTGATGGTGTGCCTGCTTCACCAGCGTCGATGCCAACATCGTGCGCAGCTCACTCCGCTGTACGAGATCGATGTGGGCCAGCGCGGTGGCGGCGTCGAGCACCTCGGTCACCGAGATGACCACACCGCGTCGCCGGAGATCGGCGACGAGTCGCTCGATCTGCCCCCAGGTTGCGGTGCCCGTCGTGACGGTCGTGGGCGTGGAAAGCGGCATGGACATCGATGGGGAACACGGTGCCGCGCCTTGACAGGAGGGCACCTCGCCTGCGTAGTCTCGCGTTCACAAAATGAACACTTGTGCGAATATCGCACAAGTGCGCGTAGTTCCGCAAGTGCGAGATCGGCAGCGCCGAACCGAGCAGAGGAGAGAGACGATGTCAGATCCACAGCACGCCGTGTCCCGACACCACCACATGACCTTGTGCGTCGGTGACGCCCAAGAGGACTACGACTTCCACACCCAGGTCCTCGATCTGAAGTCGGTCAAGAAGACCGCTCTGTACGACGGCGTGGTGCCGATCTACCACTTCTATTACGGCAATGACATGGGCGAAGAGTCGACCCTCATCACCTGCTTTCCCATGCGTCAATCGGGCCGCATGGGCCGCCGTGGCGCCGGCCAGATCAGCAAGATCAGCCTGTCGGTTCCGACCGACGCGCTCGCGTTCTGGAACGCCCGACTCGTCAACCACGGCCTCGACGTGGTCGAGTCCGAGCGCTTCGGCGAGAAGGTGCTGCAGTTCGCACATCCGTGCGGCCTCGACTACGAGCTGGTCGGAGTTTCCGGAGACGGCCGCGTGCCGCACACGGGCGGCGAGGTCGCTCGCGAGTACGGCATCCGCGGCACCCACGGCATCACGGTGTCGGTCCACGATTTCGAGGGTTCGATGGAGTTCATGCAGGACGGCTGGAACGGCACCCGGACCGCCGAGGACGGCGACTACATCCGCTACGAGGTCGGCAACGGTGGTACCGGCACGATCGTCGATTTCAAGCGTGAGCCCGATCTCCCGATCGGCAGCTGGACCTTCGGCGAGAACACCGTGCACCACTGCGCGTTCCAGGTCGAGTCGCTCGACATCCAGACCGAGGTGAAGGCCTATCTCGAAGGTCTCGGATACACCGACGTGTCCGACCGCAAGGATCGCGGCTATTTCGACTCGGTCTACGTCAGGACGCCGGGCGGAGCCTTGTTCGAGGCGACGGTGTCCAAGCCCGAAGGCTTCCTCATCGACGAGCCGTACGACCAGCTCGGCCACGACTTCCAGATCCCTCCGGTTTTCGCTGACAAGAAGGACTGGATCATGGACTATCTCGACAAGGTCGAGTACGCCCGCTGATACCCGCCAGGATGGTCGACAATATTGCGCACAATCAGGCTTGACCGCCGGCCCGTCCGATCGCTAGTGTGCACTTTGCGCACTCGTGTGCGCAAAGTGCACATTCGTTGGGTGGGGGCCCCGTTCGTCGTCGGCCTACAACCCTGCGAGCGCACATCATCGTGAACACCACCAAATCGTGAACACCAAGGGCCGAGGGGGTCGCAATGCGAAGTAGGGAAACATCATCCGCGAGCATCATCAGGAGGTCCGTCATCGGACTTGCTGTGTTGTCGCTGGTCGCTGCCGCCTGCGGCGGTGACGACGACGATTCCGGAACGCCGGCCGTGACCGACGCACCGACCGCGACCGACGCACCGGACACGACCGACGCACCGGACACGACCGACGCACCGGATACGACCGACGCACCGGACACGACCGACGCACCTGGCGAGATGACCGGCATGATCGTGCAACCGGGTGTCTGTGGCCTCGGTAACGGCGAAGCAGCTACCGGGACCCCCATCAAGCTCGGTGGCGCCGCCACCAATATCCCGGGCGTCGACTTCACCTGGATCCCGAAGATGGCCAAGATCTACTTCGACTGTGTGAACGAGAACGGTGGCATCTACGGCCACCCGATCGAGTACTCCTATGAAGACGGCGCCCCCGACCCGGCGGTGTGGTCGGCGATCGCGACCAAGCTCGTCGAGACCGACAAGGTGCTGGCGATCGTCGGTAACACGAGCCTGCTCGAGTGCGACGTGAACGGCCAGTACTACGCCGACCACGGGTACCACCCGATCATCGCAGGCGTCGCCCCCGGTTGCTTCCTCAGCGACCAGTGGTCGGCCGTCAACATGGGCCCCTACTACTCGAACCTCGGTGGTGCACAAGCTGCGCTCCGCGCCGGTGCGACGGGCAAGCTCGTCGTCGCTTCGCCCGATCAGCCGGGCATGGACTTCAACAACACCTCGGTGCAGGACATCGCCATCCAGGAGGGCCTCGACTTCGAGGGCATCCTCGAGACCGTGCCGATCGCCGACCCGGCCGGATTCGCTCAGCGCCTCGTGCAGGCTGCCGGTGAGGGTGGTGGCGTCGTACTCAACTTCACCGGCCCAACGGTGCTCCCGCTGCTGCAGGCGATCTCCGAGCAGGGCCTCGTCGATTCCGTGATCTGGGCCAGCTCGACGCCCCCGAACGACCCGAGCGTCTCGGCAGCCCTCAAGGACTGCTGCGGCACCGACTGGGACGGCAAGTTCTTGATCAACGCCGAGTTCAACGTGCTCGATTCGGGCCTGCCCGACAACAACAAGATGATCGAGTTGCACGACGCCGCCGGCGCCGACTTCCCGATCTCAGCGTTCAGCCAGTTCGGCTACGTGATCGGCAAGTGGACGACCGAAGCCCTGCTCCGCATGGGTGAGGGTGCCGATTACACCGTCGAGACGGTCAACCAGGCGATCTTCGATCTCAAGGACGCCGAGAGCGACATGATCTGCAAGCCCTGGTACTACACCAACGGCTCCAGTGCCAACGTCTCCAACAACACCGACCGCACGGTCACACCGCAGGACGGCAACATGGTCCAGGTGGAGGATTGCTTCGAGATCGAGGCAATCGCCAAGGACGATGCGAAGGGGATCAACGGCAACCCACTCGAGGAGATCCGCTCCAACGAGGGCTGATCACCCCCAACCCGTTCCACAACCAGCGAGGGGCCGGCCGGTCGTCCGGTCGGCCCCGTTCGCATTCAGACCCACAGGTCCCCTGCTCACCCACTGCGTCCACCGAGGAGCCGCATGCCTGATTTCAAGCCGTACATCGTGATCGGACTCGCACTGGGTGGCGTCTATGCCATGAGCGGGGTCGGTCTCGTGGTGCTCTACCGCACCACCGGCGTCCTCAATCTTTTCTACGGCGCCATTGGAGCGCTCGGTTCCCTGGTCGCTTGGCAGCTGATCAATGAGCACGGCTGGAACAATTATGTCTCGTTCGGCACGGCGATCCTGCTCAGCGGGGTGATCACCTTCGCCTACGGATGGTTCTTCGGCCCACCGTTCGCTGCTCGTGATCCGCTCGTGAAGGCCAGTGCCTCGTTGGGATTCGCCCTCATCCTGCTCGGCTTCATGCAGTGGTACTGGACCGCCGACGTGCGGACCCTCGCCCTGCCGACCACCCGCATGCAATACGTGAACGGCTGGCTGCGTATCAACTGGACGCAAGGCATCGGCATTCTCTTCCCCATCCTGATCGCCTTCATCACGGTGGCGTTCCTCAATCGCACCAAGGTCGGCACGGCGATGCGGGCGCTCGCTGACAATCGCGACAACGCAGCGCTGCTCGGGGTCCCGGTGCGCAAGGTCGAGGCCTTTGCGTGGACAGGGTCGGGCATCCTGTTCGGCATCTCCGGGTTGCTGCTCGCCAGCCTCGTGTCGATGGAGATCGCAGCGCTCACGTTCACGCTTCCGGTGGCAGCGTTGGCAGCAGCGCTGATCGGCAAGGTCGAGTCGCTCAGCGTCACGGTGATCGCAGCGTTCCTGATCGGTCTCATCCAGTCCTCGCTGGGGGCGATGAACTCCGTCGCCCAGTACCGAAACACCACCCCGTTCGTTGTCGCGATCATCGTGCTCGTGTATTTCGGCTGGCGTGGCCAAACCGAACGGCGGGTCGCATGACGCACGCGAACCCCACCGACAACCGACTTCCGTCGATTCTCACGGCGGCGACGCCACGACGCGTCATCACCTTCGTCGCGTTCGTACTGATCGCACTGCTCCTGCTACCCATTGTGCTCTCCGCGTTCTGGATGAAGATCATGTTCGAGATGGCCGCGTACTCCCTGGTCACCCTGGGCCTCGGACTGCTCGTCGGCCGGACCGGCATCTACTCGCTGTGCCAGGTCCCGATGATGGCTGCGGGTGCTTGGATCGCGCTTCGGGTTCACTACCTCGTCGACCTTCCCTTTCCGCTGCTGCTCCTCATCAGCGGCTTGCTGACGGGCCTGCTCGGCATCGTGATCGGGCTACCTGCCATGCGGCTGAGCGGGTTGTACCTCGCGCTGGTCACACTGATGGCAGCCGGGGCGATCACCTTGCTGCTCACCGTGGTGAAGTTCCCGAACGGCGGTGACGGCTTCTGGGGATTCGACAAGCTCAACTCGTCAGGTCAGAACATCCTGCCGCGGCCCTCGAGCGCAACAAGCGACATCGCCTTCTACCGATACACCGTGGTCGTCGCTGCGATCGGCTTCCTCGTCGCCGCCATCCACATCACCGGCAAGCCGGGTCGAGCCTGGGCCTCGATCCGTCAGTCCGAGGTCACGGCGGTTTCGGCGGGGGTCAACACCACGCTGTACAAGCTCTGGGCCTTTGCGCTGTCTGCCGCGGTCACCGGCGTCGCCGGCGGGCTGATCGTCGCCGGCACCGGGGTCACCACCAACCAGTTCCCGGTCGAGCAATCGATCACCTTGCTCGCCGTGGTGCTGCTCGGCGGTGTTTACAATCTCTGGGGTGCCGTATTGGCGGCATTCTTCCTCAGGGTGTTCCCGCAGATCCTCGACAAGAAGCTCGGCCTTCCCGTCGAAGTCCTGACGATGCTGTTCGGAGTCGGGGTGATCTCCACGCTCGCGATGCAGCCCAAGGGTGTCGTCGAGGATCTCACCAACCTCGGTCGATTCGTCGGTAGCAAGTTCGCCCGGAGCGAACGGGCCGAGCACGAAGGAGTGGCCACATGATCGTCATCGACTCGCTCACCGTTCGCTTCGGCGGCGTCACTCCGATCAACGACATGAACCTCACCATGACCGCCGGCAGCAACGGATTGATCGGCCCGAACGGAGCCGGCAAGACGACCTTCTTCAACGTGTTGAGTGGCTTCGTCCGTCCCGCCGAGGGCACGGTGACCGTCTTCGGTGACGAACTGTTGCCGATGGCTGACTTCAAACGGGTGCGCTGGGGCGTGCGTCGCACGTTCCAGACCGAGCAGGCGATCGCCGACCTCACCGTGTACGAGAACGTGCTGCTCATCGAGGAGCATTCTGGTCGCAAGTCGTCGACCCGTCGCGCCGACGTCATCGAAGCCGTCGAGTTCGTCGGGCTGGGCAACCAGATCGGCCGAGCGGTCGGCACGCTCGGAGCAGCCGAACGTCGCCTCGTCGAGGTGGCCCGCGCGATCGTCGGGCATCCGAGACTGGTACTGCTCGACGAACCCGCCGCCGGCCTCCCCGAGGACGAAACAGAGAAATTGGGCGAGATCATCAAACAGATCCCCGACCGAACCGGAGCGATGGTGGTGCTGGTCGACCACGACATGGAGCTGGTGTCCGCGACATGCGACGAGGTCGCGGTGCTCGACTTCGGGAGCGTCATCGCCTCGGGAAAGACACAAGCGGTGCTGGCCGACCCACTGGTGATGCGGGCCTATCTCGGCGATGACGAGCGAGTCCAGGCATGAGTGGCCAAACAGGTGCACATCCGAGCCTGGTCATCACCGGGCTGAACGTCGAACGCGGCGAACGCCCCGTGTTGCACGACGTCTCGATCACGATTCCGCCGGGCGAGGTCACCACCTTGCTCGGCCCGAACGGGGCCGGCAAGAGCACCCTGGTGCTGGCGGTCGGCGGCGCGCTGCGCCCGACCGACGGAACCGTCGCCTTGGGCGACGCCGACCTCACCCGCGCCCGGCCCGAGAAGGTTCGCGGGGCGGGTGTCGCCGTCGTTCCCGAAGGCCGGCGATTGTTGCCGAACCTGACGGTTGCCGACAACCTTCGTGTTGCGACCTTTTCGTTGTCGCGCGACGACGCCACTGCCGGGATCGACCGGGCACTCGAGCTATTCCCCGAGTTGAAGAAACGCTTCGAGACGACCGCCCGATCGCTGTCGGGTGGCGAGCAGCAGATGGTCGTGCTCGCCCAGGCACTGGCATCTCGCCCCAAGGTCCTGCTGGTCGACGAGTTGTCGCTCGGCCTCGCCCCGGTGATCGTGAAACGGCTCATGCCGGTGATCGAGGAGGTAGCTGCCTCGGGTGTCGGCGTGCTGCTGATCGAACAGTTCGCCCATGTTGCACTGGCACTCGCCAACAACGCCTACGTGATCGAGGGCGGCCGAATCCAGTACTCGGGCACCGCTCAGGCGCTCAAGGACGACCCGACGCTGCTGCAGAAGGCATACCTCCTCGGGGCGTGACTCGCATGACGATCGAATTCGACCAGCGTGCGATCGACCTCGGAATCGTGATCACCGACAGTGATACTTCGCTCGCGTTCTACCGCGACCTGCTCGGGATGCAACACGAAGCCGACATCCCGATGCCGATCGGCGGTGGCGGCGTCATGCACCGGCTGCGATGCGGCGACACGCTGATCAAGCTGGTCAGGTTCGACAGCGTTCCGGTTCCCCGTCCGGAGGGTGGCGGCATTCCGGGTGCGACGGGGTATCGCTACTTCACGATCCACATGCACAACATCGAGGCGGTTCTCGCCGCCGTCGTCGCGTCCGGCATGACCGTATCGGTGCCGCTCACCGAGGTCCGACCCGGCGTCACGATTGCGATCGTGGAGGATCCCGACGGGAACCTCGTCGAGTTCCTCCAGGTCGGCTGACGGCCGACAGGATCGTCGCGACAACCGGCCCGCTGCAGCACCGCGGCCCGACGATCAGGGGTGCACGATGATCTTCACGTGGGCGTCGCGGTTGTTCATCAGCTCTTCGATCCCACCGGTGACGATCTCGTCGAACGAGATCCGTCCGGTGATCAGCGGTGCGACATCGATCGTGCCGGCGGCGAGCGCCTCGATGACCTCGGTGTGGTCGTTGCAATAGGCGCAGCTGGCGGTCAGGTTCGATTCTTTGAACAACATCGAGAACATGTCGAACTCGACAGGGTGCTCCCAGAGTGCGATGTTGACGACCTGCCCCCTGGGCCGTACCGACGCGAGCGCCAACTCGATCGTCCTGGCGTTCCCGCCGGCATCGAACGCCACGTCGACGCCTTGCGGGAACTCGGCGGCGAGCACCGCGGCGACATCGTCGATGTTGGGATCGAGCACGAGGTCGGCGCCGAGTTCTGCAGCTTTGCGCTTGCGGGTCGCCGTCAGCTCGACCACCACCACCCGGCCGGCGCCCTGCGCCTTCACTGCCAGCAGCGTGACCAACCCGATCGGGCCGGCCCCCACGATCAGTACGGATTCGCCGCCACGGAGATCGGCCATCTTGGCGGCGTGCCATCCCACGGCGAGCGGTTCGATCAGCGCCGCGACATCGGTGGGGATGTTGTCGGGCAGAACGTGCACCATGTAGCCCGGAACGACGGAGTACTCGGCAAGTCCGCCGCCGTACCCGCTGAGCCCGTGAAAGCCGAGCTGTGGACACAGGTTGTAGTGGCCACTGGTGCAGGTGGGGCAGTCGTTGTCGCGGATGATCGGCTCGACAGCGACCTTGTCGCCGGCCTTCACACCGAGAACACCCTCTCCGACCTCGACGACCGTGCCGGCATATTCGTGGCCCAGAACGATCGGGACGGTCTCGCCGGTGATCGGGTGCGGCTCCCCCACACTCGGGATCGTCTCGGGGCCCACGAGGTACTCGTGGACGTCGCTGCCACAGATGCCACACCATTCAGGCGCGATCTTCACGAACCCGGGAAGACACATCGGCTCGGGAATGTCATCGATGCGGACATCGCGATTGCCGTGGTACCGGACCGCTCTCATTCGCTCGTGGCCTTCCGTCAGCGCTTCCCGAGTGCGTCGTTCAGTGCCGCTGCCGCCCTCAACAGAGCCGGGAGGAACACTTCATCGATGTCTTCGACCGTGGTGCGTCCGACATGGGTCGACAAGTTGATCGCGGCGATCGCCCGACCAGCCGAATCGCGCAACGGGGCGGCGATCGAGCGCAGGCCGATCTCGAGTTCCTGATTCACGAGGGCCCATCCTTGGGCACGCACTTTGGCGAACTCGGCTTCGAGCGCGTCGAAGTCGGTGATCGTCAGTTCGGTACGTGGCTCGATCGGCGTCGGCACCCGCCGATGCAGCTCGTCGAGCGGGAGCTCTGCCAGCAACACCCGCCCCATCGAGGTGCAGTGGGCGGGAAGCCGAGACCCGAGACCCAGGGCGAGGGTCATGATCCGTGTGGTCGGGACGCGAGCCACGTAGACGACATCAGATCCATCGAGGACCGAGATCGACGACGATTCGTGGACCTCTTCACTGAGCGCCTCGAGGAACGGTTGGGCGATCTGTTGGATGTTCAACGAGGACAGATAGGCGTAGCCGAGGTCGAGCACCGAAGGCGTGAGCGTGAAGTTCCGACCGTCGGTCGAGGCGTAACCGAGTGTCGTCAGGGTGAGCAGCAGCCGGCGGGCGGTCGCACGGGTCAGGCCGGTTCGTTTCGCGACTTCCGACAGCGTCTGGTAGGCGTGGTCGGCATCGAAACTGCGCAGAACGGCGATGCCGCGCTCCAACGATTGGACGTGATCGGCGGTGGTCATCGGCAGTCCTGGCGAGCGACGTTCACTTGACGCACTATTGTTCGCCATACGCACCAAGTCAAGAACTCGACGGGATGATCATAGGGGGTATCGGCGTGGCCGAGGTCGGCGGTGACCCGCGACTCGCTTGACCGGTACATCCGTCACGCGACAGAATGTTCACCAGAAGAACGACCGTGCGCATGGCGAACAGGTCGACGAACAGAAGGGCCGACTCGTGACGGATCCATCAACCCAGTACTCGACAGTGTTCGGGTCGCTCCACGACTACGACAAGGGCGGGGTGGAAGCGATCGACGACGACCCTCGCAACTATGTGTTCTCGAACATGTTCGAAGTTGCCGAGAGCGCTGCTGTCTGGGAAAAAGTCGCCGTGGCCAAGAACATGGAGTACGTGCTCGAGGCGATTCGCGCCGACGGCATCTCACCGTGGCGTGTCACTCCACACGACGAGTTCGCGCTCGTGATGGACGGCGAAGTGGTCGTCGAACTGATCGATCCGGCCGACCAGCTCGTCGACCCCTCGGCCTCCGGATCGAGGGCCGTCGAAGGCGAACCTGCCGGCACCAAGATGGGCCGCATCGTCGCCGGGCACGGGCACATGGCGATGCTCCCGGCCGGCCGGTGCTACCGCTTCATCGCCGATTCGCCGAGCGTGATCTTGTTGCAGACGATCGAGGGTCCGGACACCGTCTACCGGTGGTCCGAGATCTGTCAGACCAGTTGAGTCCGAGCCACCGCAGGGGAACATCATGAGCAGTACCGAGACCGGCACCACCACCAACGAGCATGGATATCGATCCTTCGTGATCGGCGGGTTCTCGTTCGAACGCGACGAGCATTTCGTGCACATCCACTGGCCGACCGGTCGCCACGTCATGGCCGCCGACGTGTTCCTCAAGGCCCTGATGCGCGACGTCTCGTGGAACTTCTTCTACGGCATCGTGAACTTCGATGCCGTGTTCGGCACGATGAACCATTACGGCAACGTCGACATGTTCGCAGGCCGCTACAACGCCGCCTATCGAAAGGCCGAACTCGACCACCAGGAGAACTTCGGTCACGACGACTTGATGGCGTGCTTCAAAGAGATCCTCGCCGACTGGACCAATGCCGACTTCGACCCGTTCGCGTCGCCGCAGGAGACCGGCACGCCGTTCGGCCCGAAGAAGGGCGACAACCAGACCGCGGTCAACCGGACCAGGGTCCTCGCCAACCGTATGGTCGGTGTGCCGGGCGACGAGGCGACCCGCAGCGACGAGAACGGCTTTCCCAAGAACCGCATGTTCGCCGACGTCGACCAAACCGAACCCGCAGTGCACGCCGAACCCGGCTACGAGCAGGAGGTCGCCGCGTTCAACCTCTTCGCCTACCTGTCGCGCAGTGACGTCACGTGGAATCCGTCCGTCGTCTCGGTCTGCCGCGAGAGCCTCTACTGCCCGACGACGGAGGAGTTCATCCTGCCCGTCATCCACGGCAACGACCGGGTCGAGTGGTTCGTCCAACTCTCCGACGAGATCACCTGGAAGGTCGAGGACCGGGAAACCGGCGCGATGCGCGCCACGGTCGTCATGAAGGCCGGAGATTGCGCGGCGATGCCCGCCGATATCCGTCACCAGGGGTACTCGCCGAAACGCTCGATGCTGCTGGTGTGGGAGAACGCCGCAGCTTCGCTGCCCGACCTGATCGCGTCCGGGCAGGCACCCACCGTGCCGGTCTCGTTCTAGGCCACGACGAGTGGTCGACAACGTCCGTACGCTCGAAGACGCCATCTCCGCTCACGTCAGAGACGGAGACGAGGTCGCGCTCGAGGGGTTCACACATCTGATTCCATTCGCGGCGGCCCACGAGATCATTCGTCAGGGTCGTCGCGACCTGACGCTGGTCCGCATGACGCCTGACATCATCTACGACCAGATGATCGGCGCCGGTTGCGCGAAGAAGCTCATCTTCTCTTGGGGCGGCAACCCGGGTGTCGGGTCGCTGCACCGAATGCGCGATGCGGTTCAGGACGCGTGGCCACGGCCTCTGCAACTCGAAGAGCACAGCCACGCTGGTATGGCGACCCGCTGGCAGGCCGGTGCCTCGGGTCTGCCGTTCGGAACGCTGCGTGGCTACGTCGGTACCAGCCTGCCCGACCACACCGACACGATCGCCGCGATCGAGTGCCCGTTCACCGGCGAGAAATTGACCGCCGTTCCGGCGCTGAACCCCGATGTCGGCATCATCCACGCCCAACAGGCGGATCGCGACGGCAACGTGATGTTGTGGGGCATCACCGGCGTCCAGAAGGAGTGCGTGTTGGCGAGCCGGCGCTCGATCGTGACGGTCGAAGAGATCGTCGATGCGTTCACGCCCCACGTCAACGCCGTGATCCTGCCCGCGTGGGTGATCGACAGCGTGGTCGTCTGCCCTGGCGGCGCCCATCCGTCGTACGCCCACGACTACTCGAGTCGGGACAACGACTTCTACGCCGCTTGGGATCCCATCGCCCGCGACCGAGACACCTTCAACAGCTGGATGCAGGAACACGTGATGTCATGACCCAACTCCTCGACCCGACACTCGACCACACCAGCGACGAGATCATGACGGTCGAAGCATCGCGGGCGCTGTCGAACGGCACCGTGTGCTTCGTCGGGATCGGGCTGCCCAGCACCGCTGCCAACCTGGCGCGTCGGCTGCATGCGCCCGACTGCGTGCTCGTCTACGAATCGGGGTGCATCGGAGCCAAGCCGACAGTGCTGCCCAACTCGATCGGTGACGGTGTACTCGCCGAGCACGCCGACGTGCTCGTCAGCGTGCCCGAGATGTTCAGCTACTGGTTGCAGGCCGGCCGCATCGACGTCGGTTTCCTCGGCGCCGCTCAGATCGACCGCTACGCCAACCTCAACACGACCGTCATCGGCGACTACGACGATCCCACGGTACGTCTGCCCGGCGCAGGAGGAGCCCCGGAGATCGCCGCCAGTTGCGGTGAGGTGATCATCACCTTACGACACAGCAAGCGGACCTTCGTCGAGCACTTGGACTTCATCACCTCGGTGGGCCACGCCGAAGGCGGCGACCATCGCCAACGACTCGGGCTGCGGGGGCGCGGCCCGACGGCCGTCATCACCGACCTCGGCGTCCTGCGGCCAGACCCGACCACCAAGGAGTTGACGCTGGTCAGCACCCACCCTGGCGTCGACGTCGATCAGGTGCGCGACGCCACAGGATGGGATCTCCGGGTTGCCGACGATGTCAGCGTCACGGCGACGCCGACCAGATCCGAGCTCGATGTGCTGCGAGCGCTGAAGTCGGTATGAGCCATCTCGCCTTCACCCGCGATTCGATTCCCGGCCGGGTCGTGTTCGGTGTCGGCAGCAGGTCGAGCATCGTCGCCGAGACCGAGGCGGTCGACGCGACGCGGATCGTCGTGATCGCCGGCGAGGCCGAGAACGAACCAGCTGCAGAGCTGATCGAGCTACTCGGCAAGCGGGTCGTCGGGCGATTCGCCGATGTCGCTCAGCACGTGCCGATCGCGAAGGCCCAACAGGCCCGCAGCCTGGTTCGCGAGACCGGCGCCAACGCGGTCATCACGATCGGCGGAGGATCGGCGACCGGCTTCGGCAAGGCGGTCTCGTTGGAGCTCGACGTGGTCCACCTCGCGGTGCCGACCACCTACGCAGGTTCGGAGATGACCACCATCTGGGGCCTCACCGACGGCGGCCACAAGATGACGGGCAAAGACGTGCGAGTCAAGCCCGAGGTGGTCGTGTACGACCCCGAACTCACCTTGACACTCCCCCCGTTCATCGCCGGCCCATCGGGGATGAATGCGCTCGCGCATTGCGTCGAAGCGCTCTACGGGCCAGGCGCCGATCCCGTCACGTCCGTGCTGGCGCTCGAGGGCGCCCGCGCACTCGCTGCGAGCCTGCCCAGGGTGTGTGCCGAACCCGATGACCTCGATGCCCGCTGCGACGCCTTGTACGGCGCTTACCTCGCCGGAGTGGTGTTGGCGGTCGGTGGCACGGCGCTGCACCACAAGACGTGCCATGTGCTCGGTGGGATGTTCAACCTCAACCACGGCGACATGAACGCGGTGGTCCTCGGTCACGCGCTGCGATACAACGCCCCCGCCATTCCCGAGATCATGCAGCGGCTCGAAGCAACGCTCTGCGTTGCCGACGCCGCCGCCGCGATGTTCGATCTGGCGTCGGCGATCGGCGCGCCGACCGACCTCGCTTCGATCGGCATGCCCGAAGACGGGCTCGACGAAGCGGCCCGACGAGTGGTCGTCGAAGCTTCAGCGAACGTTCGCACTCCGGAGCAAGCCGGCATCCGGGCGATGCTCGACGATGCGTACCATGGCCGGCGGCCGACCTCGAACGACAGGAAGGCGACATGACCGAGCCCGTTTTCATCATCGACGCAGTTCGTACCCCGATCGGCAAGATCGGCGGGGCGCTCGCCGATGTACGCCCCGACGATCTGGCGAGCGGTGCGATCGCCTCGCTGCTCGAACGCGTTCCCGATCTCGATCCGCACCACCTCGACGATGTCCACTTCGGAAACGGAAACGGGGCCGGCGAGGAGAACCGCAACGTGGGCCGCATGGCGGCGCTGCTCGCCGGAGTCCCGACATCCGTCCCCGGCGTCACCCATAACCGGCTGTGTGGCTCAGGCCTCGAAGCCGCTATCGGGGCGTCCCGCGAGATCGCGGTGGGCGACGCCGACCTGTGCATCGCCGGCGGTGTCGAGTCGATGAGCCGGGCCCCCTGGGTGGTCGCCAAGCCCGACCGTCCCTACGAGCGCGCCCACCAGACCATGCATTCGACGACCCTCGGCTGGCGACTGGTCAACGACCGCCACCCCGACCAGTGGACGGTGGCGCTCGGGGAGGGCGCCGAGATCCTGGCGGATCGGTACGGAATCCCACGCCACGAGCAGGACGAGTTCGCCGTGCGCAGCCACGAACGTGCCGCCGCAGCATGGGGTGCGGCGCGCTTCGACGACGAGATCGTCGGGGCATTCGGGTCCGAACTGGCGACTGACGAATGCTTGCGACCGGGCACGTCGATCGAATCGTTGGCGAAGCTGCGGCCGGTGTTCCGCCCTGACGGCTCGGTCACCGCCGGCAACTCGTCACCGATGAACGATGCCGCCGCAGCGCTGCTGCTCGGTTCGGCGCGCGGCGTCGAGCGCGCCGGCAAGGCGCCCATGGCCCGCGTGCTGTCGAGGGCGGTGAGCGGCGTCGACCCGCACCTGTTCGGGATCGGGCCCGTCGAGGCGGCGAACGTGGCGCTCGAACGGGCCGGCGTCGGCTGGGGCGATCTCTCGGTCGTCGAGTTGAACGAGGCCTTCGCCGCCCAGAGCCTCGCGTGTCTGCGTGAGTGGCCGGACCTCGACCCCGAGATCGTCAATCCCAATGGCGGCGCGATCGCGCTCGGGCATCCGATCGGCGCCTCCGGTGCCCGCATCCTCACGACGCTCGTGCACGAACTGCGACGGCGCGGTGGCTACGGGTTGGCCACGATGTGCATCGGTGTCGGTCAGGGAATCGCCATGGTCGTGGAGGCCGTGTGACATGAATGCGCATGCCGACCAGCGGGTCGAGAACTACGGGGAGCCGCTCGACACGGCGGCCAAGGCGGCGCTCGTCGTCCACGGCCGCGCGCAGAGCCCCGAATGGATGCGCGAGTTCCTGATCGATCGTCTCGACGCCCCCGACGTCGCGTTCGTCGCCCCCGAAGCGGCCGGGAACACCTGGTACCCGGGCGGTTTCATGCAAGAGTTCGATGTCAACGAACCCCATCTCGGCTGGGCTTTGGAGCGGATCGATCAGCTGATCGGTGCGCTCGAGGCGGCAGGGCATTCGCGATCCGAGATCTTCCTGCTGGGATTTTCCCAGGGTGCCTGTCTGCTGGCCGAATACCTGTCGCGGCACCCCGGCCGGTACGGCGGTGCGGCGCTGTTGACCGGCGGCCTGATCGGCCCACCCGGCACGACCTGGCCGGGCGAGTCACTGGCGGGCACACCCGTGCTGATGGGCACCAGTGACATCGACGAATGGGTGCCGCTGGCCCGGGCCGAAGCGACACGCGACGTGTTCGAGACCCGCGGCGCCGCAGTGACATGGAGGGTGTACCGGGGAATGGAACACATCATCAACGACGACGAGATCGCACTCGTCTCACACATGCTGACACGCCAGGCTGCGTGAACACACGACAACGAGGAGGGGACCACCGATGCCGACGCTCGACTTCGGACAACCGGAACTGGGCATCTTTCAGATGGCCTACGTCGTGGAAGACGTCCACGTTGCGATGGCGCAATGGACACAAGACCTCCGCGTCGGCCCCTGGTTCCTGCTCGACCGCTTCACCGGCGACGATCCGATCTATCGAGGTGCCCCGTCGCAGACAACGGTGTCGATCGCAATGGCGTTCGCCGGACACATGCAGATCGAACTGATCCAACCACTCGACGATCACCCCTCGGTGTACCGCGAGACGATCGACGAACGTGGCTACGGGTTCCACCATTACGGCACCGGGAGCCGCGACTTCGAGGGCGACATCGCAAGATTCGAGGCGCAGGGATACGAGCTCGCTTTCCGGGCCGGGGTGCCGACCGGCGGATCGGTCGGCTACATGGACACCAAGGGGGCACTGCCCGGTTTCGTCGAGTTGATCGAGCTCGGCGACGTGATGGAGCAGGTGTTCACGGGTTTCTACGCCGCATCGCTCGGATGGGACGGGTCCGACCCGGTACGGCCGTTCGCATGATCATCCGCCCACACCACAGGAGTGAGACATGAAGATCGAGGAACTGTTCACCGTCGAGGGTTACGGCGTCGTCGTCACCGGTGGCGCGAGCGGGCTCGGGTTGGCGTTCGGCGAGGCACTCGCAGAGAACGGCGCGTCGGTCACCCTGCTCGACGTCGATGCAGATGCGCTCGAGACCGAGGTGGCCCGGCTCACGGCCGAGGGTTACGAAGTGCGAGGCGAGGTCGTCGACGTCACCGACCACGACGCCCTCGACGCCGCGTTCGAGGCGGCGGTTCGAACCAGCGGTCGCCTCGATGTGGCCTTCGCCAACGCCGGCATCGATCCCGGCCCGGGCTTCGTCGGAGCATGGGCCGGCGCGGACCGCCCGCGCAATGAGGAAGGTGCGATCGAGCGATACACCGACGAGCGCTGGAACCGCGTGATCGACATCAACCTCAACGGGGTATTCGCAACGATCAGGGCTGCGACGCGACACATGCGGCCACAGAGATCGGGACGCATCATCGTCACCACCTCGCTGGCGGCCATCAAGAGCGAAGCCGTCATCGGCGCGGCGTACATGGCTGCCAAAGCCGGCTGCGCTCACCTGACCCGCAACGTGGCGCTCGAACTTGCCGCATATGGCATCACGGTCAACGCGATCGCCCCCGGCTTCTTCGTGACCAACATCGGCGGCGGCCATGCCAAGGATCCGGCCCAGCAAGCTGCCATCGCCAAGGAGATTCCGATGCACCGCGTGGGCTTCCCCGATGACATCAAGGGCCTGGCCCTCTTCCTGGCTTCGCCGGCGTCGGCGTACGTGACCGGACAGCAGATCGTCATCGATGGTGGCTGGGGCCTCGGCATCGCCGACTGACTGATCGAACAACACCGCCCGAACAACGAGGAGATGACATGAAGATCACCGCAGCGGTACTCCGCGAACCGACCGGACCGTTCTTGCTCGAAGAGCTCGAACTGGAGGAGCCGCGCGACAACGAGGTGCTCGTGAGGATGGTGGGCGCCGGCTTGTGCCACACCGATCTCCTCAGCCGCGAATGGCCGCCCGAGACGTTTCCCGGTCCGATCGTGTACGGCCACGAGGGCTCGGGCATCGTCGAGTCGGTCGGCAGTAGCGTCACCCACGTCTCGGTGGGCGACCATGTCGTGCTCAGCTTCGACAGTTGTGGGGTCTGCGCCGGTTGCGGTGCGGTCGGACCACACGGTTGCTACGACTTTCTGCCGCTCAACCTCATGCCGAATCGGCCCGATGGCACCTCGGCCCTGACCGATGCCGACGGTCGACCCGTCGGATCCCATTTCTTCGGACAGTCCACGTTGGCATCGCACGCCGTCGTGTCGGCCCGTTCGGCGGTCAAGATCGACTCGTCGTTCGCGCTCGAACGGCTCGGCCCGCTCGGCTGCGGTGTCCAAACCGGGGCCGGCGCCATCCTCAACACGCTGGGCGTGACCCCAGGGGCCTCCGTTGCGATCTACGGTGCCGGATCGCTCGGGCTGAGCGCGGTGATGGCTGCCAAGGTCGCCGGGGCCGGCCAGGTGATCGCCGTCGATCGCCACCGATCGCGGCTCGACCTCGCGGCCAAGTACGGAGCCACCGACCAGGTGAGCGGCACACCCGAGGAGATCCTCGAGGCGGTGATCGAGCTGAGCGGAGGAGGAACCGACTTCTCGTTCGACTCGACCGGTGTTGCCGCGATCACGCGTGTCGCATTCGAGGCGCTCAACAACACCGGCACGATGTCGATGGCCGGCGTCGGCAGCGACGACGAACTCGTCTTCGACTACCGCAGCCTGATCACGCCGCGCACCATCAAGGGCGTCGTGGAAGGCAACAGCAATACCGCCGAGTTCATCCCCCGCCTGGCCCAGCTCAACGCCGACGGCCAGTTCCCGTTCGACGAATTGATCACGACCTACCGGCTCGCCGACATCAACGACGCCGAACGAGCGTCCCACGACGGCGACGTGATCAAACCGGTCTTCCTCTTCGATTGACCCCGGCATCACCCACGAAGACCATCAGCACATCCTGTCGCAGGTCCTCGATCCCACAGACGCCTCGAGGGCGGTCGACCGAGCCTCACCGAGCTGGTGCGTCACCCAGTCGAGTGCCCACTGGGCAGCGGATGATGCGACATCTCGACACATCGTGGCGACGGGATCTCCGGCTCGTTGGACGAGGCCGTCACTCGCCTTCGGAGTTGGGGATCCCTTCGGTCACGTCGTCGTCGACGAAGCCCTCGACATGGTGACCTTCGACGTCGATGTTCGGAAGAATGCGATCGATCCACTTCGGGATCCACCAGTTGCGGTCGCCGAGCAGCTCCATCGTCGCCGGGACCAGCAGCATGCGGACGACGGTGGCATCGACCGCTACTGCGATTGCGAGGCCCAGCCCGAACATCTTGAGGCTGCGGTCATCACCGATCACGAATGACAAGAACACACACACCATGATCAGCGCAGCGGCGGTGATCACACGCGCCGTAGCTGCGAGCCCATCGGCGACGGCGACCGCGTTGTCACGACTCTTGTCGTAGTGCTCCTTCATGCGCGACAGCAGGAACACCTCGTAGTCCATCGACAGACCGAACACGATGGCGAACATCATCATCGGGATCCACGGCTCGATCGGACCGTTCTTGTCGACCCCGATCAACTGCTTGCCCCACCCCCACTGGAAGATCGCCACGAGGCCGCCGTAGGCAGCTCCGATCGACAACAGGTTGAGCACCACCGCCTTGATCGGCACGAGCAGGGACCGGAAGACCGCCATCAGCAGCAGGAACGACAAGACGAGTACCGCTGCGATGAGCAGCGGGAGACGTTGCCCGAGGTAGTGCGAGAAGTCGATGCCGCCAGCGGTCCAGCCGCCAACTTTGGCGTCGAGCCCCGACGCGGGAATGACCGTGTCGCGGAGCTCGTTCACCAGACGCTCGGTGGCAGCATCCTGCGGCGTCTGTGCCGGGAACACCTGGATCAGAGCGAGATCAGGAGCTACCGGCACCACTTGCGGGGGTGGAGTCTGCGCCACACCGTCGGCCGCAGCGATCGAGTCGGCAAAGGCCTGAAGCGCGACCTGGTCAGCCGCAGCCTCACCGGCGACGGTGACGACGATCGGCCCTCCGATGCCGGGTCCGAAACCGTCGGCCAGTAGGTCGTACGCCCGGCGGGCTGTCTGACGCTCCGGAAGGTTGCCCGTGTCACCGAAGCCCAATCGGATCGAAAACAGCGGCAAGGTGAGCAACACGAGGAACCCGGTCGCGCCCACCAGTACCGGCCACGGCCGGTGCTGGATGACTCGGGACCACTTGTACCAGAACGTCTCCTCGTTCCGCTTGTGCGGGCGCTTCGGGATCGGGACACGCATCGAGCGGACAACGAAACTCAGAGCGAACACCGCGATGGTCAGGACGACGCCGACACCGAACACGAGCAGGCTCTTCGCGGTCACGGCGACGATCGCGCCCACGATGAAGATCGCGACCGCTGCGAGCGCAGCACGGGTCGTTTCATTGACGCGTCGCCCGACGATCGCGAGGAACGCAGGCAACAACGTCAACGACGCCGCCATCATCATCAACACGCCCGTGATGGCCCCGACCGCCAGACCGTTCATGAACGCCAGGCCCATGAGGAACATCCCGCACAACGAGATCAGCACCGCAGTGCCGGCGAACATCACCGCGCGACCGCTCGTGTCGATCGCCTCGACGATCGCGTCATCGACACCGAGACCGTGCTGAAGACCTTCCCGATACCGCTGGACGATGAACAGCGCGTAGTCGATGCCGACGCCGAGGCCGATCATCGCCGTCATCTGCACCGTGAAATCGGGCATCGACACGACGTGTGAGACGAGCGTGACGAGCGCAGTACCCGTGGCGAGCCCAACGATCGCGGTGCCGATCGGTAGGCCCATCGCCAACACCGAACCGAACGCGAGGATCAGGATGATCATCGCCGCGATCAAGCCATAGGCCTCGGACGCGGGGAGTTCGAACTCGCCGAAGACGTCGCCGCCGTACTCGATCGTGAGGCCGTCGATCGCGCCCGAACCCTCGGTGATCGGATCGTCGAACGCTTCGATCTTCTCGGCGAGGTCGAGGAAGTCGGTCTGGTCACGATCGGTGATGTTGAGCTGAGCAAACGCGATCGTGCCATCCGCACTGATCTGACCCTGAGCCTGTTCGGAGTAGGGGCTCACCACCTCGATGCCGTCGAGTTCGTCGATCTGGGCGAACAGCCCGGTCATCGCAGCGACCACCTCGGGGTCGTCGACGCCCTGATCGGCCCGGAAGACCACCTGTCCCGTGAAGCCGGCACGCTCGGGGTTGACCGCCTGGAGCTGGTCGACGACGTCTGCCGATTCGGAGTCGGGCGGCGTGAAGTCGGTACTGAACGCCGAACCGGCCGCGCCCGACAACACGTTGACGACCAACAGCAGCGGGATCCACACGCCGAACACGACGAGCCACTTGCGACGGACACAGAAACGAGCAACACGGGCGAGCATGAGTCACGAGACTAGGTAGAAATCCGGATGGGTCGCGACATTTCGCCGAGAGACGCCTACCGGAACGAACCAAACCCGGAGCTGATCGCAGAGGACCAGCGGGTTCAGCGACTCAGGATCGCGATGCCGTCACCGAGCACCTTGGCGCCCAGCACGGCGAACACCACCGCCATCACGGTGGCGTTGTTCGCCATCAACCACACCTTCATCGTGTCGAGCACCGGAGTCATCCGGTCTCGCGCTGCGAGATAGCCGACGACCGGAACGATCAGCGTGATCGACGCGATCGCCACGTAGACAGCGACGACGACGACCTCCTCGCCGGTGCCGAGGCCGACAGCTCCGATCGTGGAGGCAGCGGCGATCGTGAGACCGAGGTTCTTCGGGTTCACCGCGGACATCAACACCGCGAGCCCGAACGCCTTCGCCACGGTGAACTCATCGATCGACGCCATCCATGCCGGCATCTGAGGTTCTTCGCCGTCCGCCGGGCGGCTGCGCCATTGCTTGACCGCGAGGAACAGCAACGCCGCGCCGATCACCAGCTTGACCCATCCCCCGCTGTCGGCATCCCCATCGGAACCCTCGAGACCGATCACCAGCACGACGGCCGACACCGCAGCGAGGCCGACGAGCCAGCCGACCAGGAACGCCACGCTGTTGCTCCCGGCCCTCCCCGAGAACAACATCAAGATCACCGCGATGATCGGTACGGGGCTGATCGCCACGCCGACCGCGAATCCGAGCACATCTCCGATCGCTACGCCCATCTCACATCTCCTGTCGAACAGTCGCTACCAGATCGGGCCTTGCCGCTGTTGGCTCCACACTGGTGGGTCCGACCCACCGACTCGAACGGGGGACCCGGCACCGGCCTGCGGGACGAGCCGCTACGAGTTGTTGCCACGCGCGAACCATACTTCGTGCCGCCGCCCGCACACGACCGAACGATGACCCGATTCCGCCACACCGACCCGGCGGGTACCAACGGGCACGCCTGGGCGTCCACGCCGATGGCGCCGCGACCATCATGTCGGTGGGGGCGGTATCAACACGAAGTTGCCGACATGTTCCTTCAGCAGGAATTCTCGTTGCGCATCGGCGATCTGTGCGAGCGGGAACGTCTTGGCGACCAGCGGGCGGATCTCGCCCCGTTCGACATACGCGACCAGATTCGAGAACACCGGCTCGTCCCACGCGGTGCAGCCCACCAGGGTGAGGTCGTTCAGATACAGCGTGCGCATGTCGAGAGACACCATGGGGCCGCCGATCGCACCCGACGAGGCATAACGTCCGCCTCGCCTGAGCACCCTCAACAGCGAGCCGAATGTCGACCCGGCGACGTTGTCGACGACGAGATCGACCGAGTGTTCTCCCAGGATGTCCACGAGGTCGTCGCCGCGGGCGATCACCCGGTCGGCGCCGATGCCGAGTACCTGCTCGAGTTTGGCGCTCCCGGCCACCGCGGTGACCTCGGCACCTCGACGCTTGGCGAGTTGCACCAGGGCGGAGCCGACACCTCCCGATGCACCCGTCACGAGCACGTGCTCGCCGCTGCCCGCCCGAGAGCGGTGCAGCAGGTTCTCCGCCGTTCCGTATGCACACGGGATCGAGCCCAGTTCTGCATCGCTCCACGCACATTCGACGGCGAACACTTCCGATGCCGGGACCTTGACGAACTGTGCGAACGCGCCGTCGAAGTCGGAGCCCATCCACACGGTCTCCATCGACCCGAAATCCGACGGCCGCATGCAAGGTCGGACCAGCACGCGGGTCCCGATCATGTTGGTGTCGCCACCGGGGGCGACGGCGACCACCCGGCCGCAACAGTCCGTGCCCTGGATGAGGGGGAACGCTGTGGCGCCGTTCCAACCGCGATCGAGTCGGGTCGCGTCGTCGGCGTCCACGAGTGCTGCTGCACTATCGGTCGCCGTGGTGACGGCCTCCGAGTACCACCCGAGCCTGGTGTTGATCTCGGTGTTGTTGACGCCGGCCGCGAGTACCTGCACCAGAACGTCACCGGTCGCCAACGCGGGCACTGACACCTCGCGATATCCGAGCCGGTCGTAGCCGCCCGTACCGGTGGTGACGATGGCCATCATCGTGGTCGGCGCGTGGACGGCTCGGTCACCGATCTCCACCACCTCGGTCTCCTTCCCTCTCGATGATGGTGCAGAGCGTACGTCGTTCGGTCGGGCCTCTCTGGGGAACTGGTACGGTCGTCGTATCGCTATTCCGGCCTGGGGGGCCGAGGAAGGAGGCAGCGATGAATCGACTGCTCGTTGTGGGAGTGTCCGTCGTGCTGGCAGCATCGTGCGGAGGTGGCGACGACGACTCGGCGGGGACGACGCCAGACGAACGTCCTGTCAACACCGAGGCGCCGGCAGATTCGCCCGCGGCCACCGAGCCTGAATCCGAATCCGAATCCACGACCGCCCCGACGGGCGGCGGATCGGCATCGGGTGACGATGTGGTCTCGGGCATCGGATCGGCGTCGTTGACGATCGGGGGGACGACGTACTACTTCGGTGAGACCAGCGCCCCAGCCCCACAATGCAAGCCGGACCTGTTCGGCGTGTTCTTGGTGAACCTGCCGATGGTCGACGCTGACGGCACCGAGGCCGCGTCGGGTGGTCGCTTCGCACTCACCCTGCTTCGGGACGGGGTCGACGCCGACGAGGTCGACCAGCTGCCCGAGGCGAGCGTCACGATCGAGGCACTCGATGAGGAGTGGATCGCCAGCGAGGAGGCGATTCAGAACTTCAACCTCGACGCCGGTACGAGTCAGATCGACTCGTACACGATCGACGGCAACACCGCCTCCGGCAGCGCCACCTTCTACGAGCAGAGCAGCTATTACGCCTTCCTCGGCGGCTCCGCCGACAGCGTGACCACGGCGCCGGGAACCTTCGAGGTGACCTGCCGGGGCTAGCTGTCCCGGCGACGACATCGCAGTCGGGACCGATCGAAGGACAGCTCGCGCGAGGAGGCGGACTCGCTCGTCACCAGCACCGATGAACCGATGTACAGTCGCGCTCCTTGAGCTCGCCGGCCTCCCCATTTCGTGCGCTGGCCGCCAACACGACGATCCGCAGGGAAGCTGCAGCACTCGCTCTGTATCGTCTGGCCGAGTTCGGGCCATGGGTGGCGATGCTGGTGTTCGCGTACTCCCAAGGTGGCGCCACGGCCACCGGCCTCGTCTCGCTCGCGCTGCTGATCCCGACCGCGCTGTTCGCACCCTTCTGCGGCCCGGCCATCGATCGGTTCGGCGCAACCAGGGTGCTGCTGGGAGCACACGTTGGTCAAGCGATCGCCATGGCGGCCACTGCAACGTCGATGCTGTGCGATGCACCCGCCCTGGTCACCTACGGATTCGGTGCACTGACGGCGATGCTGCTCGTCGTCACGCATCCCGCCCACAGCGTCGTCGCACCGGGCATCGCCCACACGACCGAGCAGCTCGTCGCGTTGAACGCGATCACGGGATGGATCCTCAGTATCGGTCTCGTCGTTGCGCCGGCCGGAGCCGGACTGATCCTCGCCGGCGGACCGCCGGGAGCGGTGTACGCGGCCGGGTCGGTGTGCGTTGCCTTGGCGGCGATACTCGTGGTCCCGCTTCGTGATCTCGTTCCGCCGAATGAAAGCCACGCGGACACCTCGGCACCCAGCGCGCTCCGTGATCTCGGACGAGGAGCCCGCGCGCTTGCCCACTCGAGCGCACCGAGGGAGGTGATCATCGTCCTCGGAGCCACGTTCATGATGGTCGGGGCACTCGACGTCCTCGTGGTGGTGCTCGCCGTCGGATCACTCGGTATCGGTGAGTCCGGAGCTGGTTATCTGACCGCGGCTCACGGGGCGGGCGCGGTGCTCGGCGCCGCGGTGTCGCTGGCGTTGATCGGACGCCGCCGCCTCGTTCCGGTGATCGTGGGCGCGTCGTTGCTCGCCGCGGGCGCCTTCGCTGTACTGGCGATGGCGACCTCCACCGTGATCGCCTTCATCGTCGCTGCGACGACCGGGGCAGCGCGCAGCCTGCTCGAGGTCACGGGGCAGACGCTTCTCCAACGGGTGACACCTACCGATCTGTTCGCGAGGGTCTTCGCGTTCAAGGAGGGGATTGCGATGGCGGCATGGGGTATCGGTTCAGTTCTCGTCACGGTGGTGATCGCGTCGACCGATGTACGAGGTGCGCTGATCTTCGCCGCCGCGATCGTTCCGGTGCTCCTGCTGCTCCGGATTCGACCCCTGCTCGCCGTGGACTCGGCGGCGACCATCCCGACGGTCAGGATCGCACTGCTTCGCTCGGTGGTCGCACTGCGATCCCTACCTGGGCCAGTCCTGGAGGGTGTTGCACTGAACGCGACCGAGGTCGACGTGCCTGCCGGGGCGGCGATCGTGCGAGAGGGGGAGCCTGGCGACTGCTACTACGCGATCGCCAACGGATCGGTCGACGTCTTGCGAGGCGGTGCTCGCGTCAACACCTTGCAGCGAGGGGAGGGCTTCGGCGAAATCTCGTTGGTCGACGACATCTCCCGGACGGCAACGGTCGTCGCCGTCACCGAGACCAGACTCGTCGTCGTCGAGCGCGAGCCGTTCCTCATCGCGCTCACCGGCCACGCTCCCACCCGCGAGCGCATCGACCGAGTCGCCCGCGAGCGACGGCCTGTCATACCCGTGTGACAGGCCCGTACATCGATCGGTCCTTGACACGTCCACATGCCCGGTGGGGGTTGTAACGGCAAGAGACGACGGCACCCATCGCTGGACCGGCTCTTCCGCGTGTCGCACCTGTCCAGCGTCGATCGCGTCCGCGATGACGAC
>JAHEDX010000003.1 GCA_024641005.1 Acidimicrobiaceae bacterium
TCGTCGCCTCCGCAGGCCGCGACGCCGAGTGCGGCGAGCACGGCGAGTGCTACGAGTCGTTTCTTCATGTTGTTCCCCCTCTGGCGGCCGACGGCCGATCTGGTATCGCGTACATTACCTGTGATGGACCCCGCGACTCCCCCTCCTGAATGCCTCCAGGTCCGCGGGCTGTGGAAGGTGTTCGGCGCAAGACCGGATCGAGCCGTCGAGATGGCCGAGTCGGGCTCGACTCGGGCCGAGGTACTCGATGCGACCGGGTGCACGCTCGGGGTGCGCGATGTGTCGTTCGATGTCCACCTCGGCGAGACGTTCGTCGTGATGGGCTTGTCGGGTTCCGGGAAATCCACGCTGGTGCGGTGCGTCGCCCGGCTGACCGACGTCACCAAAGGGCAGGTGACACTCGACGGCGACGACCTCACTGCGATGGACGAGCGGACGCTCCGACAAATCCGCCGCAAGAAGCTGTCGATGGTGTTCCAGCACTTCGGACTCTTCCCACACCGCAGCGTGATCGACAATGCCGCGTATGGCTTGGAAGTGCAGGGCATCTCCAAAGCCGACCGTCACGCCGAGGCGCACCGCGTGCTCGAGCTGGTCGGGTTGAAAGGGTACGAATACCACTATCCACAGCAACTGTCCGGCGGGATGCAGCAACGGGTCGGCCTGGCGAGGGCATTGGCCGTCGACCCTGAAGTGCTGTTCTTCGACGAGCCCTTCTCCGCGCTCGACCCCTTGATCCGGCGCGACATGCAGGACGAGTTGATCCGACTGCAGAGTGACCTGCAACGCACGATCGTGTTCATCACCCACGACTTCGCCGAGGCGATCAAGCTCGGCGACCGGATCGCCATCATGAAGGACGGGATCTTCGATCAGATCGGTACCGCGGCAGAACTCATCACCAACCCGGCGACCGACTACGTACGCGAGTTCACCCACGACATCCCCAAGGCCAAGGTGCTCACCGCTGCCGACGTGATGCAGCCCGGTGAGGGCGGCGGCCGTCAGGTGCGTGCAGACCAATCGGTCGAATCCCTGATCCCACTGATGCTCGACGACCCGGCACCCCTCACCGTCGTCGACGGCTCAGGTCTCACGGTGGGCATCGTCGATCGCACCGCGGTCATGGCCGTCTTGGACGACGGCTCGTGACCGTCGCATCCGGCACGGTCGGACGCTCGGTCCGCCTCGACACCCGAACATGGGCGCCGTGGGCAGCCCTCGTCGGCGGGGCGCTCGCGCTCCAGCTCGCCTTCTCGTCCTCGTCGGGGTTCCCGGCCGAGCTCGACACCTTCCTCGAATCGCCGATCGACCGGGCAGGCAGCTGGATGCGGACGAACCGCCTGTCGCATCCATTGTTCACGAAGTTCTTCACGCCGCTCAGCAACGCGATCGACAGCGTGATCACGCACATCGGCGATCTGTTGCTGTGGGCCCCGTGGTACGTGGTGATCGCCGCGTTCATGATGATCGCCGTGCGGGTCAGGATGTGGCGCGAGGCCGCCGTCATCGGCGGCGCTCTCTTCTACACCGGAGCGATCGGCTTGTGGGAGGAGAGCATGCAGACATTGGCCCTGATGTCTGCGTCGGTGTTCCTGGCCGTGTTGATCGGCCTGCCCCTCGGCGTGTGGGCGGCATTGCGACCTCGCGTCGAGACGGTCGCCCGGCCGTTTCTCGACGTGATGCAAACGGTTCCCGCGTTCATCTACTTCCTTCCGCTGTTCATGCTGTTCGGCATCGGCAACGTGCCGGCGGCCGTCGCCACCGTGATCTACGCCCTGCCCCCCGTCGTACGACTCACCACGCTCGGCATCCGCCAGGTCCCCCGCTCCGCGGTCGAGGCGTCGGAGATGTTCGGAGCGACACCGCGCCAGACGCTCGTCAAGGTGCAGCTCCCGATGGCGGTCCGAACGATCATGACCGGCCTCTCGCAGACCGTCATGATGGCACTCGGCATCGTCGTACTCGCCACGTTGATCGGCGCCGACGGGCTCGGCAGCCCGGTGCTGCAGAGTCTCAATCAACGGCGAACCGGTCGCGGGATGGCGGCTGGATTGGCGATCGTTGCGATCGCGATGGTGCTCGATCGGGTATGGCGAGCGTTGGCCGAACGTGACCCGATGCGGCGCCTCCCGCGCCGCATCATGCTGGGTGCGGTCGCGGCGATCGTCGTCGCCACGCTCATCGGGCGTTCTGCGGGACGGGTCAGCTTCCCCCACCTGTGGGACATGAGCCTGTTCGACCCGATCGACAACGGGGTCGAGTGGGCTCGCGACAACCTGCGTTGGTTCACCCGTCCGTTCAGCGACTTCGTCGTGACCAAGCTGTACCTGCCGCCTCGTGACTTCCTGATCGACACCGTCGCCTGGCCGGTGCTGGTATTCGTGACCGGCTTCGCCTGCTGGCGGATCAAGAACTGGCAGTTCGCCGTGTTCTCGATGTGTGCACTGCTGGCGATCGGATTGACGGGTATGTGGGAGCTGTCGCTCGACACGCTCGTGCAGGTGATCATCGCCACTGCGTTGTCGCTGGCCGTCGCCGTGCCGCTCGGCGTGTGGGCCGGCCGGAGCCGTCGGGTCGAGGCGGTGCTCGCACCGGTGCTCGACGCCATGCAGACGATCCCTTCGCTCGTCTACATCATCCCGGTCGTGATCCTGTTCACGGTCGGTGTGGTTCCCGGCATCATCGCAACGGTCGTCTACGCGATGGTTCCCGGCGTACGCATCACCGCGCTCGGCATTCGCGAAGTCGCCGAGGAGAGCGTCGAGGCATCGCGCACATTCGGGGCGACCCCCCGCCAGACCCTGTTCGGGGTCCGCCTCCCCCTCGCCGCCCCGACGATCATGGCAGGGGTCAACCAGGTGATCATGATGGTGTTGGCGATGGTGATCATCACGGGCCTCGTCGGCGGTGGAGCGCTCGGTTTCGAAACCGTTCGGGCGTTGCAGCGCAGCCTGTTCGGGCTCGGTTTCGAGGTCGGGCTGGCGCTGGTGCTGATGGCGATGATCCTCGACCGGTTCACCGAAGCGTGGGCCGATCGACTCAAGCCACCGGCCTCGTCCTGAACACCCGCCGTCGGCGGCGGGTTTGTTCACACGCCGTTCACATTGCGAACATGGCGGAGTAATCGCACGCTGGCATCGTGCCGCTACCCCTACAACCGTTCATTGGAAGGACCCATCCGTGGCGTACCAAGCTGAATACATCTGGCTCGACGGCACCGAGCCCACCCCGTTGCTCCGGAGCAAGACCAAGATCCTGCACGACGAGGTCTCCGAGCCCCCGATCTGGGGATTCGACGGTTCGTCGACGAACCAGGCGACCGGCGACAAGTCCGACTGTGTGCTGCGCCCGGTGTTCCATTGCCACGACCCGATTCGCGGTGGGCGCAACATGCTCGTGATGTGCGAGGTGCTGCTGGCATCGAACATGCGCCCGCATGCCACCAACACGCGCGCCAAGGCGGCACGCATCGAGAAGAAGTACGCCCACGACGACATGTGGTTCGGCCTCGAGCAGGAGTACACGATGCTCCGCCTCGACGGCACGCCGCTGGGCTTCCCCGAAGGTGGCGGGCTCCCCGCCCCGCAGGGTCCCTACTACTGCGGCGTGGGCTCCGGCCGAATCATGGGTCGCGACATCGTCGAGGAACACACGCAGGCGTGCATCGATGCCGGCCTGTCGATCTCGGGCACCAACCCCGAGGTCATGCCGGGCCAGTGGGAGTTCCAGATCGGCCCGCTCGGTCCGACGGCGGTCGGCGACCAGATGCACGTGGCCCGATGGCTGCTGCATCGCATCGCCGAGGACTACGACGTCGTGATCAGCCTCGCCGCCAAGCCCGAAAAGGGCGACTGGAACGGCGCCGGCTGCCACACGAACTTCTCCACCGTCGCCATGCGCGAGGGCTATGACGCGATCATCGACGCCTGCGAGGCGATCGGTGCGAACTACATGGAACTCGTCAAGAACTACGGCGACGGCATCGAAGAGCGCCTCACGGGCAAGCACGAGACCGCTCCGTGGAACAAGTTCAGTTACGGGGTGTCCGACCGCGGCTCGTCGATCCGCATCCCATGGCAGGTCGAAAAGGACGGCAAGGGCTATGCAGAGGACCGCCGTCCGAACGCCAACATGGACCCCTACGTCGTCGCCGCGATGATCACCGAAACGGTGTGCAGCGCCGCCGACGCCAAGGCCGACAAGACGACCAAGAAGGCGCCCGCCAAGAAGGTCGCCGCCAAGAAGAAGTGAATTCGACCGGCGACGGTTGATCTTCCGAGCGGGAGCCCTGGTGACCAGGGCTCCCGCTCGATTTTTCCAGACATTTCCCTTTGGGCCTCGGCCCGACCAGACTGGTGAGGTGAGCGGATTGCTCGATCAGCATCGTGACTATGTGTTGCGCACCGTCGAAGAGCGCGGCGTTCGACTCGTTCGCCTGTGGTTCACCGACGTGCTCGGCAATCTCAAGAGCTTCGCGATCAGTCCGGCCGAACTCGAGAACGCGCTCGAGGACGGGATGACGTTCGACGGGTCCTCGATCGACGGGTTCTCGCGCGTGCAGGAGTCCGATGTGCTCGCGGTCCCAGACCCCGACACGTTCGAGCTGCTGCCATGGGGTGAGCCCGGCGCCGCCGAGGCCCGGGTGTTCTGCGACATTCGCGCCCTCGACGGTACGCCGTTCGAAGGCGACCCCCGCCAGGTGCTGCGCCGCACCGTGAAGGCAGCGCACGACCTGGGATTCACGTTCTACATCGCTCCCGACCTCGAGTTCTTCTATTTCGAGCAGCCGACCGCGGGGCTCAAGCCGCAACCGCTCGACTACGGCGGATACTTCGACCTCACGACACGCGACGCGGCAGGTGACCTGCGCAAGCAGACGATCCGCAAGCTCGAGCAGATGAGCATCCCAGTCGAGTACAGCTTCCACGAGGACTCGCCCAGTCAGCAGGAGATCGACCTGCGTCACACGGACGCGCTCACCATGGCCGACAGCGTGATGACGTTCCGGCTGATCGTCAAAGAGGTCGCGGCCAGCCAAGGGGTGCACGCCACGTTCATGCCCAAGCCGCTCGAGGGCGTGCAGGGCTCCGGCATGCACCTGCACATGTCATTGTTCCGTGGCGACGAGAACGCGTTCTACGACGGTTCCGACCCGCACGCGTTGTCGCCGCTCGCCAAGTCGTTCATGGCCGGCCTCCTGGTGCACGCCGCCGAGATCACGGCGATCACCAATCAGACGGTCAACAGCTACAAGCGGCTCGTTCCCGGATTCGAGGCTCCGGTGCACATCAGCTGGGCCCGCAACAACCGCAGCGGGCTGATCCGGGTACCGATCGCCAAGAAGGGCAACCCGCTCGCCACCCGGATCGAATACCGGTCCCCCGACCCCGCCTGCAACCCATACCTCGCCTTCAGCTTGTTGCTGGCGGCCGGCATGCGCGGGATCGAACAGGGCTACGAGCTGCCCGAGGAGGCCGACGCCAACCTGTTCGAGATGGACGACACAGCGCTCGCCAAACTGGGCATCACCCAACTCCCCCAATCGCTCTCCGATGCACTGCGCACGATGGAGCGTTCCGACCTGGTGCACGACGTGCTCGGCGAACACATCTTCGAGTGGTTCCTGCGCAACAAGCGTCACGAGTGGCGCGAGTACAAGACCCATGTCAGCCAGTTCGAGCTCGACCGATACCTGAGGTCCGTCTAATGGACGATGCCTCGACCGCCGCCGGCATGCTCGCGGTGTTCGCCGATCCGATCGCGCCCGAACTGGCGCGCTCGCTCGACCTGGCGGGTTACTCGTGGAAGAGCGTCGCGTCCATCGACGAGGCCTCCGACAACGAACCAGCAGACGGATGGCAGGGCGCCATCATCGACTGCACCGGCGACCCCGAGAACGCCTGGGCGTTCGCCCGCACCCTGCGCAAGTCTGATGGTTCGCACCTGAAGGTGCTCGTGCTGATCGGTGGGGCTCATCTCGGCGACCTCCACCTGCGCGACGACCTGTTCGACGACTTCTGCTTGTCACCATTCCACCCCGCCGAGTTCGAAGCCCGGCTGCGCCACCTGCTGTGGAACGTCGGCGACGCGGTCAGCCCGGCAGGCGAGCTCGTCGAGTACGGACAGCTGGTGCTCAATCTCGAGACGTATCAGGCCACGATCGCCAACCGGCCACTCGACATGACCTACATGGAGTACGAGCTGCTCAAGTTCCTCGCTCAGAACCCGGGCAAGGTGTTCACCCGCGAGATACTGCTGTCGCGCGTGTGGGGGTACGAGTATTACGGCGGTGCACGCACGGTCGACGTGCACATCCGGCGTCTGCGCGCCAAGCTCGGCGAAGAGCACGCCGGCCTGATCGCGACCGTGCGATCCGTCGGCTATCGATTCGGTCAGTCTCGCTGGGGGAACTGACGACGAGTTCGCTGCAGCGGCGGATCGAACTCGCGAACCGCCTGCCACACCGGCTCGCACTCGTAATCCCAGTACTTGGTGCGGTCGAGCACGATCGCGTGATTGCTCGACACCCCACCATCGAGGTGACCGTTGTGGATACGGATGGCCGAGTAGAGACGGGGCGAGATGTCGACCGCCTTCGAGTGCGCCGAACTGCCGCGCCAGGCCTCGGTGTCGTCGGGCAAGCTGTGTACCACGAGGTTGCCCCAGAAGTCGTTGGCGAGCTCGATCGAGCTGTAGCTCAAGATGCCGGGAAACCTGCGGAACTCGAGGAGCAGGCTCAGTTCCATCCCATCGAGCGAGTCATAGTCGATGTCCTCGCGCCGTTCGGCGAAGAAGCCGACGATGCACACCCGATCGCGCTCGCGGATGTGCTGGGGTTCGCAGACGACGGTTCGGCGACGCAGACCGTGCACGTCCCACAGCTTGGGCTCGTGGGCCGCCAGGTCGGTCTTGCCCGCATCGTTGGACCGAATCAGTGTGCGAAGGTCCTGCAGCATGTAGGCCAGCAGGTCGAGATCCGGTGTGTAGAGCGACACATCCGTACACGGATGGTTCGGATCCGTCTCGTCAGGACGCAGCTGACGAATCATGCCCTCGACCAACTCGGTGACTCCTCTCGACGTTCTGGCGACGAGCGCAGACTACGTCGCGCGCCGGCCAACGGGCTCGATCCGCGTCGGTCGCTAGTCGGCGAAGGTCGAGTCGATGGCCACCACGATCGACTCGGCGAACAGCAGTTGTCCCTCGTCGGTGAGATGGATGCCGTCGCGGGTGATGACGCCCGGCGCGTCGGCACGCGTGTGCCAGTCGACCACAGCGCCGACGCGGCGACCACGCGCCAGCTCGGAACGGATCGCCTCGTTGGCCCGCACGATCTGGTCGTCACGGTCGCGGATCCACAGGTCGACCCAGATCACCGAAGCGTTCGCGGGAAGCAGGCCCAGCAGCTGATCCATGTCGTCCCGGAACACATCGGTTCCGGATTGTGCGCCGACATCATTCGTTCCGAGGGCGATCACCCACAGATCCGGGTCGGAGGTCTCGAGAATCTGCTCGATCGCGCTGGCCCCCGAGGGCACCTGCTTCGAGCCACGCACCATCCGTCTGCTCTCGACACCGTCGACGGCGACGACATCGATACCGGTGCGACCGAGCGCTGACGCGATCTCGTCTCGAGCAGACAACGTGAGTGAATCACCGACCATCGCGACGCTTCGGGGTCTCGACGCCTGCGTCGACCCGGCCACGATGTCGATCCCGGTCAGCACCTCGAACGAGCGGTCGTCGAGGGATGAACCGTCGCCAACGCTCGACGGGTCGTCGACGACCGCAGCGTCGGGTCCTGGTCGTTCGACGGCGACGGTGCGGGACTCGACCACCTCGACACCGGCCGTCACCGACCCCGCGCCACAGCCGGCGAGCAGCATGCACGAGATCAGGGCGAGACGGGGCACGGCGGCCATTCTGTCCGGTCTGCCCGGGTCACGTGCAGCACCCGGCCGGATCATGCCGGCCGGATCATGCGACCACGTCACGCGAGTTGCTGGATACGGCGAGCCAATCGATCGTGGGCGCGCAACATGTCGTCGACCCGTGACGACACGAGCTGTTCGTCTCGAACGATCGGGCGGCCGTGCACGATCGTGTCGCGAGCCCCGGTCGGCCCGCACCTCAGCCAGGCCTCGATCGGATCGGCCAAGGCGCCCGCGAAGCTGGGCCCGGTCAGCGACCACACGGCAACATCGCCGACCGCACCAGGTTGTAGCACGCCGAGCTCTCCCGACCGTCCGAGGCATGCGGCGCCGCCCAACGTCGCCATCTCGAGCGCCATCCGAGCGGTCCCCGCAGCTGCTCCGTCGCGCAGTTTGGCGAGCAACATCGCCTGTCGCGCTTCCAACCACAACGACGCTGCGTCCGCGGACGACGAGCCGTCGACGCCGAGGCCGACATCGACACCGGCCGCCCGCAGGTCGACGACCGGCGCGATACCCGACGCGAGGATCAGATTGCTCGACGGGCAGTGAGCGACGCCGACACCGGCTGCGCCGAGACGGGAGATCTCGGCCCGGTCGGGCATCACACAATGGGCTACCCAGGTGCGATCGCTCGCCCACCCGGTTCGCTCGAGATACTCCATCGGCCGGCAGCCGAACGTCGCCAGGCTGAACGCGTCGTCCTCGGCGTTCTCGGCGAAGTGGGTATGGAGCCGGACGTCGAGGCGCTCGGCCAGCTCGGCGGTGCGCACCATCAGCTGCTCGGTGACGCTGAACGGCGAACACGGTGCGAGCGCCACTCGGGTCATCGCCCCCCACGACCGATCGTGATGGCGTTCGACCGCTTCCTCGCTGGCCGCCAGGATCGAGTCGTCGTCGGCGACAACCTGGTCAGGAGGCAGTCCGCCGTCTTTCTCCGACAGCGACATCGATCCCCGGGTCGGATGAAAGCGCAGACCGAGATCGCGGGCTGCCTCGATCTCGGCCGCCAGCAGATCCCCGGCCCCGAGCGGATGGAGATACAGATGGTCGGACGACGTGGTGCACCCCGACAAGGCCAGCTCCGCCAGACCCACCCATGCCGACACGTACACCGATTCGGTGTCGATCGCCGCCCAGAGGGGGTACAGCGATTGCAGCCAGCCGAACAACGGCTTGTCGGTCATCGGCGGGAACGCACGAGTGAGGTTCTGGTACAGGTGGTGATGCGTGTTGACGAGCCCGGGAGTGACCAGACAGCCGCTGGCATCGATGACGTCGGCGGCCGACGGCGCCACCCCGTCACCGACCGCTTCGATGAGGCCGTCGGTGATCGCCACCCATCCGTCGGCGATTTCCCGACGGGCGCCATCGAGCGTCGCCACGCAACGGGCATGCCGAATCACCAGGTCGGTCACGACAACGAATCCAGGATCGTCGCCAGATCTTCGACAGTGGTGAGCGGGTTCACCACGCAATATCTCAGCACGGTCTCACCGGCCCACGATGTGGGCACGACGAAGCACTCTTGTGCGGCCAGCTGGTCTTCGCTCCACCGGCGATACTGCTCGGCGGTCCAGCCCTTCCGCCGAAAGACCACGACCGAGAGCTCAGGCTCGAGCACCAGTTCACAGTGCTCGCTCTGGCGGATCAGGTCGGCGCCGGCGTGGGCGACCGACAAGGTGGTCTCGACGGCGAACCGGTACGCATCGGTGCCATAGGTCGCGAGGCTGAACCAGAGCGGCAGCCCTCGCGCGCGGCGCGACAGGTGGTGCGCATAGTCGCTGGCGTTCCACTCGTCGTCTTGCAGCACATCGAGGTATTCGGCCTGTTGCGAGTGCGCCGCCTTCGCGATGCGCGGATCTCGATACAGCAACGCGCACGAGTCGAACGGGGCGAACAGCCACTTGTGCGGATCGACGATGAAGCTGTCGGCACGCTCGATGCCGTCGAAGAGCGGCCGGACCGACGGCGCAGCGAGTGCGGCGCCGCCGTACGCGCCGTCGACATGCAGCCACAGGTTGCGCCGTTCACAGACATCCGCCGCTCCGGCGAGGTCGTCGACGATGCCGGCATTCGTGGTTCCGCTGGTGGCGATGACGGCGAACAGTCGCGCCGAATCGTGTGCGGAGAGCCCATCGATCGTCGAGGTGAGGTCCCGGCCGTGCATACGCCCCGCGTCGTCGGCGGGCACCAACACCACGTCGGCATCCATCGCCCGGCCGGCTTGGGCCACCGACGAATGCGCGCCCTGCGAAGCGACCATCAGGCCTCTCGTGCGATCGTGGACACCTTCGGCGTCGTGACGCCACTTCCATCGCGCGGCGATCAGGGCACTCAGGTTGCCCGCCGTGCCTCCGCTGACGAACACCCCTCCCGCGGCTGCGGGAAAGCCGGCCAAGTCGGCAATCCAGCGCAACGCCTCGTTCTCGGCGAAGACGGCACCGCCGCCCTCCATCCACGAGCCGGCGTAGATACTCGACGCGCCGACGACGAGATCGAACAGGATCGAGGCCTCGGTCGGGGCGGCGGGCACGAACGACAGGAATCTGGGATGGTCGACGGAGATGCAGGCAGGGGCGAGCACGTCACCGAATACGCGCAGTGCTTCGAGCCCGCCGATGCCGTGCGACGTGATCGTGCGGCCCGCCATCGCCCGCAACTCCGCCAGCGTGCGCGGGCCATCCAACGGCGGAGGGTCGAGCCGCACTCGATCGATCGCGTACCGGACGACCGCTTGGGTGAGCACCTCGAGCGAGGAGTCGTGAAGATGCATGACCGCGAGTGTGCCAGAGGCCGGGCGTGACCGCGAGCAGCGACTCAGTCGTCGAGCTGGAGCAGTTCGCTGCCTTCGTGCCGGATCTCGCCGTCCTTCTGCAGGAAGAACCCGAGGATCGCCGACGCGACGCCACCGCTCATCAGAACGAGCGAGGGGAAGATCAACAGGACAACGACGATCGCGATGGCTCCGGCCATGGCAGCAGGCTAGCTCGCGCCGCACCTGCGCCACGGATCGTCGATCGGGCAGACCAGCGGTGTCAGACCGGTTTGTGGGCGATCGCTTCGATCTCGACCCGGGCACCGACGGGCAGCTCGCGGACCGCGACGGTCGAACGGGCAGGCCGATGGCTGCCGAAACCCTCGACGTATGCGGCATTGAACGTGGCGAACGCGTCCATGTCGACCAGGAAGCATGTGGTCTTCACCACGTCCGTCAACTCGGCATCCATCTCCGCGAGCCGTTCGACCAGGTTCGCGATGGCCTGACGGGTCTGGCCGGCGACGCCGCCATCGGCCAGCGAACCATCGACGACGCCGACTTGGCCCGAAACGAGGATGAAATCACCGGCGCGGACTGCAGGTGTGTACGGACCCAACGGCTTGCTCATGGCCGCGACGGTAGCCGCAGTATGACCCGGTCGGGTGCAGCGAGGGCGTGTGGCGGATGCCGGTCAGTGAGCCGTGGGCCATCGCGCCGCCCATCCCGTGCGATGCCACGCCGCCGTTGCCACCGCGACGAACACGGCATCACTCCCGTTGACGGGCGGGCCGTCACAGACCTCGACTTCGACCTCGACGTTCGGCGTGTCGACGGCGCGCAGCACACCGAACGAACGAATCGTGAGATCGTGAGGAACGCCGTCCGCGTCGATCGACAAGCCCTCTGACGCGACCCAACCGAGTGCCATGTGAGCAGCACCGATGCAGTAACTGCGCAGCACATTGGCATCGAGAGCTGCTCCGCACGAGACCAGGACCCGGACGCTGCCATCACCATCGATCTCTGCGGTTGCCCGGGCCCCCTGCGGCGTGACGGCGGTGAAGGGCGGACCGTCGGCGAGCGAGCACAGCAACACGGCCAGTTCAGCCCATCCCGCTCCGCGCAGAGCAGCGGAAGTCGGCGGTCCGGGAACGTCGAACTCGACGACCTCGACGAGCGGCGCAACCGAATGCACGGCGGCGACGATTCCGTCTGTGCGGGCGACGTGAACGCTGCCCGACCCATCCGAACGCACACCTGCCGCGAGCGGTGGCCGCTTTGCTCCCAATCGCACCACGTCTTCGCGGGTGCTGAGCACCCTGACCGGCCGCCCGTGCAGATCGGCGAGCCGGCGGGCAACAGCGCCCAACTCGCCGGATTGTTTGGCCCCGAATGCGCCGCCGTTGCCGTGGGAGCTCATCGGCTCGCCTCCCGGCCGGCACCACGAGGCGTCGGGTTCGAGATATGCCGGCTCGACCCATGTGGTCTGCAGCGTCCGGTCCCAATCGCCGGCCGGCAGGTCGATCGGCCACGCCAGCGGCGCAGTGGTTCGCCGACCCTGCACCTTGCCGCTCGACTCGCGAGCTTCCGCCAACGACTCGCCGACGACCCAGTTCCCGTCGACCCCCCGCACCGCGACAAGCGCATCGGACGGTGCGGTGTCGTCGGCGAAGCCACCGCGTCCGAGAGCGACGGCCACCCCGACGTGTTGCGGCACGCCACCTTCCAGAGTGGCTCGCCGCTCGGCGAGCCCGACATCGATCGTGGACACCGTGCGGCCGAGGTCGACCGACGTGATCGACTCGACGATCGGCTGCCATCCGGTACACCGGCACATGTGGGCGAGCAACGCCTGCCGAACGGCATCGACCGACCGCTGCTTGGTGGTATCGAGGGCAGCCGCCCGCATGATGATGCCCGGGGTGCAGAAACCACACTGGCTTCCCCCGTGCTCGGTGAAGGCGACCGCCCAGGCCTCGGCATCAGCGAGCCCTTCGATCGTCGTGACCGAACGCCCGCGCACACGCGCGACGGGCGTGACGCACGACACGCGAGGTTGGCCGTCGACCCACACCGTGCAGCAGCCGCACTGCCCCTGGGGGCTGCACCCATCCTTCACCGAATGCAGGCCGAGGTGCTCCCTCAGCACATCGAGCAGCGAACCGACGGCCGGTACCGAGACCGCTTCTCCATTGACGACGAGGCTGATGTCAGCCGGCTGATCGGCCACCGCGCAACCCGTCGGTGAGGGCCTTGAAGTCGTCCCAGCGGCCGGCTGCGAGCAGCCCCGCTTGTTCGGGCCACGTCGACGGATCATGTCTGCGGAAGCGCGACCCGGCATCGGCCAGCATCGTGCGCAACAACGACACCTCGGTCGTCGAGAGGTCGAACCAGGTTCGGATGCCGATGCCGTGGCAGAGCGACTCGATCTTCGGGCCGATGCCTTCGACGACCTGCAGATCGTCGGCGGTGATCGGCCTACCCAGCGCCGCCTGCGCCCGTGACATATCGGGTGCCGCAGGAGCTGAAGCGATCTCGCCCGATGAGGCTGCCGCCTCGGTCGAGTCGTCCGCAGCGCTGAGCTGATCATCGGAGGCCACCGGGGTGTCGTTGGCATCTGCTCGGACCGACGAGGCGGCCGCCTCCGAACGGTTCTGCTCGAGTTCGGCCCTGAGCCGGTCACGTTCGACGACGACCGGCTCGAGATTGGCGACGCGGCCTCGAAGCCGTTCGAGTTCGACGCTGTCGACATGGTGGTTGCGAGCCCGCGCGACCTGACGCTTGGCAGCGATGCTGCGCAACAGCCAGCCGATGAAGATGCCCAACAGCACCCCCAGCAGCACCCATGCCCAGCCCTTCATCAACGTGTACGGCATCAGTGGTTCACCTCGAAGACCTCTCGCTCATGCTGGCACGCCCGTGGTCACGCAACGACCACCACGCGGAACTCGACCCGTCGGCTGGCGACCTTGTCCTCGGTGCCGTCGACCAGAATCGGGCGCTCGCTACCGAACCCCTCCGCCGTGATCACTCCGGCGGGGATACCCCTGTCGATCAAAGCCTGGCGCACGACCAGGGCCCGGAAGCGGCTGAGCAGCACGTTCTCCGCGGCGCTCCCGTCGCTGTCGGTGTGGCCCTCGACCGTGATCGCGATGCCGCTGAACTGCTGGACGATCTGCGCCAATCGGTCGATCACGTCGGTGGACGAGTCGGTCAACACCGACGAACTCGGCTCGAACTGGACCGGGCGTGCTGCCACGAAGGCGTTGAGCTGCTGCTCGACATCGGCCGCATCCGTGTCTGTTGCCACCGGTGGTGGTTGCAGATCGGCGGCAGCGCCGACCGCTTCGGCCACGGTCGCCATTGCGTCCCGGTCGGCCTCGGTGAGATAGGTCCCGCGCACATAGAACTCGTTGCCGTCGAACCCGCTGACACCTTGGACCAGGTTCACCGGCACAGCCGCGACCAGCCGGGCGAGCGATGCGGTCGCGGCGGCATCGAGTCCTCGATCGGGGTCGACGGTCAAGAGGTCGATGACCGGCACTGTCTCGGGGACGCCGCGCGCAGCATCGATCAGCGCCGCGCGCTCGACCTCGGTGGCCACGACGCCCGACAGGGTGACTTCGCCGGATTCGAACACCGCAGAGGTCTCGGCAAACCGGCCGACGACCGAGAGGTCGGGCGGCAGGACTGCATCGACGACGTGCACGACCCCGTTGCGGGCCGTGAGATCAGCGGCGATCACCATGGCGCCGGACACCGACACCTCGGTGCCGCTCCGCGCGATGTCGACCGTGCCGCCGTCCATGGTGACCAACTCACCGTTGACCAGGTCGGCGATCCTGATGTCCCCGGCGACCGCATGATGACTCAACACCTTCATCAAGAGTTCGGGATCGGAACGCAACTTTGCGAACTCGTCGGCGGGCAGGGCATCGAACGCCTCATCGGTCGGAGCGAACAGCGTGACCGGTGCGCTGGTCTCGGATCCCAACACCTCGGAGAGCCCGGCTTCGGCGATGAGGACCGCCAGGAGGGACAACTGTGGGCTCGTGGCGACGATGTCGGCGACCGTGTCGAAGTCGGGAGGGATCGACGTCGCCGTCGGCGCCTGGGCGGTGTCGGCCACGTCCTGCTCGGTACCGGTGACGAACACAGCGCTGGCTTCGGTCAGTTCGTCGCCCTCCACAGTGGTCGTGGTCTCGACGAGCGGCGCCCGGTTCACCCGGCACGAACGGTCGACCTCGATGGCTCGCACGCCCCAGACGTCGTAGGCGGCAGCGATCGCCCCCTCCGGATCGTCGAGTGGAGCGGCGCAACGCAGCGTGCCGTCCTGTCCCGAGAACGAGGCGGCAACGCCGGGAAAGCCCGCAGCTGCGAGTTCGGTCGGGACGCGTTGTTCGAGGTCACCCTCGACGTGGTTGACGAAGAACGGAGCGCCGATGATCACCAGCAGCAGGGTCGCGAGCGCGCCGAGCCCAAGGATTCGACGCTGGAACCGAGATGTGGATCTGGTGATCGGCGAGGCCATGGACGATCACCATCTCATCGGCATACGGCCTGATGCAACCTCGTCAACACAGTGCAACACAAACGTTCGCAAGGCTTCACGCACTGTCGGACGCGTCGCAAGACCTATACGGCCCGCACATCAGACAGCTGGGTTCAGGAGAAGCTCTGACCACACCCGCAGGTGCGGCTGGCGTTGGGATTGGTGATCGAGAAGCCGGACTGGTCGAGGCCGTCCTTGTAGTCGAGCGTGGCGCCTTGCAGCAGCTGAGCCGACGCCGGGTCGACGACGACCTTGACGGCCTCGCCGTAGTTGGCCAGCTCGTCGTCGGTGGCGATGTCGCCGTCGAAGAACATCTCGTACGAGAACCCACTGCAACCACCTGGACGGACGGCAACGCGCAGCGCGAGATCAGCGGCGCCCTCGGCGTCGAGCAACTCTTTCACCTTGGATGCAGCGGTGTCGGTCAGTGTGATCATCAATCGGTCCCTTCTCGAGTCGATGAAGTTGCCAGCCTACCTGTCCGAGAGGTCCTCGTCACCGCCATGCAACGGACCCTGGTGTTCATGCCGGATCGCCCACGGTGACCTGGCAAGGGGTGCGGTCGACCACGTCGCAGAAGTGCCGCACCCCGGCGTCGCCCATCGTTTCGAGGAACCCCTCGATCATGCCGCGATGCAGGCTGCACACCAGCTCGGGGTGGGACCGGGCCAGTTCGCCGAACGGGCAGTTGGCGAACGCCACGACGGCGACGTCGAGCGGATCGTCGGGATCGGAGACGATCGGGTCGAACCCGAGCCGATCGAGATCGGTCACGAACGCCTCGAGGCTCGAGGGAGCATTCCGGAACGGGGCCGATCGGCGCGCTCCCTCATCCCTACCGACGGCCCGTGCATCTTCCGCCGCGGCGCCGAGGCGGTCCGCCATCGCCAGCACCATTCGGGCCAAGACGGGCATCACCGGTGGTTCGAGCCCCAGCGATGGTGCGTCCGACGAGAGCGAGTACCGGTGTTGTGGCCGGCCGATCTCACCCCGACCGCCGACTTGCACATCGATCAGACCGACGTCGCGCATGCGCTCGAGATGCGGTCGAACCGTATTGGGATGCAGACCGATCATGTCGGCCACTTCTGCCGTCGTGAGAGGGCGCGGCGAGCGGGCGAGCTCGAGGTAAATGGCGTACCGCGTGTTGTCGCCGAGCGTCTTGAACAGGTCGAGCCGATCCTGGCTCTGGGCACTCGACACTGACGGCACACCAGCATCCGACGCCATGACCCCGAGATTACACGGCGGCGACCGGTAAAATACGTCGATGACCGCCTCCTCGCGCCCTGCTCCACCGAGCCGAGACGACGTCATGGGTGTGCTCGGCACCGTTGTCGACCCCGAACTCGGCGACGACATCGTCTCGCTCGGAATGGTCCCGGATGTCTCGGTCGACGCCGACGGCCGTGTGATCGTCGGCATCAAGCTCACGATCGGCGGGTGCCCTCTGCGCGCCGACATCAAACGCGAGGTCGAAACCCGCGTCGGGCTCCATCCGGGGGTCGTCGACGTCCAGATCGAGTGGGGCGAGATGAACGCCGACGAGCGGGCGGAGGTCATGAGCAAGGCACGTTGGAAGGCCCGCGAGTTGGCCCCCGACACACAGATCCCGTTGCGGTGCCAGGTGCTCGCGATCGCCAGCGGCAAGGGCGGTGTGGGGAAGAGCTCCGTCACGGTCAACCTCGCGACGGCGCTGGCCGCGCTCGGCCACACCGTCGGAGTACTCGACGCCGACATCTGGGGATTTTCTGTTCCGCGCCTGCTCGGCATGTCCGATCGTATGGAGGCCGAACGCATCGAAGGTTCCGACAAACCCAAGATCGTGCCCAACCGCAAGCCGGTCGGGGCCGGCCGGCTCGAGGTCGTATCGACCGGGTTCCTGGTCGAGGAGTCCACAGCTCTGATGTGGCGCGGGTTGATGCTCACCAAGGCGGTCGAACAGTTTCTGGCGGACGTGGCGTGGGGAGACCTCGACTACCTCCTCATCGACATGCCGCCCGGCACCGGCGACGTGCAGATGGGGTTGGCGAGGATGCTGCCGCGTACGTCGATGGTGATCGTCACGACCCCGGCGATCGCAGCCCAGAAGGTCGCCCAACGCGCCGCCGACATGGCCAGACGCAGCTTCCTACCAGTCGTCGGTGTGATCGAGAACATGAGCGCGTTCACGTGCGAGCACGGAGTGACGTACGCGCTGTTCGGTGAAGGCGGCGGTGCGGCACTGGCGGCCGACATCGATTCCCCACTGCTCGGGCAGATTCCGCTCGAGCCGGCCGTCGCTGCCGGCAACGACGCTGGCAATCCGGTGTCGCTCGACGGCGACAGCGCCGCGGCACTCGCCTTCCGCTCGATAGCGGCCCGTATCAGCGACCAGATCGCGCCGGTGACCAGCGCAGATCCTGTCGAGATGGCCGGCTGCTCGGCCCGCATGCTCGACGCAGTCAACGCCGCCTTCGACGCCCAGCACGACGCCGGCTGAACCGATCGGGTGAGCGCCTCAGCGCCGCCCGCCCAGCACGAACTCGGGTAACGGGGTGTCGTCGTAGCCGGGATCACCCGGACGACAGATGCCGATCAGGCGATCACCATCGAACACGAGGCGAGGCAGCACGACCGGTGGAACACCCACGGCGGCGGCGGCGACCAGTGCGTCAGATGCCGTGGCGTGGGGCTTCAGGAACTCGAGCGAAGCCAGCGTGGGTGGGAACATCTGCAACTCGCCGTCGCTCCACATCTGCAAGGCATCTGTCGGCCGCACCCACAAGCTGGCGATCGTCTCGCCGTCATCGTGCAACGGCTCTTGAGCCTCCGGCGCCAACGCCACGAAGAACCGGGTGTCGAATCGCCGGCGCTCCCCGACCGGGGTCACCCAATGATCGACCAGATGAATGCGATCGGTCAGCAGCAACAGACCCTCGTCGGCACAGAGATCGACCAGCGATCGGGTGCCGTCATGGATCTCGTGGCGGGCGGCATTGAAACGGGCCTCGACCTCGACGCCGTCGAACCGAACGATGTCGTTGCCGCCCACCGGGCGAGCCAGCAGCACGCCGGCTTCCTCGAAGCACTCGCGGATAGCGGCGACCAGCCAGGCCAGACCGCCGTGATCCATCCCCATGCGAGCCGAAGCATCGGCATCGTCGAGCCCGTCACAGATCGGTTCGAACGCTTCGCCGTGATCGGCGTCGTCGACCTTGCCGCCCGGGAACACGTACTGCCCCCTCGCGAACGCAGCCGACATGGTGCGCTGCAACATGAACACCTCGAGCCCGTCGGAGCCGTCACGCAACAACATCACGGTCGCCGCGGGTCTCACCGGCACCGACGAGGCAGGCACAAAGTCTGTATCGCTCACGACTGGCGACCGTATCCGACCTCCGCGACCACGAGTAGCGTCGTAGGCGTGGATTTCTGCAATCAACCCGGTGACGTGCTCGATCACATCGGCCCTGGTACGCAGTTGATCGTGCCGCTGGCCAACGGCGAGCCCACCTGTCTGCTCGACGCGATCGAGGGCGCCGCAGACGATCTCGTCGGAGTTCGCGTCCACCAGATGCACGCGATCCACGAGCGTCGCTATCTCGCCGGCGAGTTCGGCGATCGTCTGAAACACCTGTCGTACTTCCTGTCGCACGTGACTCGGAAGCATTTTGCGAACGGCACCATCGGGTTGATCCCGGCCCACTTCTCCGAAGTGTTCGCATTGATGCGAGCCCGCACCGCCGACCCGTTGGTGATCGCCGCAGCTTCACCGCCCGACCGGCACGGATACTTCTCGCTCGGTGTCTCGGCCGACTACACGTCGAGCTTCATCGGGCGCGCCCGGTTCTTTCTCGAAGTCACCGAGGACATGCCGAGGACGTTCGGCCGCAATCAACTCCACGTCAGTCAGGTGGCCGGTTGGTGCCGCAGCGACCGGCCGTTGGTCGAGGTCGAACCACGCGAACCCGACGACCTCGACCGCACCATCGCCAACTACGTCGCAGAACGCATCCCCAACGGCGCCACCCTGCAAACCGGCATCGGCGCGATTCCGAACGCGATCATGGGGGCCCTGATGAACCACCGCGATCTCGGTATCCACACCGAGTTGCTGTCGGACGGAGTCGTCGATCTGATCGAGGCCGGTGTCGTCAACGGGGTACGAAAGGACCTCAACCGCACCAAGACCGTCGGCTCGTTCGCTCTGGGTACCGACCGACTCCACTCATTCCTGCACGAGAACACCGCGGTCGAACTGTGGCCGGTGCGATATGTCAACGACCCTGCCATCATCGGACGCGAGCGCGGCTTCGTGTCGATCAATGCCACATTGTCGGTCGATTTCCTCGGCCAGTGCGCGAGCGAGACCATCGGGGGGCACTACTACTCGTCGTCGGGCGGGCAGAACGACTTCGCACGCGGTGCCATGAACTCTCGCGACGGCCAGGGCTTCGTGGTGATGCACTCGACGACCAGCGCCGGGGCGACCCGCATCGTCTCGCGTCTCGCCGCAGGCGACGCCGTCACGACCCCCAAGAACACGGTCGACAAGGTCGTGACCGAATACGGGGTCGCCGAACTGCGCGGTCGCTCGGTGCGCGAACGAACCCAGGCGCTGATCGACATCGCCCACCCCGACCATCGAGCCGAACTCACCGAACAAGCCGAACAGATGCACTATCTGTGAGCGACCGGGTGCCGCCACGAACCTGTCAGGGCGCGTCGGTATCGGGCCGCCGGCGGCCGAGAGCGTAGACGGTCGCGGTCACGACGACCGCCGACAGCACCACCGCCACCGGCTGCCAATGATCGAGCAGCTGTGCCTGGATCCGTTGCTGCAGCCGCTCGACGCGGTCGGTGACCACCGACCGGTTCTCGTTCACGTCGACGACCCAGAAGTAGTACAGGAGATATAGGCCCGACAGCAGCACGAGCACGGCCGCGATCCGGTCGACGTATTGCGATCCGCTTCGCAGCACTCGCAACAGACTCGTGTTCGCGACGGCCAGCGCGATCGTCAGCGCCGTCACGATCAGCGCCATGCCGGCCCCGTACGCCACGACGTGGGCCACACCGCTGCCCCATCCTTCGCGATCGACGGTGCCACGCAACACGACCGTCGAGAACAACGGCAGCGTGCACCCGATCGACGCCACGGCGTAGGCCACGCCGTATACGGCCATCGCGCGGAATGTCCGGTCCGGCGTGCCCGTGTCGACCTTCGGCGTCGATATCGGCGGCTGGTATCCGGCGAGCATTGCGACGCCGAGCACGACGAACGTGATGCCGATCAGGACCGTCGCGTATTTGGCGTTGCTCTCGATCCATCGAGTCGCGTACTCGGAGACGACGCCGACCGCGACGAACACCGCCATGAAGCCGGACGACACGGCAGCGGAGACCAGCAGTGCTCTCCTCACCGTCGAGCGTTGATCACCCGGTCGGTGACCCTCCATGCCGAGGAAGTACATGAGATAGGTCGGCAACAGGACGAAGGCGCACGGATTGACCGCCGCCACCAGGCCCCGCAGGAACGACAGCCCCATCAGAACAGTTCCTCGATCGCCGAGCGCAGCCCGTCGCCATCGATCTCGCCGGTCTGGCGAAGCACGCGACCATCGGCGCTGACGAACAGGGTGACCGGGTACGCCACGATGCCGAGGCCATCGGACACGGTGCCGTCATCGAGCAACAGGTCGTACTCGACGCCACGCTCGTGCGCGAACCGTTGCATGGCGTCTGCGGTGTCGAATGGATCGACGCCCACGAACTGCACCCGATCACCGAGGTCGGCGTCGACGGTTGCGAAGTCGCGCAGCTCCCGCCTGCAGGGCGCGCAGCGCGAGAACCAGAAATTGATCACGAGCGGTCGGCCTCGATATCGGTCGAACTCGACGCTTCGGCCGTCGAGATCCGTCAACCCCCCGACCGGCAACTCCGACCCCGTCGTGTCGGGATTGACCTCGTCGGAGGGTTCTTCGAAGATCCCTGGCTGGTCGAGCACGAACTCACCGTCGATCGGGGGCGTGCCGTCTCGGGCCCCCGCCAACCACACGCCGCCGAACAGCGAGACGGCCGCGGCGAGGACACCCGCTGTCAGAGCGACAGCAAGGTGACGGGTGCGCGTGGCCATGGCCCCAGGCTACGAGACCACCGGCTCCGGCACCCTTCGGCCTCGGAGTCCGCACGGGGAGGTGCGGGCTCCGAGGCCGTGAACAGGGCTGCGACCCGCCGGCAAGGTCACACGGCGACCCGATCGATCGTCTCGTTCGGATCGACGACGCCGAGTTCGTTCACGATGATCGGAGGCCGAGGCCTCTTGGGAGGTCGGCCGCCGGGTCTCTTGTGAGCGACGATGCGCCCTCCGGAGAGGAGCTCGCCACCCCAGACGCCCCACGGTTCCTCACGTTCGAGTGCCTCGTCCAGGCAGGACACCCGCAATGCGCACTTGGCACAGATGGCCTTGGCGCGTGCGATGTCGAGCACATGATCGGAGAAGAACAGCGGAGTGAGGGTGCCGTTGCCATCGGCACAGCGGGCGACCGGGATGGTCGAGATCGAGCAGTCATCGATGGATTGGAGCTGGATCGTGTTCATGGTGATTGTCTTTCTGGTGGTGAAACATTGAGGCGGAAAACGAAGAAGGCCGCCGGGTCGGAACCCGGCGGCCTCGGTGTGAGGGTGATTCGACGTTCGGTCTACGTCGACCCCACTGCGAGGTGCCGGGCTGGGCGCTTGGTGAACGAGAGGTTCTCGGCGCCGGCCGTGGTGGTGGTGGTGTTGCCCAGATACGCGTGCATCGCGACTGCTGCAACGCCGGAGATGCCACTGCGGTGAGCCGCCGAAGCAACGGTGTGCTCCCGCCAACTCGGGCAGGCGACCACAGGGGACGCGCCACGGCGAGCGCGACCGGGCGCCTGGCCCTGGTACTGCGTCGTCGTCGTGTCCATCGTGTACTCCTGCTCTCGGGTTGCGCGCCGCAAGGTGCGCGGATGAATCAACAGTGGATCACGCACCGCGCGTCGGAGTCAAGGAGGTTTCGACCGGCCCGTCGATCGACCCGTTCAGTCGGCCAGTACGTACCGGTACGGAGATGGATCCGTTGCACGGGTCATCGCCCCCGACTGACGCAGGTGCTCGAGGTGGGCGAACGTCTCGCTGTCGGCCATCCTGCCCTGCACCCGTGCCGAGAACAGCCGCCGGGAGAACTCGGCAACGGTGGCGGGTCTGCCGATCTGCTCGGCTGCCGAACGCAGCTGCTCCAGCCGGTCGACATGGTGCTGCTTGATGGCCTCGACGCGTCGGGTGAGCCCGGCAAAGGGATGCCCGTGGGCCGGGAGGGCGACCGAGACGTCGTCGCCGTAGGCCGCGACCTTGTCGAGCGATTCCATGAAGGTCGCCAGGGGATCGGCGAGCGGTGAGAGGCCACCGACGTGTGGCGTGATCGTAGGGAGCACGTGATCGCCCGACAGCATCACGCCGCCGGCGGGGTCGTACAGACAGAGGTGGTCATCGGTGTGTCCAGGGGTGTGGATGGACACCCAGTCGCGCCCACCCAGCGAGATCGTGTCGGCATCGCTCAGACGGACCGTCGGCACCGGCGCGTGCATCAGGCGTGGAAAGCGACGTGATGCCTGCATGGCGAGCTTCCGCCTTCGCGAGAATGCCATGCGTTCGCCACCCCACGGCGTCGGGTCCCACGGGAACCTGTGCCCGACCGGTTCGGTCACCTCCGGGAGGTCCTCGACGTCGACGTCAGGCGGTTCGAGGGGGTCCCACATCAGACGGAATCGTTGGTGCGTGACGATGCGGGCACCCGATTCGTGCCGCACCCGCCCGGCACCGCCGAAGTGGTCGGGATGGCTGTGCGTGACCACGACGGTATGGACCCGCTTGATCGGGATGCCTGCCGCCGACAGGCGATGGCGTAGCACCTTGAAGGACGACGGGCCGGGCAACCCCGGGTCGACGATGGCGACACCGTCTGGATCCTCGAGCACGTAGCAGTTGACGTGCCCCAACCCGGTGAACTCGATCGGGAGTTGGGCGCGCAAGATCCCTGGTGCGACCTCGGTGACCTCGTCGCTCGCCTGTTCCTGCTCCTGCTTTGGCACCCGCCCGGTCGTACCGGTCATGAGGTCGTGAGCGTAGGCGATTCCCGGCTCCGCACATCGATCGAGACGTCGACATCACCCGAGATCACCACGCTCCAGCGAGTCGGCCTGGTATTGGTTACTAATGACTGCTAAAATCGTTCATGGAATGCGAGACGACAGGTGAGCACCGCCGAACTGTTCCGTGACGATGCCGGCTGGACGGTCGACTGGCGCGAGCTGGCGCTGTGTAAGGCGCAGACCAGCTTGTTCTTCGGGCCGAAAGCCGAACGACCGGAAGCTCGGGCGCGACGCGAGGCCAAGGCCCTGCGGCTGTGTCAGGTGTGCCCGGTACGAGTGCCGTGCCAGGAATTCGCCCGATCGAATCGCGAATACGGCCTCTGGGGCGGCGAGAACGAGGAGGATCGGCACCATGCGGGGTTTACCGTGACAGCGGCGGTCGGAGTCCGTTCCACCCGCCGAGATGCCGATACGACTCGCTGAACCGCCGGATCGGCGCCTCGCATCATGGCGAGACCACCGGTTCACATGTCGAGCAGAATCTTGCCGATGTTCGCATTCGCCTCCATGTGACGATGGGCGTCGACGATGTCGTCGAGTGCGAACCGCGAGTCGATCACCGGCCGAAGGGCCCCTGACTCGAACATCGGGATCATCTCGGCGACGAATCGCCGGCTGAGTGCCACTTTCTGCTCGATCGGGCGCGCCCGCAGGGTGGTACCGATCCAGTGCACCCGCTTGACCAACAGCAAGCCGAGATTGACCGGCGTCTGGGCGCCGCCCATCAGGCCGACCTGCACGATCGACCCTTGCGGCATGATCGAGGCCAGATTGCGGTTGGTCTCTTCCCCGCCGACCACGTCGAGGATCACGTCGACTCCATCGGGAACCGTCGTTCGCAATGCGGTCGCCCAATCCGCCGGTGAACGTTCGAGGACGACGTCCGCACCGAGATCCCGACATGCCTGCATCTTGCCGGTCGAACAGGTCACGGCGATGGAGGCTCCGATCGCCTTGGCGATCTGGATGGCTGCGGTACCGACCCCCGAAGCACCTGCGTGCACCAGCGCCCACCGGCCGCTCGTCAGCCCACCCTGCACCACCAACGCATCCCACGCGGTCAGGAACACTTCGGGAATCGCCGCCGCATCCGAGAGCTCGACCGCTCGCGGCACCGGCAGCGCTTGACGCTCGTGGGTTGCGACGAGTTCGGCGTAGCAGGCACCCGATTCGATCCCCATCACCCGGTCGCCGACCTGCCACATCGTGACGCGCTCGCCCACAGCAGCGACGGTGCCGGCGTATTCGAGCCCGAGTATCTCGTGCTCTCGCGCCACCGGATCGCGGTAGCCCCCCATCCGCTGCAGCGTGTCGGCACGATTGCAGGCGCTGTGCGCCACCCGAACGAGGATCTCGTCGGGCCCCGGCACCGGGTCGGGAACTTCGGTGACGGTGAGGACCTCAGGCCCTCCGTACTCGGTGACGACGACAGCACGCATCGGACCAGTGTGTCCGCTGGGGGACCACCCGGCGAACTCGGATCAGCCCGTTGAGCACGCCCGGCTACGTAGCGACCGGGTCATCAGCGCCAGGATCGACATCGACGAGCGGTACCCCATTCAGTTCGATCAACCGCGCCGCCACCTGATCTGCGTTGCAGAAGACGAGGTCGCGGTACAGCTGCAACTCGGAAACACTCTCACGGATGTCGTCGAGTGCGCGATGCGCACCCTGCTTCCATCCGCGCTGGTTGAGCACCTCGGGATACCACCGCCGCACCAGTTCTTTGATGCTCGACACGTCGACCGACCGGTAATGCAGGTACTCCTCGATCTCCGGTAGGTAGGCGGCCAGGAACCGGCGATCGGTTCCGATCGAATTGCCGCACAACGGAACGGTACGGGCCTCGGGAACGTGCGCTCTGATGAACGCCAGCGTCTCGGCGCCCGCGTCGGCCAGGGAGATCGTGGACGCCCGGATCTGATCGAGCAACCCGGACCGGGTGTGCATCTCGACCACGAACGGATCCATCTTGGTGAGGAACTCCTCGGGCTGATGCACCACGAGGTCGGGGCCTTCGGCAACCACCTGCAGATCGTCATCCGTGATGAGCGTGGCGATCTCGACGATCACTTCGCGCGTGTGATCGAGGCCCGTCATCTCCAGATCCATCCACACCAGCATCGTGGCGACTCTATTGCGGCGTGAGACGATTGGGAGCAATGACCCGTCCGACCTTCGCCGAACTACTGGCACTACCCGGTGTCACCGAGCAGTGCGACCTGCGCGGACGGCTCGGATTCATGGCCTATCACGGAGGCGGCCTGGAGGAGACCACCGATGTCATCGCGCGCCGGGCAGCCATCCTGTCCGACGCCTCGTATTACGGCGTGCTGCACCCACCGGACTGGGATCTCCACATTCCCTCGATCCGGGTGACCCCAGATCAGTCACCGGTGCTCGCGGGCTTCATCGAGCACGTCGACATCGTCATCACCATCCACGGATTCGGACGCCGCCCGCTGCTGACCTCGATTCTGCTCGGCGGCCAGAACCGCGCACTGGCGACACATGTCGCCGGCCACCTCCGCGCGGTACTGCCCGCCTACGACATCGTCGACGACCTCGACGACATCCCGCTCGAACTGCGCGGGGTACACGATCGCAACCCGGTCAACCTTCCCCGCTGCGCCGGCGTGCAGGTCGAACTGCCGCCACGCGTCCGCGGTTCGAGCCCATTGTGGTGGGACTGGGAGTCCGGACTCGTGCCACACACCGAGGCCCTCATCTCCGGGCTGGCAGCCGCAGCGACCTCGTTCGCGACGTCGTAACGAGCGATCCCCCTTCGAGGTGGCGTACGGTCGCGGTGTGCAGGTCGACCGCAATCTCATCGACGAGCGAATCACACGGGAACTCCACGAACGAGTGCTGCCACTGATCGAGCGCGAGCGGGCCACGCTCACGATCACGTCCGGGCCGTCGATCGGCGACCAACACCCGTTCCTGGCCGGCGACCAGTGGGGTCCACCTTGGGGCACGACCTGGTTCACCTTCCGAGGTGAAGTCCCGGAATCATGGCGAGCGGGACGCGTCGAGGCGGTACTCGATCTGGGTTTCCACCCCGACGCGGCCGGGTTCCAGTGCGAGGGCCTCCTCGTCGACGCCGAGGGCAGGCCTCTACAGGGCGTCCATCCGCGGCGCACCCACTATCGGGTGCCGGCCGTCCCGGGCCCGGTCGAACTCCGGCTCGAGGCGGCATCGAACCCGTCGTTTCCGTCGTTCACACCATCTCCGCTCGGGGCGCCCGAAACGGCCGGCGACCGCCTGCTGTATCGCCTACGGCGGGCCGACCTCCTGTTGATCGACAGCGAGGCAGAAGCTCTGTCACACGATCTCGATGTCCTCGCCGGCCTGATGCGGGCGATGGCCGACCTCGACCCGCGACGTGATCGATTTCGACACACGATCACGACTGCGCTCGATCGGTTACCCGACATCGATGCGATGCGGACGGTGCTGCGGCCGCTGCTGGCGACCACGACGGCGCCGAGCGCACACCACATCATCGCCACGGGTCACGCCCACATCGACACCGCATGGCTGTGGCCGACGCAGGAAGCCGTCCGCAAGTGCACCCGCACCTTCGCGTCCGCGGTGGCGTTGATGGACGACTACCCCGAGTACCGGTTCTCGTGCTCGCAAGCCCAGCACTACGCCTGGATCGAAGCGCGCCGGCCCGAGCTGTTCGAGCGGATCTCGCAGAAGGTGGGCGACGGCCAGTGGATTCCCGTCGGTGGCATGTGGGTCGAAGCCGATATGAACCTGCCATCCGGCGAGAGCCTCGCCCGCCAGATCGTGCACGGTCAGCGCTGGTTCGAGAGCCGGTTCGAGCGACGCTGCACCGAGGTGTGGATCCCCGACGTCTTCGGCTACCCCGCGAGCATGCCCCAGCTGTACGCGGCCGGGGGGATGCATCGGTTCGTCACCCAGAAGCTGTCATGGAACACCACGAATCGGTTTCCGCACCACACGTTCTGGTGGGAGGGGCTCGACGGCACCAGAGTGCTCACGCATTTCCCGCCCGTCGACACCTACAACGCCGAGATCACACCGGGCGAGTGCGTGGCGTCGGTCGAACGGTTCAGCGACGCGGGATGGTCCGACTGGTCGTTGATGCCGTTCGGGCACGGCGACGGGGGCGGAGGCCCGACTCGTGAAATGCTCGAGCGGGCACGCCGTCTCGCCGATGTCGACGGCTCGCCCCGCGTGTCGATCGGCTCGCCGGCCGAGTTCTTCGGTCACGTCGAGCGCGAAGCCTTCAACGGCGCGCCGGTGCCTGTCTGGCGTGGCGAGCTGTACTTCGAGACCCACCGTGGCACGCTCACCAGTCAGCTGCGAACAAAGGTGGGCAACCGCCGTTGCGAACGGTTGCTGCGCGAAGTCGAACTGTGGTCGGCAACACTCGGGCAGCCTGCCGACGTCGACCATCTCTGGAAGGAGGTGCTCACGCAACAGTTCCACGACATCATCCCTGGGTCGTCGATCGCCTGGGTCCACGCGGATGCAGAGCGTGTGCATTCGACCGTCGCACAGATGTTGGAGATTCGACTCGCCGACCTGTTCGGCGAGTTGGTGCCCGAAGCTCTCCACGCGGTCAATGCCGCCGGGGTAGCTCGCGACGAGGTCATCGAGGTCGAGGGATCAGGACCCATGCGGGTGCGAGCGCCGGCCAATGGCATGGCACCGCTGACCCCCCTCCCGGTGGACGACCACGTCGTCGTCACCGAGTCGTCGATGACGAACCACCACGTCGCGGTGCGTTGGGACGACTCGGGCGCACTCGTCTCGGTCATCGATCTCGCACACGCCCGTGAGCTGATCCCCGTCGGCGAGCGCGCCGCCGTCCTCGAGCTGGCGCCCGACCGGCCTGTCCGCTACGACGCGTGGGATCTCGAATCATGGACCCCGGCGTTGGCCGAACCACTGCTGGCGCCGGCCCGCGTCGAGGTGATCCAACACGGTCCACTCGTGGGCCGCGTTCGGGTTCGTCACGAGTTCGGTCCGTCCTCGGCCACCGTCACGTACACGCTGCGAGCAGGGAGCGAACGGCTCGACATCGCAATTTCGCTCGACTGGCAACATGACGAGCATCTGCTCTCGATGGCATTCCCACTCGATATCCGGGCCGAGACCGCTGCCTGCGACATCCAGTTCGGTCATGTGCGCCGTCCGACCCATCCGTCGAACTCGTGGGACGCCGCCAAATTCGAGGTGTGCGCCCACCGATACGTCGACGTCAGCGAACCCGACTTCGGCGTGGCGGTGCTGAACGATGGCCGGTATGGCCACGGCCTGTTCGACGGGCGGGTACGGGTGAGCATCGCCAGAGCCGCCCGCTACCCCGACCCCGACGCCGATCGCGGTGAGCACTCGGTGAATCTTGCCCTGCTGCCCCATGGCCGCGGACTCGCCGGCGTCGTGGCCGAGGCCGAGCGATTCAACCACCCGCTCAGAGTCGTGTCGGGGTCAGCTGCGCCGGGGCCGCCTGCACCCATCGTCCGACTCGTCGGTGACGGCATCGAGATCGACGCGATCAAGCCCGCCGACGACGGTCAGGGCGACATCATCGTGCGGCTCCACGAAGCGGTCGGGAACCGCACCCGCATCACCGTCGGCTGTGATCGCACCATCACGGCGGCGAGCCGGTGCAATCTGCTCGAGGAACCGACGGCCGGCCTCGAAGTCGGCGACGGGATCTGCGCCCTCACGGTCACACCGTTCGAGCTGGTGACCCTGCGGTTGACCCGCGGGACGGACTGACAGCGCCGCAGCGGCGCGTCAGGCCTGCACGCCCAGGTGGCGCAACGCCATCTGGGCGTACAGCTCGACGCCGATCGGCATGGCCGCCTCGTCGAACGTCACCAGATTGGAGTGGTTGGCCGGCGCCGTCCGCGGGTCGCGGCCGGGCCCCGTACCACCCAGGAACATCATCGTGCCGGGCACCTCGTTGAGCACGTACGAGAAATCCTCGGCGCCCATGATCGGGTTCGGGAGCCGATGCACGTTCTGTGATCCGAGTACCTGGGTCGCGCTGTCGAGCGTGAACTCGGCGAACTGGTCGTGGTTCGACGTGACCGGGTAGCCGAGCACGATCTCGGGCTCCGCGGTGGCACCGTGCGCCTCTGCGATGCTCGTGACGACCCGCTTGAGGTGCTCGTGCACCTTCGCCCGCGTGCTCTCGCTGACGGTTCGGATCGTGCCTTCGATCTCGGCGAGTGGCGGGATGATGTTGTTGACGGTGCCCGCGTGGATCCGACCCACCGTCACCACGGCCGGGTCGAAAACATCGATCCGTCGCGTGATCATGAGCTGCAAAGCCTGCACGATCTCGCAGGCGATCGGGATCGGGTCGATCGTACGGAACGGTTCGCTGGCATGGCCGCCGGCTCCATGGACACGGATGTAGAACTGATCGGCCGAGGCCATGCATGCCCCACCCCTGGTGGCCACCATCCCGGTCGGGAGCGTCGACGTGATGTGCAACGCGAACGCTCCGGTGACCGGTGATTCGGTGCCGTCGGCCAGAGGAGGGACGTCGAGCAGACCCTCCTCGAGCATGAACTTGGCTCCGTGATGGCCTTCTTCGCCGGGCTGGAACATGAACAGGACCCGACCCGGTAGTTCGTCGCGGTGTGCCGACAGCACCTTGGCGGCGCTCGACAACATCGCGGTGTGGGTGTCGTGCCCGCAGGCATGCATGCAGCCTTCGGACTTCGACGAGAAGTCGAGACCGGTGTCCTCGTGCAGCGGCAGCGCATCCATGTCACCGCGCAGCAACACCGTCGGCCCCGGTTTTCCACCCGTGAGCAAGGCCGAGATACCCGACGTGGTCTGGTGCAACGTCAGATCCAGCGGGAGCCCCTCGAGCGACTCGAGCACCAGTTCCCGTGTGACCGGCAGCTCGTTGCCCAGCTCGGGCCGCTGGTGCAGCGAGCGTCGCAGCGCAACGGTGTCGCCCTGGAGATCGATGGCCTCGGCGCGCAGTGTGTCAAGCGTCATGACCGCATCGTATGCGTCGGGTCGCCGTCGATCACCAGCCGCCCCGACGGCCGAATCGCCGACGACAACCACGCCTGGTGTCGCTGATCTCGATCTCGCGTACCATGAGATGTCGTGAAGCGTGTCGAGTTCACGATCGAGCCATTTGTCGAGGGTCAACCTGGTCGTCATGTCACCGAATCGATCTCGGCGGTGCGCGATCTCGGCGTCGAGGTCGACGTCGGGCCGTTCGGTTCGGGCTGTTCGGTCGACGACGAGGACGCCGCCGCCGTCACGGCGGCGATCGTGCGTGCAGCCTTCGCTCATGGAGCGACCCATCTGAACATCGACGTGTCCGCCGACGACGGTGCGCGAGGTGGAACATGAGCGACCCACATAATCTGCTGCGTGCCGTCAAGCCGGTCGTCGATGCTGTCGGGGCCACCCTGGTGTCACCCGCCGATCAAGAACCCTCCGACGTACCCCTGGTGTGGGACGGAGTCGTGATCGCGGCGGTCCGAATGCCTCCATTGCACGGAGCGCTCGATCGCCTGATCGACACGGTCGAGACCGAACTCGGCAGCCCGCTCCCCGCGTTGTCGCGCGAAGACAAGCAACGCGCCGTTCGCCTGCTCGACGAACGTGGCGCGTTCATCCTGCGACGCGCCGTCGAGGACGTCGCCGACGCAATGGGCGTCAGCCGCATCACCATCTACAACTACCTGAACGCCATCCACCGCTGAGGGTCATCGATCGCCGCTACCGTCGCAGGCATGGCACGAAGCGGGCAATACGCGGTGATCGGGTTCGACGCCGACGACACGTTGTGGCGCAGCGAGGATTTCTTCCGGTCCGCCGAGGACATGTTCGCCGAGACCGTGAGGCCGTATGCGCCAGCGGGCATCGATGTCCTCGATGTCCTCCACGCGATCGAGCTCGACAATGTGCCGATCTCGGGCTACGGCGTGAAAGCGTTCGCGCTGTCGATGGTGCAGGCCGCCGTCACAGCTACCAGCGGCCGTGTGCCCGCATCCGTGATCGGCACCCTCGTCGACCATGCGCACGAGATGCTGATGCATCCGGTCGAGCTGCTCCCAGGCGTACCCGAGACCCTCGCAGCCGTCGGACACAGCCATCGCCTCGTGCTGATCACCAAGGGTGATCTCGTGCATCAGACCCGAAAGGTGCGAACGTCGGGGCTCGAACACCACTTCGAACACATCGAAGTCGTGCTCGACAAGGACGTCGCCACGTATCGACGCGTGCTGACGGAGTGGGGTGTCGACCCGGCGACGTTCTTGATGGTCGGCAACTCGGTGCGCTCCGACATCTTGCCGATCGTCGAGTTGGGTGGACATGGGGTACACGTGCCGTATCACCTCACGTGGGGACACGAGGTCGTGCACGATCACGACGGCGGATTCGCTGAGCTCGACCGAATCGCCGATCTGGTCGCGTGGCTCGCCGACGATTGACGAACATTCCGGACCGAGTCAGAGCTTGCGAAGCGACACCTGGCTCACGCGATGGTCGCGCTCTTTGCGGATGATCAGCGACGCCCGCTCGCGTGTCGGCTCGATGTTCTCGCGGAGGTTGCGGCCATTGATCGCCGCCCAGATCTGACGCGCCGTCACCTCGGCCTGCTCGTCGCTCAGATCGGCGAAGTTCCGGAAATAGCTGTCGGGGTCCTTGAACACCGATTCCCGCAGCGCGAAGAACCGTCGCACGTACCAGTCCTCGATGTCGCGGACATCGGCGTCGACATAGATCGAGAAATCGAAGTAGTCGCTGACGAACTCATCGCCCTCGCGGTTGACCTGCAACACGTTGAGGCCCTCGACGATCACGATGTCGGGACGGCGAACCGTGACGCTGACACCGTCGAGCACGTCGTAGGCGACATGGTCGTAGACCGGGGCCGACACCTCCTCCTGGCCGCTCTTGACCGCCCTCAGGAAGCTCAGGAGCGCACGGGTGTCATAACTCTGCGGGAACCCCTTGCGGTCCATCAGGCCACGCTCGGCGAGGACCGCGTTCGGGTGCAGGAACCCATCGGTGGTCACCAGGTCGACCTGGGGATGGTTCGGCCAGCGCGACAACAGGGCCTGCAGTATCCGGGCAAAGGTCGACTTGCCGACCGCTACCGAACCGGCGACACCGATCACGTAGGGCACTTTCGGGGCGATCGACCCCAAGAACGTCGACGACACACGCTGGAGGTCCTGCACGGCGCTGACGTACAGGTTCAACAGCCGGCTGAGTGGCAGATAGATCGCGGCGACCTCGTCGAGATCTATCCGCTCGTTGATGCCCTGCAACGACTCGAGATCGTGCTCACGCAACGTCAGCGGCGTGGCAGCTCGTAGTGCCGCCCAGTCGTCTCGGTTGAAGGTCAGGTACCGATCCGGCACGAGGTCAACCTATTCTCAGACGGTGCCCCCGATGCAACCGACCCGCAAATCGCGGGGCGCTTGGTACACCCCACCCGAGTTGGTCCACATCGTCGTCGACCACTTGTTCGCCGACGCCGGCGACGACATCTTGGGCTCGCGCACCGTACGGGTGCTCGATCCTGCTTGTGGGGACGGCCGGTTCCTCGTCGCCGTTGCCGAACGTCTCGCGGCGCTCGGGCACACCGCCGAACTGGTCGGATGCGACATCGACGACCGCGCGCTCGCCCAGATCGGCGACGAACGGATTCGACGGATCCGCGCCGACGCGTTGGCATTCGATTGGGGCGACGAACGATTCGACATCGTGATCGGCAACCCACCCTTCCTGTCCCAGATGGCCGCCATCACGACCAGAGGCGGGTCCAGCCGACACGGCGGCGGCCCCTACGCGGATGCGGCAGTCGAGTTCCTCGCGCTCGCGGTACGTCTCGCCCACCCCGATCGGGGACGGGTCGCGCTGGTGCTGCCACAGTCCATACTCGCCGGTCGCGACGGCGGACCGGTTCGGAACGCGATCGCAGAACAAGCCGACCTGTGCTGGTCGTGGTGGGAGCCGCGTCAACAGCACTTCGACGCCAGCGTGAACGTCTGCGTGCTCGGTTTCGTTCGGCCCGCCACAGGGTCGACCAGCCCGACGACCTGGACGCGGGTGGTGACCGGCCGGCTCGGCGTACCTGAGCTCGATCTCGACGAACTCCAGATCACTGGCACGCTCGGCGACCGGGCCGAACTGAACGTGAACTTCAGGGACGAGTACTACGCGCTGGTCCCCGCCGTCAGCGACGACGCAGACGGCCCACCGCTCGTCACGAGTGGCCTGATCGACCCGGGGCGGTGCCTCTGGGGACACCAGCCGGTCCGGTTCGCGAAACGTTCGCTCGACCACCCTCGCGTCGACCTCTCGAAGCTCACCGGCCGATTTCCCGCATGGGCATCCCGCAAGCTGGTCCCGAAGGTGCTGGTCGCCAATCAGACCCGGATCATCGAAGCCGTCGCCGACCCCGACGGGGCCTGGCTTCCCGGAGTCCCCGTGACGACGGTGACACCGCGGGTGACGAGCGCCGGGAGCGCCGCCACAGTCTGGGAGCTCGCAGCGGTCCTGACCTCACCGGTCGCGTCGGTGCTGGCATGGCATGCGGGCGGAGGTACCGGTCTGTCGACGACGTCGGTGCGTGTCGGGCCCAAGGTGCTCGCTGCGACCCCGTGGCCCTCCGGCACCCTCACCTCGGCGGTGAACGCACTGCGTGCCGGTGACATCGAGGCCTGCGGGCGCGCGGTGACCCAGGCATACGGATTGCCGGCACACGATCCTGACGGCACGACTGTCGACCGACTCGTCAACTGGTGGGTCGAGCGACTCCCCCGTGGTGCCTGATCGTTCGCCACGCGCTGCGGGCGCGATCCCAACCCGGTGAACCGGCCACCATCCACAACAGCACCAATCCCACCGCCTCCGCGAGGTGCACCATCTCGGCGAGGGCTGAGCGCTGCCCGCTCAGGGTGTCGAGCACTGCACCCAACATCGTGGTGACCAGCAACGCACCGACAAATGGCAACAAGCCGAACGCCCGATGTGGGCGCCACGCGGCATAGAGCAACCCGATCGCCAGCGCCAGCCCCGACGCACCGACATGGCGCGCGATGTGGGTCGGCGTACCGTCGATCTCGCCGAAGACCAGCGGCCGCACACTCTGCGCGGCGATCAACACCCCGCACCACGCGAGTGCAGGGCGCAACCATCCACCTCGCCCCAGCCGCGCCGGGCGCGAGCGCGACATCACGGTTGCGACGAGGTCGGGTTCGAACCGGGCAGAGCGAACCCTCACCGATCGGTTGAGTGACGCGACGGCATCGACATGCGAACGGCAAACCGGACACCGATCGAGATGGTTGTCGAGCCAACGCTGCTCGTCGTGGTGCAGCTCGTCGTCGGACGCCGCCGAGATGAGTACCCGCGCCTCCTCACACGATGGTGCCGAACTGGCCCCGGGTGTTGCTTCCACGATGTGACGGTCGGCCCTACTGACCGTTTGGTTCCCGCGGCACACTGATTTCGCATGGACCACCTGACGGCGCTCCTCCTCGACGCGCAACGCGGAGACCGCGACGCGCTCGAGCGGTTCGTCGCGGCGACCCAGCACGACGTCATGGCCATGTGTCGCTACCTCGGCGACCGTGACAATGCAGACGATCTGGCACAAGAGGCCTACGAGCGAGCGATCGCATCGATGCATCGCTACCGGGCGACAGGCCCGGCGAAGCATTGGCTGCTCACCATCACACGGCGCACCTGTGCCGATGCCACGAGGCGCCGTGGTCGCCGCCGCAAGAACGAACAGCGCGAGTTGGGCATGGCACACGACGCGCTCGACGAGTACGTCCCCGTCGATGAGGGCGTGGAGATCGAGGAGTTGCTGCACGAGCTCGACGACGACCGTCGAGCGGCGTTCGTGCTCACCCAGTTGACCGGGCTGCGCTATGACGAGGCCGCTGACCTCCTCGGCGTTCCGATCGGTACGATCCGTTCCCGGGTGGCGCGTGCGCGTGACCAGCTCCTCCAGGTGCTCGACGCCACAGGCCCCCTCGATCAACAAGAACCAGAACGACACCGACGACGACCACACCGATGATGCCCACCCCCCGTTTCCTTGGTCTTGGCATGTTCGCGCTCGCGGGCATCGTCTCGTTGCCGGCGTGCGCCGCGAATGGTTCGGATGGGGACGCGATCCAACTGTCCCCCGTGGCGGCCGAGGGTCGCTCGATCGCCAACTCGAATGGCTGCGCGGCGTGCCACGGGGCCAACGGGCAAGGCAGCGTGGGCCCTCCGTTCGTCGGGCTGTACGGCTCCACGGTGCAGCTCGACGACGGCACCACCGTCACCGCTGACCGTGACTACCTGATCGAGTCGATCAAGGATCCGAAGGCGAACAAGACCGACGGGTACCGGATCCCGATGCCCACGAACCGTCTCACCGATGACGAGATCGACAAGATCGTGGCCTACATCGAGGAGCTGGCCGAACCCACCGAGAGGGCCGTCCCATGACGCACCACCGACCAGTGCGCAGACGCGGTCTCGTCGCGTTCGCGGCCGGCGCCGTGCTGCTGCTCGGTGCATGCGGCAACGAACCAGCACGCGAACTCGCCGGGTACCGACGCGAGCCGGCCCCAGCGGTCGGCGACCTGTCGCTGCCCGACCTCACCGCGTCCGGAGCCGAGTTCGCGTTCCAGGCGGCTCCCGGCCACGTGCTCGTCATGTATTTCGGGTACACCAACTGCCCCGACTTCTGCCCGACCACGCTCAGCGACCTCCGGCTCGCGACGCGCCGAATGAGCGATGACGATGCGGCTCGTGTCGAGGTCGCCATGGTCACCGTCGACCCTGAGCGGGACCTGCCGGTGCTGGCCGACTACATCCAGAGCTTCTTCGACGATGGCCATGCGCTCGGCACCACCGACGCCGAGCGGCTCGCGAAGGCAGCGGCACCGTTCGGAGTCAGCTATAGCGTCGAGACAGCCGCCGACGGAACCATCGAGGTCGCACACACGACTTCGCTGTACGCGATCGACGACACCGGCCACCTGGCGCTGACCTGGCAGTTCGGTGTGTCGATCGACGACCTGGCCGCCGACCTGACGGCACTGCTCGCATCGAGCGACACATGAACAGGAAACAGATCGTCGCCCTGTGCGTACTCGTGCCTCTGGTCGTCATCGGCGGGCTGCTGCTCGGTAGAGCATTCGGTGGTTCGACGGACGGATCAGCGCGCAGCGGTATCCAGATCTCGGGGGCCGACGACGCCAGCACGTTCGCTTTCGACATCACGATTCCACTCGGAACGGCCAGCCGGATCGCAGCGGGAGAAGCGGTCGAGATCGTGCCTGCTGAACTCGTGGTGCACGTTGGGGACGCGATTCGCATCGTGAACGACGACAGCGAGGATCACATCGTGGGCGTGTTCTTCGTCGCGTCAGGTGAGACACTGACACAACAGTTCAACAGCGAAGGGACACTGGAGGGAGAGTGCGACGTGCATCCGAGCGGCTCATTCACCCTGCGAGTCGTCGCCTGACCCGCCGCCCGCGACGCGTCGGCGTCGCGGCGTTCGCGCTCGCCATCGGCCTGCTCGTCGCCCCCGAGGTTGCTCACGCCGACGCCGCCGGGCCCACCGACTATCGCACGGAGGTGCTGGCGATCACCCCGGCGACGGACGCGATCAGCGTCTCGATCGAGGGAGGAGACTCGTTCGTGGGGATCACCGTCACGGAAGGGCACGAGGCGATCGTGCTCGGTTACGACGACGAGCCGTACCTTCGGATCGCCACCGATGGGACCATCTCGGAGAACCTGCGCTCGTTTGCCACCTACTACAACGCACAGCGCTACGGCGCCGACGAGATCCCCGACGTCGTCGACAACGACGCGCCACCCGAATGGCAGCAGATCGGGCTCGGCGGCAGCTGGGCATGGCACGACCACCGCGCCCACTGGATGGGTTCCGAACCCCCGATCGGGCTCGATCCCGGCATGTCGTTGCCGGCGCAGCAGATCCCGCTCGTAGTCGACGGTGACCACGTCGAGATCACGGTGCAGACCACGCTGTTGCCCGCGCCGTCTCGATGGCCGGCCCTGTTCGGGCTGCTGATCGGGCTCGCCGTGGCCTTGTTCGGAGTCCTCGCCGGGGCGGCGACCCGCACGTTCGGAACCATGTTGCTCGCCGCAGCGGCCACCCTTGCCGGCGTTGCACAGTTCCGCTCATTGCCGTCCGAGACCGGGCCGCTGTACACATGGTGGCTGCTCCCGGCGATCGCCCTGGCGTGCATGATCATCACGATCCTGACCTACGGACGTTGGGCGCTGCTGCAGAGCGGTCTCGCGGCACTCGCCGGCATACAACTGACCATCTGGGCGTTCGGTCGGCGTGCCACGATGACGCGGGCGGTGCTGCCGACCGATCTGCCGTTCTGGCTCGACCGCATGATCACCGGCGCAGCACTGACCGGTGGCGCAACGCTCACGGTCGTCGCGTTGCTCGAGCTGTTCCGGTCACAGGCCGGCGCGACGCCAGGTTCCGTGCACGAGTCGTGACGACCGGTGACGTTGTCCCTGACCGAAACAGCTAGTTGTCGATGCCGAGCGCCGAGTCGATCGCAGCGTTCAGATCGTTCTGGTCCATCGGACCCAGGTGCCGAGTCGTGATGACCCCGTCCGGGCCGAGCACCACGGTGACCGGCATCGTGCTGGTTCGCAGCTCGGTGACCACATAGCCCTCCGAGTCGAGGTACTGGTCGTACGTGGCACCGACATCGGCAAGGAACTCGGCGGCCCGTGCCGGGTCCTCGCCGACGTTGACACCCACGAAACGCACTTCGTCTCCGCGTGCCTGGTGGACCGCCTCGAAGTCGGGGATCTCACGACGGCAGGGTGCACACCAGGTCGCCCAGAGGTTGACCACTGCAGGCCCGTCGATGTCGGCGAGGCTGATCTTGGCACCACCGTCGAGTTCGGTGATCTCCACGTCGGGGAGCCGGTCGCCACTGCTGTCGGAACCCGACGTGTCATCGCCGGAGGAACCGCACGCCGACAGGACCGCTCCGGTCAGGACGAGTACTGCCGCCGTGGCGCGCCATCCACGCATCACGGTGCGGATTCGGCCACCTCGACCGTGATCTCGAATGCGCCGGCTTCGGCGAACTCGAGCGTCAGGTCGATCTTGTCGCCGACCACGAGTGGTGCAGCGATGTCGATCAGCATCACGTGATAGCTGCCGGGCTCGAACTTGACGGTCGTGCCGGCGGTCAACTGCAGCCCATCGACGAGTTGTTGCATGGTCATCGCGCCCATGTCGCCCGAGTCCATGTCGCCGCTCGGCGTCGAGTCACCAGTCATGTCGTCACCCGACATCGAGTCATGGGTCATGTCATCACCGGGCATCGACGAATCAGGCATCGAGTCACCGGTCATGTCATCCGAGCCGCCCATGTCGGCCATCACGACCTCGTGGATCTGCGCGTCGGCGGCGATCGAGGCGGGGACCGACGCACTCAGCAGGGTGTCGTCGGCGTCGACGGTCAGATCGAAATAGATCGCACCGGTCGTTTGACCGGCGGCGCTGGTGCGGGCCCAGGCGTTGTCGATCGAGACCTCGTCGCCGGAGCCGCAAGCGGCGAGTGAGAGCAGGCCGACGGACATGCCGACCGACAGGAGGGTGAGTGAGCGCTTCATATCAGTGCCAGGTCGTCGGAGGGGCCCGAGCAGTTCCCAATATGTCCGAACAATTGTCAACGACTCCAGGGAGCACTCGGCGACACGGCGCCCTCGCCGGCCGTCAACACCTCGACACCGCTCTCGGTGACGAGGCAGGTGTGCTCGAACTGTGCCGTGCGCTTGCCGTCGGCGGTGACCGCGGTCCACTCGTCGTCCCACATCTTGTGCTGCCAGGTACCGAGGGTGATCATCGGCTCGATCGTGAACGTCATCCCAGGGCGCATGATCATCGAGTTGCGCGAGTCGTAGTAGTGCAGCACCTGAATGTCGGAGTGGAACTGCTCGCCGATACCGTGGCCCACGAAGGCCTTCACGACACCGAGACGGTGCGCCTTGGCATGCTCTTCGATGGCGCGCCCGATGTCGCTGATTGGTCGACCGGGCTTGACCGCCTCGATGCCCTTCCAGGTGCATTCTTCGGTGATGCGCACCAACTCACGGCCCTGTGGATCGACGTCGCCGATCAGGAAGGTGGCGTTGGTGTCGCCGTGGACGCCGCCGACGAACGCCGTCACGTCGAGGTTCATGATGTCGCCGTCGCGCATGGCCCGTGAATCGGGAATGCCGTGGCAGATGACCTCGTTGGCAGAGGTGCACAGGCTCTTCGGATAGTGATGGTAGTTCAGGGTGCTCGGGTACGAATCACGCTCGATGTAGAGCTGGTGGCAGTACTCGTCGACCTCGTCGGTGGTGACGCCCGGACGCAGGAACTCTCCCGTGAGCCTGAGGATCTCTGCGGCGACCACACCGGCGTGCCGCATCCGTTCGATGGTCTCGGGTGACTTGATACGAGGCTCGTCCCACGCCACCGGCTCGCCCGTGTCGGCATACGTGGGGCGGGCGATGTGGTCGGGCACCGATCGCATCGGGCTGATCTCGCCCGGCAGCACACGGCCTTCCGAACGCTTGTGACACCGTTTGTACTTGCGGCCGCTACCGCACCAGCACGGGTCATTCGCCTGCGGGAGCACGGATGGCGCTTGGAGAACACTACGCATGAGGTGTGCAGTCTAGGAGGCACACGCCCCGGCCGCGCCCCGAGCGCCCAGGCGCGCATCAACTGTGGCGCCGCGCGGCACGATCAGCGCGGGAGCCGCACCTCGACGACACCGCGTTGCCCATCGACGACCCTGATCGTGCCGCGGTGCGCAACGACGATGCCCTGGGCGATCGCGAGACCGAGCCCGGCGGTACCCGTGCTGACATCGCGCGCCGGGTCACCCCGAGTGAACGGATCGAACGCCCGGTCGCGGATCTCGGGGGGAAACCCAGGGCCGTCGTCGACCACCTGGAACACGACGTGGCCTGGAACCGACTCGACATGGATGCGGACGTCGGATCCGGGCGGCGTATGCCGAATCGCGTTGTCGAGCAGGTTCCGGATCACGCGTGAGAGCTGTGCCGGATCACCGGTGATCGCGAGCCGCTCGTCGGCGTCGATGTGCATCGTGACACCACTGCGCTGGGCGAGCGGGCGGAGGATCTCGACGGCCTCGTCGGCCAGTTCGGTGACGTCGACCCTGACCTGTCGCATCTCGAGCGTGCCGCTCGCCAGCCGGGTGTGGAGTTGCAGGTCGTCGACGAGTTCGCCGAGCGCGCGGACCTGATGCTCCATCCCGTTCAGGTACGCATCGGGGTCCGGGGCCACGCCATCCCGAATCGCTTCGACCGAGGCGCGCAGGGCCGCGAGCGGTGTCCGTAGATCGTGCGAGATCGATGACAACATCAGCGAGCGTTCCTTCTCGACAGCGTCGAGACGATCGACCATCCGGTCGAATTCTCTGGCCGCGTCACCGAGTTCGTCACCGCGCAACACGCCGGTACGGGCGGTGAGATCACCGCCCGCCACTCGCATCGCCGCATCGCTCAGCCGGCTCGCGTCGCGGGCGATCGGCGACGACAACAGATACGCGACCAGCGCGGCCGCGATGCTCGCGGGGATCATGATCCACAACAGGAAGCCCAGGTCCTGATCATTGATGAACATCTGCTGAGCGGCGATGACGATCATGATCACCGCCACGGCGAGTACACCGAGCGACGCCCACATGAAGCGCCTGCCGAGGCGGTTGAGCTGCCATACCGGCCGATCCGACGGGCGGTGGCCCTCTCGCGCGGTCACGGTTCGAACCGGTAGCCGACGCCCCACACCGTCGTGATCCAGCGTGGATTCTCGGGGTCGGATTCGATCTTGTTGCGGATTCGACGCACGTGCACGGTGACGGTCGCCGAGTCCTGCCAATCGGGGGACGACTGCCAGACGTCCCGCAGCAGGTCGGCGCGGGAGAACACCTGCCGCGGTGACGCCGCGAGATGGGCGAGCACGTCGAACTCCTTCGGGGTCATCTCGACGAGTTCGCCGTCACGGCGAACCTCTCGCGACCGGCTGTCGATGACGAGTCCGTCGAACTCGATCAGATTGCCCGATGGGATCACCTTCGGCGCCGCGCGTCGGAGCACTCCGTTCACGCGAGCGGCGAGCTCGCGAGGCGAGAACGGCTTGACGACATAGTCGTCGGCACCCAACTCGAGGCCGGCCACGCGATCGGACTCCTCGGCCCGAGCCGTGAGCATGATCACGGGCATGTCGCCCATCTGCCGGATCCTGCGGAGGATGTCGAGCCCATTGACACCCGGGAGCATCATGTCGAGTACCACCAGATCAGGCGGCTCCGATTCGAGCAGTGCCAGCGCAGTCGCTCCGTCCGCAGCCTCGCTGACCTCGTGGCCATCGCGACGGAGATAGCCGGCGACGACCTCGCGTACCGTCGGTTCGTCGTCGACCACCAGCACCCTGGTGCCACCACCGCCAATGCTCATGACGTCAGGTTGGCCGGTCCGGCGTCACGGTTCAACCCGGCCGGCCCACGTTTCGGAAACGTTCGCGTTCGAGGGCACGGCCGTTGCGTCAGGGGGCGAGCCGATCGATGCGCCACTCGTCGTCGACGAGGCGATAGCGGAACCGGTCGTGCAGACGGCTGGGACGCCCCTGCCAGAACTCCCACTCGTGAGGGACCAGCCGCCAGCCGCCCCAATGTGCTGGACGTGGCACCGCCTGCCCGGCGAACCGCTTTTCGTATTCGACGACGAGTTCCATCAACTCGTGACGATCACGCAGCACCTCGGATTGCGGCGAGGCCCATGCACCGACCTGGCTGGGGCGTGGTCTGGACGCGAAGTACTCGTCGCTCTCGTGTTCGCTGACCCGTTCGACCGAACCCCTGACCCTTACCTGACGGTGCAGATCGAGCCAGGCGAAGGTCGCTGCTGCCGCCGGCCTGGCGCTCAATTGGTGGCTCTTCACCGACTCGTAGTTCGTGAAGAACGTGAACCCGAAACGATCGGCGTCACGCACCAGCACCGCGCGGGCGTCGGGCACGCCGTGCAGATCGACCGTCGACAGCACCATGGCGTTGGGTTCTCCGATGCCCGCATCGAATGCCTCGGTATGCCAGACGTGCCATTGCTGCATGGGATCGAGCGCGAGGTCGGCGAGTTCGAGGCCAGCAGTTTCGTACTGCACCCTCCACTCCCGGATCCGTGCACGGTCCCCGTAGTTCTCCATGGATCAATTCTCGATGACTTCGATGCCGCGCATATAGGGGCGAAGGACCTCCGGAACCGTCACCGAGCCGTCCTCGTTGCGGTAGTTCTCGATGATGCCCGCCCACACCCGCGGCACGGCGAGGGCCGAGCCGTTGAGCGTATGCACGAACGCCGTGCCCTTTTGTGGTTTGCCGTCGGCGTCGAGGGGGCGATAGCGGATGTCGGCGCGACGGGCCTGATAGTCGCTGAACCAGCTCACCGACGACACCTCGAGCCACTGGTCGGCGCCGGGGGCATAGACCTCGATGTCGAAGCTGCGGTGGTGGCTCTGGCCCATGTCGCCGGTGCAGATCTCGATGATCCGGTAGGGCAGACCGAGCGCCCGGATGGTTCCCTCCGACCGTGCCACCATGTCGTCGAGGAGCGCTGGCGCTTGTTCGGGAGTGGCCAGAGCGAGGATCTCGACCTTGTCGAACTCGTGGGCCCTGAGCATGCCCCTCGTGTCACGGCCTGCCGAGCCGGCCTCCCTGCGATAGGACGGGCTGTACGCCATGAATCGTTTGGGCAGATCAGCGGCGGCGAGGATCTCGCCGGCGTAGATCGAGGTCAGGGGCACCTCGGCAGTGGGGATACACCACAGGTCGTCGCGCTCGATCGCGAAGGCATCGTCGGCGAACTTGGGGAGCTGACCGGTCGCTGTCAGCGTGGCCGTGGACACGAGCGACGGCGGTCGGATCTCTTCATGGGCGTCGGCATTGCGATCGAGCGCGAGCTGGCACAGCGCCCGTGCGAGCGTCGCCCCGGCACCGCGTTGCATGGTGAACATCGACTGGGCGATCTTGGTGGCGCGTTCGTTGTCGAGAATCCCCAACGCGGTGGCCGTTTCCCAGTGTGGGACACGTTGATGGTCGGGAAACGAGTCGGGCAGGAACGGACCCTTGACCACTGGGTTGTCGGCATCGCCGACCCCGTCGGGCGCACCTTCGTAAGGCAGGTTCGGAATCACCAGCAGCTCTTGGCGGAGCTGCTCGTTCAACTGGTCGTGTTCACCGGCCAGCCGGCGTTCGACCTCACCGATTTCACGGCTCTCGGCCTGCAGCAGTTCGGCGTCGTCAGCGCGACCGTCGCGGCGCAGCGTGCCGACTTCCTTCGAGATCGCGTTGACCCGAGCCCGCAACTCGTCACGCTCGGCGGTGATCTCCCTGAGCCGACCGTCGAGCGACGATGCCCGGTCGAGCGATTCGAGGATGCTCGTGTCGTGGCGGCGCGAGAGCGCCGCACGGACACCATCGAGGTCAGTGCGAATCAGCCGTACGTCGATCACCTCTGCGATCGTAGTGTCGACGATCGGGGTTAGACGCTGGGCGGGCGGCTCTTGGCGAATTCGCGCTCGACATCGGCGGTCGTGAGGGGGATCTCCTCGTTGCCGACGATCTCGGACGGTGGGATCTTGCCGCCGCGCTTGAAATCGTACGACTCGCTGTGGCGAGCCGCGAACTTGGTGAAGAAGAGGTAGATCACGATCGACCAGAGGAACAGACCACCTGCGGTCTTCATCACCGCTCCCGCCAGCTGCTGATCGTCGACCGCCGAGATGCCCCACAGCCGCAGCGGCTTGTCGTAGACCTTGTAGACGACGTCGTCGGCAAAGGTGAGCCATGCCGCCGGGACCGTGGGCACCACCGACTGCAGGAACAGATAGATCATCGTGCCTGCCACACCCATCCGGAACTCGGGCACCGGGCCGCAGACCGGCATCCACATCAGCAGACCCGCCGAAACCACCAGCACGTGCAGGCCGTAGTGCAGCGGCCCGTTCTGCACGGACGCGTTGACCAGGGCCGGGATGTGGATGATCATCACCGTTACGTTGAACAGCACCCCCGCGACGATGGGCATCGAGAACCAGCGGACGGCCCGGTACAGCGCGCGATCGCCGAGCAGGGTGCGAGCCAGCCAGGTCGGTGTCGCCATCAGCGCGAGGGGCGGCAGGAAATAGCTCAACATCATGTGCTGGACCATGTGGGCCGAGTACAGGTAGTCCTCGCTGATGTCGTGGAGGGGCCAGTCGGACGCCGTCCACAACACGAGCATCGCCATCACGAACGTGATGATGTTGGCCCGCGACACGGCATGTTCTCCGGGTGGCACGGCCTTCGGGCCGATCACACGCACCATGTACACATAGGCCGCAACCAGAAATCCCACGAGCACCCAGACCTCGGGGTGCCATTGATACGCAAGAGGATGGGCCGGCAGATCTGCTGCCACGCCACCGGTCCGTTCGATCATGAGATTCAGATGTTGCGCCATGTCGGCGACTCTCCGAGATCGGTCAGGGGCTGAAGAACTTGAAGGTGAACAATGCTGCCGTGTACACCGCTACCGCGAGCCCGAGGCCCAGGTAGAACATCAGGCTGAACAGGCGATTGTCGAACTTGAGGTGCATGAAGAACAACACCACACTGAAGAACTTGATCAGCATCAGACCCAGCAACAGCGGCAGGAAGAAGGGGCCGAGATCGTCGACCATGTAGCTGATCGCCACTTCGATCGCGGTGATGACCGCCAACGCCAACGCCAACTTGATGTAGTTCAGGTCGGTCCAGTGCCCCTCGTCGTTCCAGTGGTCCTCGTCGTCGTGGACGTCGTCGTGGTCGGTGGCGTGTGCAGTGTCGGTGCTCATGCGAGGTACCTCAGGCCGGGATCAGGTAGACGAGGGTGAAGATCAGGATCCACACGATGTCGACGAAGTGCCAGTACAGACCGACGAGCTCGACGACTTCGGCCTTGTCGCCGGGTATCCGGTTCTTCAGGATCATGCCGACCGTGGCCAGCAACATGATGACCCCGACCGACACGTGCACACCGTGGAACCCGGTGAGCGTGTAGAAACTCGACGAGAACAGACTGGTCGTGTAGCCGAGGCCCTCACGGTAGAAGGTGGTGAACTCGTACACCTGGCCGGCCACGAACAGCGAGCCGAGGATGGCGGTGACCGTGAGCCACAAGTTCGTGTTGCGATCGTCCTTGCGCTTGGCAGCTGTGACCGCCAACACCATGGTGAGCGACGACATGAGCAACACGAAGCTGGAGGCCGACGTGAACGGGATGTCCCAGAACTGGTCGGGACCGCCGTTGGCCGAGTGGCGGCCGCGGTAGAGCATGTAGGTCGAGATGAGCCCGCCGAACAACAGGCATTCGGAGCCGAGGAACAACCACATCGCCAGCTTGTTGTTGGACAGCCCCGTCGATGTGTGGTGCACATCGCCGTGGCCATGGTCGTCGTGCTCGTCGACGGCGTCGTGAACGGCGGTATCAGCCATTGGTCGAGACCTCCAGTTCGGCGCCACCCTGCGGGGTCGGCGGGTCATAGTCGGCAGGGGACGCCGTATGCGGCTCGAGGCTCCAACCGAACATCGAGGCAAGCGCGATCGCTGCGCCGACCGGCACGAGCAACAGATTGAAGATCAATCCGTAGCCCATCACCGGCAACGAGAACGCCAGCAACAACGGCCAGTAGGACGGAGACGGCAGATGGATGTGTTGATCGGCGTTGGCCTCTTGCTCGGCCATGATCTCCTCGGCCGTGGCGACCTGATGGAAGTCGTGATGATCGCCCTCGCCGCGGTCTTCGTACTTGCGATGGAAGAACTCGTCGAGGTGCCCGACGGTCGGGATCACGTCGAAGTTGTGCTCCTTGGGCGGGCTGGTGGTCATCCACTCGAGCGACCGGGCGTCCCACGGATCGAGGGGTGCCCGCTCCTTCTTGCGTGACGACACGAAGACGTTGATGAAGAACAACAGCACGCCGATGCCCAGGATGAAGGCTCCGATCGACGAGATCAGGTTCCAGAAACCGAGATTGAAGAAGCCCTCGCCGGCCCGAGCGTCGGTCCAGACGTACATGCGTCGGGGCTGGCCCTGGAGACCGATGATGTGCATCGGGCCGAACGCCAGGTTCATGCCGACGATCATCGTCCAGAAGTTCCACTTGCCGAGCCGCTCGCTGAGCAGCTTGCCGAACATCTTCGGCCACCAGTAGTAGAGACCGGAGAAGATGCCGAGGATCGCACCACCGAACAGCACATAGTGGAAGTGGGCGACGATGTAGTAGGTGTCGGTTTGTTGGGTGTCAGACGGCGCCACCGCATGGGTGACCCCTGACAGACCACCGATCGTGAACTCGATGATCAGACCGATCGAGAACATCATGGCCGTGGTGAAGCTGAGCTTGCCGCCCCACAGGGTCATCGTCCAGTTGACGATCTTGACGCCGGTCGGGATGGCGATCGCCATGGTGGCCACAGAGAAGACAGCGACCGAGATCGGCCCGAGTCCGGATGCGAACATGTGGTGGGCCCACACGCCCCAGCCGACGAAACCGATCGCTGCGCCGGAGAACACCACCAGCGGGTATCCGAACAGCGGCTTCTTCGAGAAGACCGGCAGCACTTCGGAGACGATGCCGAACGACGGCAAGATCAGGATGTACACCTCGGGATGTCCGAAGATCCAGAAGAGGTGCTGCCAGAGCAACGGATCGGCGCCTGCCTCGACCGTGAAGAACGTCGCATCGAAGTTTCGTTGGAACATCAGCAGGAACAGCGCCACGGTGATGACGGGGATCGCGAACAGCAACAGGAACTGCACGACCAGGATCATCCAGGTGAAAATCGGCATCTTCATGAGCGACATACCCGGTGCCCGCATGTTGATCACCGTCACGATCAGGTTGATCGCGCCGGTCAGCGAGGCGATGCCCGTGATCTGCAGACCGAGCCCCCAGAAGTCGATGCCGTGTGTCGGCGAGAAGGGCACCGACGAGTTGGGGGCGTACATGAACCAGCCACCGTCGGCCGCTCCACCGAGCAGCCACGAGGTGTTGATGAAGATCGCGCCGCCGATGAAACACCAGAAGCCGAACGCGTTGATGCGTGGGAACGCAACGTCGCGAGCGCCGATCTGGAGCGGCACGAAGTAGTTCGCGAACGCAGCGGCCATCGGCATCACGAACAAGAACACCATGGTGGTGGCATGCATGGTGAACATCTGGTTGTACTTGTCGGCCGACAGGATCGTGCCGTTGGGTCCGGCCAGCTGCAGACGGATCAGCAGCGCTTCGAAACCACCGACGAGGAAGAAGAACAGCGCGGCCGCGCCGTACATGATGCCGAGCTTCTTGTGGTCGATCGTGAACAGCCACGACTTCCACCCGGTGGACTCGACCGGCCGGCGAAACACGCCAAACGACGATGAAGGAGTCGCGACTGCCGGCGCTTCGGCCGGTGCGGGACGTTCGATCAGGGCCATCTCAGGATCACTTCCGCTCGATCAAGTAGGCGACCAGTTCGTTGATCTGGTCCTCGGACAGGGCGAGATACGGCATGCCCCGGGTCTTGCCGTCGGTGTCGGCGAGGCTCTCCGGATCGGTGTACATCGGCTTCTTGGCCGGTGCGTTTCGCAGCCATTCCTTCAGATCGATCTCGTTGAGACAACTCTTGGTGACACCTTCGAGGTACTTCGCACCGAACTCGGCGGGCGGCGCCTCCCACACGTCCGCCCGACAATCCTCGGTGAGCAGGTCCCAGCTGGCACCCGCAAACGTGTTGCGGGTCATCAGATTGGTGAGGTTCGGCGCTGCGCCGCTCCACACGAACTGTTCGGGTGAGGCGACCACCAGTTCACCGTCGGCATTGGTGAGACCATCGATCTGATGACACCGCGAACACTGCGAGATGAAGGTTTGCTCACCGGTCGCTGCGAGGGTACCCGCCTCCGGCGACTGATACGGCTCGAGCTGATTGTCGATCCAGGCCTGGAAGTCGGCATCGTCGAGGGCGACGATCTCCATGCGCATGTTGGCATGGGACAGTCCACAGAATTCGGCGCACTGACCGGCGTAGATGCCGGGTTGCTCGGCCTCGAAGTTCCACGTGTGCACTCTGCCGGGCACCATGTCGCGCTTGCCGTTGAGCTTGGGAACCCAGAACGAATGGATCACATCACGGCTGGTGCCACGGATGACGACCTTGGCACCGACCGGAATCACCATTTGTCCGCTGGTGACGATCGGTGCGGCATCGCCGGTCGGGGCGAACCCGCAGATGTTGTTGCTGGCGTCGACCGGGTAGTCGTACTCCCACCACCACTGCTGACCGGTGACGTTGATCACGCAGTCGGCGTTGTCGGTGTCGTTGAGCGAGATGACCTCGGCGACGGTCGGCACCGCGATGCCGGCGAGCAACAGCGCCGGAATGGCGATGAACACATACTCGATCAAGGCGTTGCCGTGGCCCTGCTCGGGAATCGGCTGACCGCGGTCCTTGAACTTGATCACGACGAACAGCACGACACCGAACACGATCACACCCACGATGCCGGCGATCATGAAGATCGGCCACTGCAGATTGTGGATGTCTTGTGCGTACTTGCCCTCCGGCGCCCATGTGTCCTGCGGCGCATCGCTGGCGCACGACGCCAACAGCGCTGTTGCGCCCAGACCGAATGCGGCCGTGCGCAGGCGTGAACCGCCGGAACGAGGGGTGGGGAGTTCGGTTTGAATCAAGTCGGTCCGTACTTTCTCGGGCTGAGTCACCTGACGGCTCATGGCACCACCACCTGCAGTTCGGCATCGGAGCCCGCCACGGTGAAAGCGAATCCCTCTTCGACGACAAAACTGGGCTGGTCGATCACGACGGTCAGCAATTGGCTGCCGCCCGACTCGACCAGCGCCGTGCAGACCCGTTCGGGTCCGAGCGGCTGACCATTGTCGTCGGTGGCCGGGTGCAGTTCGATCACGAGGCGAGCATGTTCGTCGGACTCGTTGTGAAACAAGATGTTGCTCGGGTTCGATCGTTGCAGTGTGAGCTGTGCGAAGTTGTCGTTGTATCCGGGAACCTTCGCACGCAGTTCCTCATCCTTGTAGGTGATCTCGGCGGTGACGTTCGACTTGCTCGCCACCGACTGGCTGGCCTTCTCGTCGGCCTCGGTCTCCTCGGCCGTGCACTCGTTCTTCGCAGCGAGGTCGCCCGTCGTGTGGTGCGGTTCGATCTCGCGCTCGCCGACGAGCCCGGCAACGACACCGCCGGCGACCAGTGCGACGAGGACGATCGACAGGGTTCCGCCGAGGGTCGTCTTGGAGGCTCCGCGCTTGACGGCGACGAGCGTCCCGATACCGAGCGCCAGGGTGGCGACGACCGCGAACGCTGCGACGGTGGCGGTCTTGGTGGGCAGACCGAGCATCACCCGACTGAAGGCGTACACCACGATCGCCGCAAGGATCGCGCCGGCGACGGGGAGTTCGAGAGGGTCGACCATCTGATCGCGAGCACGTGCGTTGTAGGTCTCGTCGCCGGACGCCCGCTCGCTCCATCCCTGGATCAGCCATTCGAGCGTTCCCGCAATAACAGCGATCAATCCGAGGGTGAAGAAGGTGCGATTCGTGACCAGACCCAGCGTCATCGTGGTGGCGCCGAGCGCAACGAGCAGCGGCCACAGACTCGGCCTGGCCGTGGACTGCGCTGCCGCCGATGCACCGAATCCGGCCGGCTCGTTCGCCGAAACGTTGGAGTCACGGGCGAGGACGTTGATCCCGGCGAGCAGCGACAGGGCGATCGCCGCCGAGATGAGGCCGATCGAGCCGAGCGTGCCGCCCTGGGCGATGCCGTAGACAGCAGCGAGGATCCAGGCCGCCGCAGCGGAGCCGATCAGAAGTTTGGAGCCGGTGGTGAACATCGTGGTGCTGAACTCACTTGGTGACGTAGACGACGAACCAGACCGCGCTGTATGCAGCAGCGGCGAAGTACCAATAGAGGGCGTGGGCCGAGAGGACCTCGGCTTCCTGGAGGCGGCCGCCGAGCGCCCGGAAGGCGGCGACCGTGGTGTAGAGGAGGCCGGCGACGACGATCGCCAACATGGTCCCGGTGACGGCGTAGAAGAGGACGCCGTAGTAGTCGGTCCTGATCTCGACCGCCATGTCTGCGTAGATGAACGCTTGGGCGTTGATGAAGGCGATCGCCAGGAGCGCTGTGACCGCGAGGGCCAGACCCGTGTGGGCGCGATCGCCTCGACTTCCCGAGTACACGGCCCACTGAGCGAAGATGCACAACGCCCAGATCGTCATCAACATCACGTTCGACGCGACTTCGGGGATGACGTAGTCGGCCGGGAACCGGCCTCCCGAGTCGACCACGCGCTCGCGTAGCAGCACCCAGATGGCGAGCATGCCGCCCATCAACATCGTGGCGGCGGTGCAGGCAAGTGCCGTGCCGACGAGGAGTTGCCGCCGCGGAGCGGCGACGGGAGCGGGAGGCAGTTCGAACACAGCGGTGGAGGTGTTCATGACGGGCTCCCTTCGTTCGCCGTCTCGAACAAGGGCTCGGGCGATGTCACCGCGACGACCTGCTCATAGTTGTCGGCGGGCGCCGGCGAGGAGGTGGACCATTCGATGGTGTAACCGCCGAACGGGTTCTCGTCCGCCGTATCACCATCTCCGGTGAACGTTCTGAGCATCAGACCGGCGAACGCCAGCACGGTCACCGCCATCACGCCGTGGCCGGCGAGCGACAGGATGTTCCAGAGCGACCCGGACGTGACATCGCCGATCGACAGCATCGCAGCGACATCGGTGTCGTTCGCCGGCACGCCACCCACCTGGTCGAGGAAGCCTGCGACATACAGAGGAGCACCGGCGAGCAGGGTACCGACCAGGCCCAGCATGGCAAGCGGGAGTACCTGCTTCTCGGGAAGCACACGACCCCACAGTTTGGGTGCCCAGAACAAGATGCCACCCATGACACCGAGCGCCGTGCCGTAGACGACGAAGAGGGTTGCGCCCTCCTCGAAGACGGTACCGATCAGTTCGAGGTCGGTGATGCCGTACAAGAAATTGCCGATCAGGCCGACGGCGATCATCTTGAGGCCCAACAACGAGAACACGAACGGCGACGAGATGCGGGGTTTGCCATTGCCCATGCCCTGCTTGGCGGTCAGAAGACCGAGCCCCAGCACCATCGCGAGACCGAGCAGCGGAAGACCCGCGAACAAGATGAACGGGACGACGTCCTTGATGAACGTGGTGCCGTCGGTGTCGAAGGTGACGCCGAGGACGGATTGCTGGGTCGTGGCGGCGAGCGCCGTGACACCCACGAGAGCGATGCCTGCGAACGCAACGCCTCGCATCGGTTGGCGCTGCCTGAAGGTGACCGGGAACATCTCGGCAGCCATTCCCACCGCCGGCAAGGCGTACACGACGATCGCCGGAATCGAGAATGCCCAGCCGATCCACGTGGCGATGCCTTCCGAACCACCGAAGTTCAGTTGGGCGTAGCGGTGATCGAGGAAGAGGTAGACGATCGCGCCGAACAGCACAGGGAGGGCCAGCAGCATCGCGAGCGCACCGACCAATGCGGACCAGGCGAACATCGGGACGCGTCGCATGGTCATTCCGGGGGCCCGGGTGGTCAGCACCGACGTCGCCACGCAGCCGGCCGATACCAGCAGCCCGATGATCATCAGGCCGTGACCGGCCAGGAACAGATCGACGGCTTGGTCGTCTCCGCCACCGATGCCACCGTTGCGACCCAGGGCGGCCATCGTGAGCACGAGGCCGCCGAGCCAGCCGTAGAAGCCCGTCAGGGCAAGACGAGGAAAGGCGATCGAGCGGGCGCCGAGTTGGAGCGGGGCGACCGCGATCGAGAGCCCGAGGCCGAGCGGGATGACAGCCGCGAAGACGAGACCGACCCGATAGGCCTGGAACATCTGGAGCAGCGCGTCAGCGTTGAGGAGCGCGTTGGCATCGTCGGAACGCTCGAGGCCCAGCAGCACACCCAACACCGTCGTGGCGAGCAACGCGAGCAGGCCCGAACCCACGTACAGGCGGCCGATGCGCTTGTGATCGGTGGTGGTGACCCACGCAGCGGTACCGACAAAGAACGACGCCACAGCGGATTCGCTGTGGGCGTCGTCTGCCGCTGGGTCTGCGGCGTCTGGACGTATATCGATCGTCGTCATGAGACGTGGCTGGTTCCTTGAACGTTTGCTGGCACTTCGCTGGGCACGGATGAACTGGGTTCGAGCGCTCGGACGGTCGTCACGACACTACCGGCGGAACACTACTGGCCCGGAGACACCCAGAAGGAAATCGACCGTGCCGGGCCGCCGCTGGCCTCATCCGATCGGCTCGAGCCCGAACTGCTCCCGACCGAGTGCCGAGAGGTCGGAGATGCCGGCGCGACCGACGAAATCGGTCTCGAAATCCTCGGCCGGGAAGTCGAGCGGGCTGGCGCCGCGTACGAAACGCTCGAGCATCGAGGGAGCGTAGGCATCATTGCGAGGGCAGCGCGGCGCCGAACCGATGTACATGACATTTCCCCAGCGTTGTTCGTTCGTCGCGTCGCCCACACTGTGGATGATGTCACCATGCCACCAAACGGTGTCACCCGGGTCGACGGCGGGGATCGGAACGAGCCCCGACTGCACGAGCTCGTCGGGGCGGGCCCGAGGCGGCGCCGGGGTGGGTTCGCCATCGAGCCCGAGCTCACCGGCGATTCCCAACACGAGCAGGTATGCGGCCGCCATGGGCACCCCAGCGAGATGGAGGACACCGTCGGAGGGTCGCATCTCGGACAGGGCCGTCCAGCCCTGAAACGTACGAAATGTGGTGCACGACACCGGCGAGCGCACGTCGATCGAAGTGCGGTGTGCTGCATCCCACAGGTCGTACTGCTCGGGTCGCCCGGCGAGGACGTGACGAAACACGTCGACGTTCTCGGGGATCCGCCAACCTCCGCTCGACGGTGAATCCGAGTGCGCGGCGAGCCCCTTCGCGGTGACGCCGGGGCGCCGGCGGCGCAGCCGATCGGGGTATCCGATGTCATGGTCGGGGTCGAACCAGGTGACGCCGTTCGACTCGTGGCTCCAGAACGAGTTGAGGAACCTCCGCACCGTCGCCATCCGGTCGTGCTGACGGGCGGCCACCTGCGGACGCGACCAATAGACCCCCCAGATACGCGGGCCGGTGTCGGCCGCCTCCGGATAGCGCTCGGCGTAACGATGTTCGAAGTCGTTGGCTGCCAGATAGTCGCCGACCTCACGGTCCCACCCGTCGGCCTCCGCACGGTCGAAAACACCCCTGACGACGACACATCCGCGACGGCGAATCGAGTCGCGGATGTCGCCCGACACCTGTTCCAGCTCGTCGAATCGGACCGTGGGCACAGGGCTGGCAGCCGCTTCGGCGGCCTCGGTGGCGACGATGTCGCGGGTGTGGGCGAGCAGATCCGCTACACCGGCACGGGTGAGTCCCACCCTGTCGAGCAGTTCGAGCAGAGCAGGGTCCGGTGCGGTCATGTGGGATCTCAGATCAAGACGTCGAGCGTCATCGCTCCGAACAACACCGTCACGTAGGTGATCGAGAAGCCGAACACCCGCATCGACGCCGACGCCGTCGGGTGGCTGCCGAGCCAGATCGTTGCACCGATGAACATCGCCCCCATGACGACGGCGGTCACGCTGTAGACGAAGCCGAGATCAGCGACCGGGATCAGGATGAGCGTGCAGGCGACCATGGCCAGGGTGTGGCCCACCATCTGGCGGATCGCGTTCTGGAACGGCACCACGGCGGGCAGCATCGGAACGTTGGCGGCGCGGTAGTCATCGGCGTACTTGATGGCGAGCGCCCAGAAGTGTGGGGGCGTCCAGAAGAACATCACGGCGAACAACACGACCGGCGTCCAGCTGAGATCGTTCTGCACGGCGGCCCAGCCGACGAGCACGGGGACGGCGCCGGCGGCACCACCGATCACGATGTTCTGCTTGCTCGTGCGCTTGAGCCACAAGGTGTAGATGCCGACGTAGAACGCTGTGGCGGCGAGGGCCAGTGCTGCGGCGAGCAGATTGGCGCCCGCCCACAGCACGACGAACGCGACCATCTCGAGCACCAGGGCGAACACCAGGGCATTGCGGGGCTCGATCACACCCGTGACCAACGGCCGGTTCCTCGTGCGTTCCATCAGCTTGTCGATGTCGCGGTCGACGTACATGTTGATCGCGTTCGCTCCGCCGGCTGCGAGCGTGCCCCCGATCAGGGTGATGATCACCAGCCAGGTGGACGGCCAGCCGCCTTCGGCGAGCACCATCGTGGGTACCGTCGTGATCAACAGCAGTTCGATGATGCGCGGCTTCGTGAGCGCCACGTAGGCGCCCACGCTCGTCGTGGCGGTCCGCCGGCTGCCGTGAGCGATACCGCCAGGCGCCAGCCGAGACGGGACGAGAGGTCGACTGCCGACTGCCATACCGCTCCCATCGTACGGCCCCGCGCACGAACCGGCCAACGCACCATGTCGCGCGTGTTCGTGACGCGATGTTCCGCCGCCAGGCACAATGGTGGGGTGCCGACGACCCTCGAACCGACGCGGGTGATCGAACCCGACGTGGACGAGCAGGTCGCGGCCGATCACCCATGGATCGTGATCGTGTGGAACGACCCGGTGAACCTCATGAGCTATGTCACCTTCGTGCTGCAGAAGCTGTTCGGCTTTTCGAACGAAAAGGCCACGGCACTGATGCTCGACGTGCACCACAAGGGCAGAGCCGTCGTCGCCAACGACACCAGGGAGCGGGCCGAGATGCACGTGTTCCGGCTACACGAGCACGGGCTGTGGGCGTCGATGGAGAAGGACGGCCCGAGCACATGAGCCTGCGACCGCACACCCGTGCGCAGGACGTTGCGTCGTGAGTCGCTTCCGTCCGCCCGTGCGATCCAAGGGAGACGGGTTCGTGGTCGATCTCGGCACCGACGAGTCCGACCTGATCCGCCGGCTGATCGGTGAACTGCGGTCGATGCTGACCGACCCATCGCCCGATCCCGGTGTCGAGGCGCTGCTCGTGCGGCTCTTCCCGCCCGCCCACCACGACGATCACGAGATGGAAGCCGAGTACCAACGCCTGATGCGTGAAGAACTCGTCCAGTCGAAACTCAGTGCCTTCGACATCGTCGACGAGACCTTGGCGGGCAAGGGCCGGATCGACGAGGCCCGGCTGCTGGCGGTGATGCAGTCGATCAATTCGATCCGCCTCGTACTGGGCACGATGCTCGGTGTCAGCGACGACCCGGACGCCGATGAGGTCACCGCAGGCCTCGAGAGTTCGGCCGAGTACCACCTGTACAGCTACTTGAGTTGGCTGCTCGAGTGGTGCGTCCGGGCCCTCGGCGCCGGCTGAGCCGTTCCCGCTTTGCGGGCGGTCAGCGACGATCGGGAAGGAAGCGGAACTGATCGCGGACTGCAGCGACGTGTTCGGTCGACAGATCGGCGAGCAGCACCGTTTCCGTACTGCCGCCGGTGGCGAGCAACTCACCCGATGGATCGATGATCCTCGAGTCACCGGCGTAGTCGAGGCCGCCACCTCGGCCGACGCGGTTCACGCCGATCACGTACGCCTGGTTCTCGATCGCTCTCGCCCGCAACAGGATCTGCCAGTGTTCACGACGTTTCTCGGGCCAGTTGGCGGGGACCAGATACAGATCGGTGTCGTCGGCCAACTGCCAGAACTCGTCGGCAAAACGCAGGTCGTAGCACACGAACATCGACACCCGGAAGCCCTCGACCTCGACCGTGACGAGCTCGGTACCGGCGCGCACGAACCGCTCCTCACCGGCGTACGAGAACGGGTGAACCTTGCGGTAACGATGCTGCGTGCCGTCCGGTCCGGCCAACACGAAGCTGTTGGACGGACGCTGATCGTCAGCCGGGGCGTCGGCACGAACCTCTGGGCACGAGCCGCCCATCCAGACACCGTGGAGACTCGCCTGGTCGGCCAGGAACCGCGACGATGGTCCGCCTTCCGGTTCGGTGACGAACTCGGGATCGTCGAACCCGAACCCGGTCGAGAACGTTTCGGTCAGCATCACCAGTCCGGCTCCCGAAGCGACCGCGCCTGCGACCATCGGTGCGAGACGGTCGAAGTTGGCGGCGCGATCGTTCCAGACGATGTCGTGCTGTATCGCGGCGACGCGCAGGGTGCTCACGGCGCCAGGGCTGCCAATCGCTCGACGGCGGCGTCGATGACGTCGAGGCGCTTACAGCAGGCGAACCGCACCAGATGCCGACCGTGTTCGGGGTTGGCGTAGAAGACCTGGTTCGGGATCGCGACGACGCCGACCCGTTCGGGCAGCCCCAGACAGAAGGCGATCCCGTCTCCATCGGGTTGGATCGGCCGGATGTCGACGGTCGTGAAATAGGTGGCTTCGGGCCGATAGGCCGTGAACCCGGCGGCGACCAGGCCGGTGTACAAGCGGTCACGTTTGGTCTCGAGATCGGCGGCGAGTGCGGCGAAGAACGAATCGGGCAGCCGCAGCCCGACCGCTGTCGCGGGTTGGAACGGGGCGCCGTTCACGTAGGTGAGGAACTGCTTGGCAGTCTTGGCGGCGTCGACCATGCTCGCCGGCCCACACATCCAGCCCGTCTTCCAGCCGGTGGTGTTGAAGGTCTTGCCGCCCGACGAGATGGTGAGCGTGCGTTCGGCCATTCCGGGCAGCCCCGCCATCGGAACGTGCTCGGTACCGGTGAACACGAGATGTTCGTAGACCTCGTCGGTCACCACCAGGACGTCATGTCGCTTCGCGAGACCGGCGATGAACTCGAGTTCATCGAGTGTGAACACCTTGCCGGTCGGGTTGTGGGGCGTGTTGAGCAGGATCAGCTTCGTGCGGTCCGTCACCGTCGCGCTGAATTCGTCGCGGTCGAACTGGTAGCGGCCCGTATCGGCATCCGGTCGCAGTACGACCGGCCTGAGCACCCCGCCGGCGAGCGCGATGCAGGCCTGGTAGCTGTCGTACATCGGCTCGAACAGCACGACCTCGTCGCCGACATCGAGCATGCCCAGTAGCGCCCCCGCCAGCGCCTCGGTGGCCCCCGCCGTGACGAGCACCTCGGTCTCGGCGTCGTAGTCGAGCCCGTAGAACCGCCGTTGGTGTTCGACGATCGCCTCGCGCAGGACGGGCATCCCCGGCCCGGGCGGATACTGGTTGACCCCGCTGCGGATCGCATCGACGGCCGCGTCGAGCACCTCCGCCGGCCCGTCGGTGTCGGGAAATCCTTGGCCGAGGTTGATCGCGCCGGTCTTGACCGCGAGCGCCGACATCTCTGCGAAGATCGTGGTGCCGAAACCGGCCAACTTCGAGGTCAACGGATGATCGACAGCGGCCACGCCGACAGCGTAGGCGTCGCGCCCACCTCGAACCGTCCGGTCACGCTGCGTCGCCCGACGGGTCCTTGCCCATCCGGACCGGATCGGACCGAATCGTGACATCTTCGGTCGACGAAGCAACCGTGATCCCCGCCTCGGCGAACCGTTCCAGGACACGCCGGGTCAGATCGTCCTTCACCCACCTGGCGGTGCGCACCGGCACCACGAACCGGGCGGCGAGTTCGAGATAGTTGTCCGTCGCGCGGACGAACACGCGAGGCTCGACCTCGGTGCGGGCGACCGGGTAGCGGTGCAGCATCGCCGAGATCGCTTCCTCCGCCTGCTTCGACGAGGAGACGCGCAGGGCCTCCTCGGTCATGATCCGTTCGGCGAGATGCCAGTCGTCGCGGTAGGCGACCGGGATCGTCACTTCCTCCCAGATGAACTCGAACGAGGAGCTGTAGTTGAAGACCGGCTCGGTGAAGGTCGCCTTGTTCGAGATCGACACGATCCGCCCCGTGTACTGCCGACCCCGCACCCATGTGTCGTCACCGACGCTCGATCCGATCTCCATCACCTTGGTGCGCAACGGCGTGATGTCGATCACGTCACCGCGGACACCGCCGAGTTGCACCCTGTCCCCGACTCGGAAGATCGAGCCCGAGACGATGTTGAACCAGCCGGCCAGAGCGCCGATCAGTTCCTGCATGGCGAATGCGAGGCCCGCTGCCGTCAATCCGAGGACCAACCCGAGTTGGCCGGCAAACGGACGCCACACGATGCCGAGACCGATCAGTGCCACGACCGCAACCGAGTAATGGGCGATCTTGCGGGCGTAGTACTTGCGGTACCGGTCCGCGACCCGCCGTGACGACAATCGGCCGGCCACGGCACCCACGAACACCGCCAGTGCCGCAACGACGGCAGTCGTCGCCAACTTGCCCTCGACCGAGGCGTTGTCGACGAACAGGTCCCACACGACCGTTGCCCTCCACTCGGGGCCGATTCGGCCACCGATGTCATCTACTGGCTCCACCACCAATTGGACGTCCGACGGCGTCGCCTCGACCAGAGAAGGAGGTCCCGGAGCATGAAGCGAACGGATCGCGCTCGGTCACCGGAAAACGAGCGAATCCCCCGAGATCGGGGGATTCGTGCAGCGCGCCCGAAGAGATTCGAACTCCTAACCTTCTGATCCGTAGTCAGATGCTCTATCCGTTGAGCTACGGGCGCCGAGCGGCAACAGTGTAGAGCCCGCGCGAGCGAAACGGAACCTTCGCGTTCGCCACGAACAGCGGGTGTTCAGCCACCCCAGGGGCCCCAACCGCCGGCACGCTGGTAGAGACCGTAGGCGGCCCGAATGTTCTTGCCCGCGTCGAACAGATCGCTCGAGGAGTAGATGCCGTAGTCGTCGAGCCAGCTCTTGTGCACGCTCCAGTACAGCTGGAACACGCCGTAGCAACACGAGCCGTTGTGAGCGGTCGCGATGAAGTTGCTCTCGCGCTTGGCGATCTGCAGCGCCTTCTCCTCGAGTTCGTCTGGCCAGACGTCGCGGATGATCTGTTGCACCTCGCTCTGGCTGGCCGGCTGTGTCGACGTGGTGGTCGGCTCGGTCGAGGGCGTCGTCGCGGCCGGCGCTTGCGTGGTGACCGGTGACGTCGTGGGGGTCGGCAACTGTGACGGCATGGTCGCACCGGGCGGCAGACAGATGTCGTCGCCGGGGTAGATCACGGTGTCGACGGTCGCCCGATTCTGAGCGAGCAGCTCCCCAGGGCTGACGCCGGCAGCATCTGCGATGCGGTACCAGGAGTCGCCGGCGCCGGCAACATACGCCGCAGTGCAGTCCGGAACGATTCGTTCCGCTGTGGCGGACACCGCAGCGGCCTCGTTGGAGGACTCCGCCTGGGTCTGTGGGACGTCACCGACCGTGACCGACGACGATGCTGCCGAAGTCGGTGATGCGGACGAGGTGGCCTCGGCCGCGCCATCGTCGACCGGTGGGGCAACGGCGGCAGCGGCCGGGTTCGTGGATGCAGAGGCGACGGGGGCCGACGCGGCAGAAGTGTTCGACGACTGATCCGACGCGGCACCGCCGGTCGACAGCGGCGCCTCAACCAGCATCGCGGCCCCGGGTGCGATGGCGCCCCCGATCGGGCCCTCCGAGTCGGGGCGTAACGCCAACGCGATCGGGAGGAGCAGCACTGCGACCACGATCAGCATGCCGATGCGAACGAGCAGCGGATCGACGGCACTCACACCAATGCGGTCGACCAGCGGCTGCAGCGGCGAGAGCGGAACGAGGTCGTGATCGTCTGCATCGTCGAACTCAGGCGTCGGATGCGGGCCAGTAATTGCGAAGTCGTCGAACGCGTCGAAGTCGTCAGGGCCGTCGTGGTGCCGGCCGGCAGCGAGCTCTCCGAGCGACACCTCGCCGGCGGCCAGGCGCCGGGGGGCGGGCGCCTGGGACTCGCTCACCACGCCGTGCTGACGGGTTCGTTCGACGGTACCGGTGGCGTACGAGCGAGCTTTGCGCTGCGGACGGAGCGCCCGTACTCCGTCGCGGATGGCGTTCAGCGATCCGGTGGTGTCGTCTCGCCTCGTGCCACCGGTCGGGTCGTGGTGATCGGTGCCGCCATCCACGACCGGTGTCTCTCGGGAGACCCACCCGCGCGAACTGCCCCAGAACTGCTGGGTGATGTCGGCGGCCTCGTCGGCCTCTGCATCGAATGGTGAACTCGTGTGGTCACGTCGCATCATGATGGTGTGGTCCCCCCCAACGGGGCGCTCCAGATGTCAGGTCTACTCGTTCCGTCACGAAACCGCAACACGGACGACATCGGATCGCAATCAAATGACAGCGTTGTAACATCCGGACGCGACGGTGAGGACCGACGGATCCCGATCGATCTTGCGATGTCGATCCGGACGCGGAACGAGCCGGGCGGGCACGATGCACGTGCCCACTCGGCTCGACCGACTGGCGGAGAGGGTGGGATTTGAACCCACGGACCACCTTGCGATGGTCAACGCCTTAGCAGGGCGCCCCATTCGGCCGCTCTGGCACCTCTCCGAGGCGGCCTGAGTCTACGGGATCGCGCAGCCGAACGGAACGGTCGGACGGATGCCGGTGGACGAATCGGCGACGATCACTAACCTGGCCGACGGAACGGTGGCAGAGCGGACAAATGCACTCGCCTTGAAAGCGAGAGGCTCGAAAGGGCCCGGGGGTTCGAATCCCTCCCGTTCCGCTGCAAGAACGACAACGGTCCGAACCCCACAGGGTTCGGACCGTTGCATTCACGGGCGAGGCCGAGCCTCTCCGGATCGAGACGTCATGCGGCCTTGGCGACCTTTCGGCGCGATGCCGTGCGGCTCGCCGCAGGCTTCGCCGGCGCCGAGACGACGTGCCCGGGAACGCTGTCGACCTTCGCCAACATCGGGTCCATCGCCTTCATCATCTTGCGAGCGAACGCTGCCTGCTCGTCGACGAAGCGCTTGCGGAACTTCAGCTGATAGTCGACGAATTCGGCCGTGGTGGGGACTTGTGCCATGAACGACGGGCGCTCGGGCACGAATCTCGCGAACGTCTCTGCCCTCTCACCGGCAAACTTCAACACGGGCTCTTCGACCTTCTTCACCATCGTGAAGTAGTCGTCCTGCCACTCCTTCATGGTCGACATCATGGACATGATCACACCTCTCCTTCGAGCCACCTTGGCCCAGTTCCATGGTGCTCCGAAGTGCTGCCTTTTGCAAGCAACATGCGTGTGGCAGTTACCACACCCTTGATGGTCTCGCTGATGGTCCCGCTGTTGGTCAGACCCGCCGGATACGACGCTCGCCGAACAGGCCGGTCGGTCGAACGGCCAGCACGAGAATCATCACCACATAGGGCAGGATGATCGGAAACCCGGCTCCGAGCACCCCGGCCCAGCCCGACAGCAAGCGGCCGGTGCTCGTTTGCAGCAATCCGATCGCGAGCCCGCCGAGCAGCGCGCCGCCGTATGAGTCCCAGCCACCGAGCGCCAGAATCGGCAACGCTCGAAAGAAGAGGCCCGGCACCGAGACGACGGCCACCGAACCGGTCGCCTCGGGCGAGAACGACAAACCGACGGCCGCGATCGTGGCGAGCGCGCCCGCCATCGCCCAGCTCAGTCTCGACACGAAGGCTGCATCGATCCCCACCGACGCAGCGACCTCGTGATCCGACGAGAACGCGCGCGTCATCAACCCCCACTTCGTTCGTGTGAACGCGTACACACCGCCGAACGCAACGAGCGCCATCACCATCATCGGGATGTACGACTGCGCGACCAGCGCGTCGCCGACCTGCCAGGTGCGCGCCGCCCACGGCGTGTGCAGATGACGAGGGATCGGCGCCTCCCGGAGCAAGACACCCAACGGGATCGATACTCCGACCGTTGCGAGCAACATCGCGAATTGCGAGCGTCCGAGCATCGGCCGAATCGCGACCCGTTCGACCATCATCGCGAACACTGCCGCCAAGACCACCGCCAACACGAGGTTCGCAGACCAGCCCCACAACGAATCGGCAAAGCGGCCCAAGGGATTGGCCCCACGCAGACGGACGACACCGAGCCCCCCGTCACCTACCATCGACGCCATGAACAGGGCGCCGGCTGCACCCAGCACGCCGTGCGCGAAGTTGAGGATTCCGGTCGCCCGGTAGACGGTGACGAAGCCGAGCGCGACCACCCCGTACATCGACCCGACGGCGACACCCCGCACGGTGATCTCGATCAGCGCTTCCACGGTTCGCCGGCCTCAGCTCGTTCGGGCGGCTCAGGTGTTGAGGTTGACGTCGAACAGCTCAGCGAACGCCGCGATGTAGTCGTCGAGCGACTCGGTCCGTCCCAGCGCGATCCATTCCGCATCGGTCATCCGCTCACGACCGGCGATGATCCCGCTGCTCGCCCAACTCACGGGGTAGCGAAGGACGGGATCGTCGGTCTCGATCGCATGCCGGATCACCTTGGCCACCTCGATCGCATCGGTGGCATTGATCCGGCCGGCGGCGTACAGCTGCAACATGCGTTCGTAGGCCGGCGCATATGCACCTGAGGTATCGGGCAGGTCGAGGTTCTTGCCGAAGATCGACGACTTGGTGATGCCCGGCTCGACGATCGCGACCCTGATCCCGAAGGGGGCGACTTCGAGCGCGAGTTGCTCGCTGACACCCTCGAGGGCCCACTTGGCCGCTACATACGGGGCCTGGGCGATCGCTCCGAACCGGCCGACGACAGAGGTCACGTTGACGATCGTGCCGCCGCCATGCGCTCGCATTCGCGGCAGCACGGCTTGCGCGCAACGCACGGCGCCGCACAGGTCGACGTCGACGACCTCGAGGAAACGCTCGGGACTGGTTTCTTCGACCACACCGTTGCCACCGACACCGGCATTGTTCACCAAATGGTCGATGTGACCTGCACGCTCGTAGATCTCTGCGAAGCCGTCGCGCACCGAGTGGTCGGATGCGATGTCGAGCTCGACGAGCTCGACGCCGACACCCATGGCCTCGGCGGCGTCGAGCAACTTTCCGGCTCGCGGTGTCGACCGGACCGTCGCAAAGACGGTGTGGCCCGACTCCGCTAGATGGAGAGCGGTCGCCCGGCCGATGCCGGAGTTGGCACCGGTTACCACGGTCACAGGAGCATCAGACATGGCAGAGAGGGTACGACAGCCACGTTCCGTTCGTTCCACCCGTTCCGATCAGCGTTTCGCAGACCCGGTCCGGCAGTTTGCTGAACAGAACGGGGTCAGGGCGTCACGTCGCCGCGGAGCTGGCGGATCCAGTCGTCCGCGAGCTGCCACCGCTCGTCGGCGTGCACTCGAGCATCATGTGCCTGATCGTCGGCCCGCGGCCACGAGCCGAAGAACTTGACCATCCCCTGCTTCGCGTGCAGCGCGCGCATCGCGTCGGCAAGGAGGTCATCGCCGACATGCCCCTCGGCGAACAGGATGAAGCAGTAGTCGCCGAGCCCACCGTGCTTGGTGGGGCGCGAGATCAGGTTCGACAGGTTGAGGCGCCTCGCCGCGAACTCCTGCAGGATCGAGATCAGGCTGCCCGGCTCGTCGGCTCGCTGGTATACCACCAACGCCGTGCGGTCGTGACCCGTCGGCGCAGGGATGCCGTGGCGCGCTACGACGACGAACCGCGTCTGGTTGCCGTCGTGATCCTCGATGTTCTCGGCCAACACCTCGAGGCCGTACAGCTCGGCAGCAACCCGCGGGGCGATCGCGGCAACCTGCAGAGACGGGTCGTCGTTGACGAGTTGGGCGGCGCCGGCCGTCGACGAGGCATTGCGAATGTCCGCTGCCGGCAGGTGCTCGCGCAAGAAGCGGTGGCACTGGGCGGTCGCGACCGGGATCGACAAGATCTCCCTGATGTCGGCGAGAGCGACGCCGGGCTTGGCCGCGAGCGTCATGTGGATGTCGAGCACGACCTCGCGAACGATCACCAACTCGTGATCGAATGCGAGCGCGTCGAGCGTGAAGTTGACCATTCCCTCGATCGAGTTCTCGATCGGCACGAAGCCGAAATCGACATCGCCGCCGGTGACGGCGTCGAGCACGTCGGGCACCGTGCGGTAGGCGATGACCTCGCCGGCCGCCAAGTCTGGCTGGGTCCGCAAGGCCTGCTCGGTGAACGTACCGAACGGCCCGAAGAACGCGACGCGGGGCCTGCGATCTGGCGTGCTCGTGGAGTCCGAACCGTTCATGCAGCATGAGGTTACGAGGCACCGGGTCGATTGCGAAGCCGGGTTCCACCGTTCGGCGCCGAGGAACCCACGATGGCGTGCCCGTTTTGCGCGATGTTCTGCCAGCATGTCCGACATGGACGAGCCAGCGCTGCGCGCGTTGATCGAAGCGATCCGGTCGGGCGACACCTCGGCCGACGATGCTGTCGATCGTCTGCGGCGCCTCCCGTTCGCCGAGGTCGGCGAGGCATTGGTCGATCACCACCGCACACTGCGCCAGGGCATGCCCGAAGCCGTATACGGGCCGGGCAAGACGGCGCAACAGTGCGTGCGCATCGTCGAAGAGTTGTTGGCCCACGGGTCGGGGCCGGTGCTGCTCACGAGGGCGTCCGACGATCAGATCCGGGCCGTGCTGGCGCAACACCGTGACGCCGAGGTCAGCGCCGGGTGTGTGCTGTGGCGCAAGCCGACCGCTCGGACCGACAGACGCGTCCTGGTGGCCACGGCCGGCACCGCCGACACGCCCGTCGCCGACGAGGCGGCCATCACGCTCGCCGCATACGGCCATGACGCCGATCGCCTCCACGACATCGGGGTCGCCGGGTTGCACCGTTTGCTCGCCCACGTCGATCAGATCACCGGAGCGGATGCCGTAATCGTGGTCGCCGGCATGGAGGGGGCGCTCGCGAGCGTCGTAGGGGGCCTCACCGCCTGCCCGGTCGTCGCTGTGCCCACGTCGGTCGGATACGGATCGGGACTCGACGGCGTGACCGCCCTGCTCGCGATGCACGCAGCATGCGCGAGCGGTATCACGGTGGTCGGCGTCGACAACGGTTTCGGCGCGGCGAGCGCAGTTGCCAGAATGCTGCGCACATGACTCGTACCGTCTGGTTCAACTGTTGCGCCGGCGTCGCCGGCGACATGCTGCTGGCCTCGCTGATCGACGCGGGCGCCGATCGACTCGCTGTCATGGACGCGTGGGCCGCGTTGGGCGTCGACGGCTTCGCCGCGACCTGGGAACGCGTGCAACGCTGCGGCGTTTCGTCATTGTGGACCAATCTCGCGATCGATCGGGAGCACGACCACGGCCACCACGAAGCACACGGGCACGACGAAGCACACGGGCATCGGCCTGCCGGCGAGGTCGTCGCCATGATCGAGGCCGCAGACCTCCCCGCTCGAGTCCGCGACGACGCGGTGTCGGTCTACCGGGCGTTGGCCGCTGTCGAGGGCGCGATCCACGACATGGACCCCGAGCACGTCGAACTCCACGAAGTCGGCGCGTTGGACTCGATCCTCGACGTCGTCGGTGTCTGCGCCGCGCTGCACGCGCTGGGGATCGACCGCATCGTGTATTCCCCCATCGCCCTCGGCCACGGGACGGTGCAGACCGCGCATGGGACGCTGCCCAACCCGGTGCCGGCCGTCAGCCGCATGCTGGCCACGGCAGGCGCTGCCACGGTAGGAGTCGACACCACGATGGAACTCTCGACACCGACCGGCGTGGCGTTGCTCACCGTCCTCGGCGAGCGTTGCGGACCGATGCCGTCGATGACTGTTGCGTCGACCGGGTTCGGTGCCGGGACCGCTGACCCACGCGGTCGGCCCAATGTCGTGCAGGCGATCGTCGGGACCGAGGCGTCCGGAGGAGGAACCGAGGGCGGTCGACCTTGTCACCTGGTCGAGGCCAACGTCGATGACGTCACCGGTGAGGTGCTGGCCCACACGATCACCGAGATCATCGCAGCGGGGGCGCACGACGCCTGGGCGACACCGATCGTGATGAAGAAGGGACGGCCCGCCCATACGGTTCACGCCTTGTGCGACGAAGCCACGTTCGACGAGGTGCGCCGGGTGATGATCTCGGAAACCGGCACGCTCGGCGTACGAGCGTCAACGGTGCATCGCTGGCCTCAACGGCGACGCGACGCCGTGGTCGAGATCGACGGTCAGCCGATTCGCCTCAAGTTGGGTGACGACCGGGTCAAGGTCGAACACGACGACGCTCGCGCCGCCGCGGTAGCACTGGGGCGACCGCTACGCGCCGTGATCGCCGAGGCCGAACACCTCGGGCGCGATCTGATCAGCTGAGGCCGAGCGCGCCCGAGAACAGATCGAGGATCTCAGCGGGCTCACGTTCCCCCGACCAGCGCGCGGCGACATCTCCATTTGCGTCGATCAGCGTGACGAACGGGAAACCGCTCACGCCATAGGCTTCGGCCGCGATGAACGTTTGGCGTTCCATGTCGATGCCGTCGAGCATCGCCGGATACGTCCAGTCCAGCCCCTCGATCCAGGGAAACGGTGGATAGCCCGGACGGTCCGGGCTCGACGCCGTGAGCACGGCGACGACGTTGAGGCCATCGGGAATCTTCCCCTCGTCACGCAGTTGATTGATGCGCGGCACTTCGGCATTGCAGTGCGGGCACCAATGGGCGAGGAAGACCACCATGGTCGGCCCGGCTGCGGCCGCGTCCACCCGGACCGTTTCGCCGTCGGCACCGAGCCCGACCAGCACGGGTGCCGGCGTACCGACGGCGGGGTCCGTCACACCCTTCGTATCGTCGAGAAGGGGCAACGAGTCACCGACCACCTCCATGGGGCCGACTGCTTCGGCGAACCCGGGAGGCACGTCTGGCGAGATCGTGGCATCGGGCGGCGCCAGAGTGGTGTCAACCGTGTCGGCGTCGGCGGCATCACCAGCATCGACACTCGTGGTCGGCGAGGCGACAGGGCCCGACTCGCCTCCGCAGGCGGTGACGAGGCCGACCGCTGCCACCATGGCCAGCGCGGCGATTCGACGGGTTGGGTTCACGAGGTCTCCCGGGGGGTTCTGACCGAGTCGAACGACAAGGTGTTGACGACGATGATGGACACGAATCCGGCCAGTGCACCGAAGGCCAACGTGACGAAACCGAACTCGCGGAACCACACGTCGGCGCACGAGGGCCCGAACAGAGCGCAGGTCTCGGAATCGTTCAGGACTCCCCATTCGATCAAGTAGTGGTAGATCGATATGCCGGCACCGACGCCGGCGATCGGCAGGATGTACCAGCGCGCTCCGGCGTCGCGGCGAATCAGCCCGATCAGAGCGATCGCCGCAATCGGGTACATCGCGACGCGCTGGAACCAGCACAATCGGCAGGGCAGGAAGTGAGCCGATTCCGAGAAGTAGAGGCTGCCGAGCATCGCCACCCCGGCAATCGCCAACGTGAGCGGGGCCCGCAACGACACGACGCGAGCGCCCAGTTCAGCGGCGAATGCGACGCGTGGCGCCAGCAGCCGGGCCGCCACCAGCAACACCGCGCCGACAGCGGCCACGATCGCCAACACCGACGTGACTGTCTCCATGGTCTCGACCACCCCACCAGTATGGTCCCCTCAATCCGTATCCCGACGGCAGCCGCACGGGCATGACTTTCGCCCTGCGAAGCGGGGCCCCGGCCTTGAGGGGCGGTAGCGTCCGATCCGCCCATGGCCACCGCCCTCACCGCATTGCGCCGGACACGGCGTGCTCGCCGACTCGGCGACACGGAATGGTTCGATCTCGCATATCACGTGTACCTGGCCGGCATCTTCGGTGGGAGCGCGATCATCATCGCGAGCGACTACATCGGCGACGCACCACTCGGTGAAGCAGCGGTCGCCGACGCATTCGCACATGGCCCGGCGGTGCTCGGTCTGCTCGCCGTTCTGGCGCTCATCGGAGGGATGAGAAGCGGCTGCGAGGGAGGGCCGGTCTCGGTCGAGGCCGCCGACGTCGTCCACCTGTTGTTGGCACCGATCTCACGCTCTCGGGTGCTGCGCCAGCCGCTGCTGCAACGGATGCGCGCCGTGATGTTCGGTGCGGTACTGGCGGGCGGGGTCGCGGGCCTGCTGGCCGCCCAGCGACTGCCGGGCACCGCGCCGTCCTGGACGATGTCGGGCGCGGCCTTCGGCGCCTGTATCGGCGCGATCTTCGTATCGTCGGCCGCCATCGCTCACTCGTCGCGACTTCCGGGTTGGGCGCCCGGCCTCGTCGCCATCCCCCTCGTCGGCTGGCAGGTCTGGGCGATCATCGGCGGGATCGTCGGTCCTGGCGACTCGGTGGGCAGTCTCGCCCTCTGGGGATTCCGGCAACAACCACGCGATCTGCTCGGCGTCGCCTTGGTCGTGGCGATGATCGCGCTTGCGCTCGCCCTGGCAGGGCGACTGCGCGTCGAACATCTCGCGCGACGCGGTGATCTCGTCTCCCAGCTGCGCTTCGCCGTCACCATGCAGGATCTGCGAACCGTCGTGCTGTTACGACGCCAACTCCGAGAAGAGCAGCCCCGCAGCCGTCCCTGGTTGCGACTGCCTCCCCGTAACGGCGGCGCCGGCACGGCGGTGGTACGCCGCAGCGTCCACGGGCTGACCCGCATCCCAGCGGCACGCTTCGGTCGAATGGTTCTGGTCGCGGCAGGTGCCGGCGTCAGCGCCGGGGTCGCTGCTCGAGGCTCGACCGCTGCAGTGATCGCCTGCGGCATCCTCGTGTTCGTCGTCGGGCTCGACCTGATCGAACCGTTGTCGCAGGAGGTCGATCATCCCGACCGGACATTCGCCCTGCCACAGCAACCCGGCTGGTTGCACGAACGGCTGCTCGTCGGCCCGGTGGTCCTCGCGGCGCCCATCGCACTGGTCGGCGCCGCCGCCTGCGCCGCAATCGACCCGCCAGCGGCGCCGGCTGCGTTCGTGCTGGCGATTCCGATGATGTGGGCCGGGATGTCGGGCGCCGTGCTCAACACGGTGCGCGACGACCAGGACCCGGGCTCGGGAGGCGACGGGCTCCTCGTGCCGCCCGAATTCGCAGGTTTCCGCGACCTGATGCGGACCCTGCTACCCGTCGTCGCGTCGACGATCGGAACACTCGCGATCCTCGCCGTGCGTGCACAGCCCGATGCGGGCATGGTGGCCCGTTGCGCGTTCGGACTGGGTCTGTATGTAGCGCTCGTGCGATGGTGGGTGGTGCACCGGGTCGACCTCCGTCAACGCTGGGAAACTTTTGCGGCAGGAGCCCGACCATGACCGAACAACTTGCGATCGAAACGAAGGGGCTCGGACGCGATTACGGCGACGTCACCGCGCTGCACCCGATCGAACTCACCGTGCCGACCGGTCAACGGCTCGCCCTGGTGGGTCACAACGGCAGCGGCAAGACCACGCTGATCCGGCTGCTCTCGGGCCTGCTCGATCCGAGCGCCGGCGCCGCGAAGGTCGGCGGCCACACGGCAGGTTCACTCGAGGCGCGAGCGACGCTGTCGTACCTCGCGGATCAGCCGATCTTCTACGACGACCTCTCCGTGCTCGAACATCTCGAATACGTCGCCCGCCTCCACGGTCGCGACGACTGGTCCGACGCGGCAAACGACCTGCTCGAGCGTTTCGGGCTCACCGATCGGGCCGGGCACCTGCCCTCGACATTCAGCCGCGGACTCAAGCAGAAGGCAGCGATCTGTCTTGCGTTCGTGCGGCCATTCGATGTGCTCGTGGTCGACGAGCCGTTCGTGGGGCTCGACAGCAGCGGACGTGACGAACTGCTCGCATTGTTCGACGATGCCCACGAGTTGGGCAAGACGCTGCTGGTCGCGACCCACGAACTCACCACCGTCGCGGCGAGCGATCGGGTCGTGGCGCTGCGGGACGGCCAGATCGCCTACGACGGCTCCCCCGACACCGATCTCGGGGCGCTCGTCGAAGGTGGCTGAACGGGTGCTCGCCAGCCGCATCGGACGGTGATGGCTGCTGTAGGGTGCTGGTATGCAGGAATTCTCCTCCATCAGCGTTTCGTCCTATGAAGCGGGCCTGTTGGCCGATCGCCTCACCGAGCAGTCCAGTGAGGGCTGGGAAGTGGTCGCCATCGTCCCGACCGGCAGCACGGTCACTGCGTTCTTGAGTCGTGAGGCCACAACGGCCGACGAGCAGATCGCTGCGTCGACCGAACACGCCGAGGCCGCGGCGGTCGTCGTGCCCGAGGCCGCGTCCGAGCCCGAGGCCGGTGCCGGCACGAACGATGCCGACGAGGTTGCGGCGCCTGAAGCCGAGTCGACCGACGAAGCAGGTTGGGCGGCCCTGGCCTCCGAGGTGGCGGCAACGGCCGACGACGACTCTCCAGCGCTCCCCGAACGTGACTCGGCCGTCGACGTGGCAGCAGCCACCGAAGTCGTAGCAGCCACCGAGGTCGCGGCGGCCACCGACGTTGCAGCGGCCACCGAGGCGGCGAGCGCCGCAGCGGACACCTCGGCCGAAACCGCAACGGCAAGCGCAGCGGCAAGCGGCGCTGCCCCGGCTGGCTGGTATGCAGATCCCTCGTCCCGGTTCGAGTTGCGGTATTGGGACGGCAACCAGTGGACCGAGCACGTCTCGCGCGCCGGTCAGCAATACACCGACCCGCCTGTCGCCTGACCCCGGAACTCCCGACTGAAGGCCCTGGGTCGGCGGGCACCGCGACGGTACCCTCACCAACATGCGCGCCACGTCGATCGGTCACGCCGGCATCCTCATCGAGACTGACGCCGGGTCGATTCTCTGCGACCCTTGGTTCTTGCCGGCGTTTCTCGGTTCGTGGTTCGTCTTCCCTCGCAACGATCAACTCGGCGACGACCTGCTGCACCGCATCGAAACAGCCGACTACCTGTACATCACCCACCTGCACGCCGATCACCACGACGAGCCGTGGCTGCGCGAGCACCTCCGGCGTGACATCCCGATCCTGCTTCCCGGATATCCCACCCGCGAGCAGCAACGCACGCTCGAGCAACTCGGGTTCACCGAGTTCATCCGCACCACCGACGGCGAGGAGTTGGAGCTCGCTCCCGGCCTGACGATCGCGATCCACACCGAGGTGTCGATCACCGATGGGCCGGGCGGCGACTCCGCCATGATGGTCAGCGACGGTGAGACCCGACTCGTCAACCAGAACGACTGTCGCACCACCGACCTCGATGCGCTCCGCCGGCACGGCCCGGTCGACCTGCATTGGCTGCAGTATTCGGGGGCGATCTGGTATCCGATGGTGTACGAGATGCCGGCCGAGGACATGCGGCGTTCGTGCGACGCGAAGGTCGAGAGCCAGTTCACGCGGGCGATGCGTTATGTCGACATCATCGATGCACGGGCCGTCGTGCCCAGCGCGGGACCACCGGCATTCCTCGACGATGATCTCTTCCACCTCAACATGATCCGGGGCGACGAACTGTCGATCTTCCCCGACCAGCGCTCGTTCATGAGCCGGCTCGCAGCAGGCGGTCACCGCGGTGTCCTGGCCATCCCGGGCACCGAGATCGAGATCACGCCCGACGACATCACCGTCACCCATCCGATCCCCGTGGCAGACGTCGAAGCGATCTTCGACGACAAGGAGGCCTACCTTCGTCGCTACCAGGCCGACTGGAAGCCGTGGCTCGACGAACTCAAGCAAGGCTGGAACCAGCCCACCACCGACCTGCTCGCCACGCTCAAGGCGTGGTGGGAGCCCCTGCTGCGTATGGCGCCCACCCTACGAAACGCGGTGGGCGCCAACTGTCTGTTCCGCGCCGGCGATCTCGACATCATCATCGACTTCCCCAACGCGGAGGTCCGGCGTTTCGATGCAGAGCCGTACTCGTTCTCGTTCGCCATCCCTCGCGAGCTCGTCGAGACCGTCACCGCCCAACGTGCGGTCGACTGGTCGAACTCGCTGTTCCTGTCATGTCGCTGGACCGGATGGCGGGAAGGCGATTTCAACGAGTACCTGTACAACTTCTTCAAGTCGATGTCGGTCGAGCGGATGCGTCGCACCGAGGCCGAGGCGATCCGCAAACTGAACCCGCCGACCGAGACCGAGCCCGAGATCGAACTCGGCGGCTATGTCGTGCAACGTCGATGCCCGCACCGCAATGCCGACCTGTCGGTGTTCGGTGAGATCGAGCAGCGTTCGAACACCGACGTGCTCGTGTGCACGCTGCATGGCTGGCTGTTCGATTGCGAGACGGGCCGTTGCCTCACCTCGAACGACCATCCCCTCAAGATCCGCCGACGCGGCGACTGACCTCAGTCGCGGTCGAGGAACCGTGGACGTTCGCCGAACACGGCGATCGTCTGGCGCAGCGGCACCAGATCGCGACGCTGTCGGCGCTCGGCGTCGAGTTGAGCCTGCTGGGCAGCGGCACGGGCACGCGCCAGCTCGTCGCGAAGGCGAGCGTTCTCGAGCTCGAGTTCCATGACCCGGCGAATGCCCTCGAGGTTCATGCCCTGCTCGGCGAGATCGGAGATCCGCTGGAGCTGTTCGATGTCGGCATCGCTGTAGCGACGGTTGCCGCCCTGGGTTCGAGCCGGCTGCACCAGACCACGGCGCTCGTAGATGCGCAGCGTCTGGGGATGCATACCGGCCAACTCGGCCGCGACGGAGATCACGTAGACGGCTTGGGTGCGGTGTCGTGCAGTCATGACGGGTTCCTCGGGTCAACCGTAGTCGCCGCGGCCAACTGCTCGATGGCCGACCGTTGCGCATCGGTGAGTGTGGTGGGTACGTCGACCTCGACCGTGACGATCAGATCGCCGCTCTTGGTGCCCTCGCGCTTGGACACGGTGGTGATGCCCTTGCCCTTGACGCGGTGCCGGGAACCGCTGGGGGTGCCCGGCTTGACCCGCAACTTCACCGTTGCGCCGTCGAGCGTCGGCACGTCGATGTCGCTGCCCAGCGCTGCCTCGGCGAACGTGACGGGCATCGTGAGGGTGAGATTGCGCCCCGACCGGCCGAAACGAGCGTGCGGTGCCACCTTGATCTCGACGAGCAGGTCGCCGGCCGGGCCGCCGTTACGGCCCGGCGCCCCGCGACCCGCGAGACGGATCGTTTGACCGTCGGACACGCCCGCAGGGATCCGCGCCTTCACCTCGCGAGGGCGTCGCTCGACGCCGCTGCCACGACACGTGGTACACGGGTCCTTGATGGTCGACCCTCGCCCCTGGCAGTTGCGGCACGGCGACGAGAAGGAGAACAAGCCTTGGTTGTCGTCGACGACGCCGCGCCCGCCACAGACGGCACACACCGTGGGATGAGTGCCCGGCTTCGCCCCAGATCCGGAGCAGGTCGAGCACTGTGCGTCGCTGGTGAGGTACAGCGTCGTGGTGAGCCCCGTCGCAGCGTCCTCGAACTCGAGATTGAGCTGGGCCGTGACATCGCCACCGCGCTGCGGGCCGACCCCCGAACCGGCTCGACCACCACGGTTACGTTGCCCCCGGAACATCTGTCCGAGCAGATCGCCGATGTCGCCGCCCTGGGCGTCGCCGACATTGAACGAGAACCCTCCGGGCCCACCGCCGCCGATCCCGCCGGCCATCGGGCCGAGCCGGCGGACCTCGTCGTACTCTTTGCGCTTGGCCTCGTCGCCGAGCACGTCGTAGGCCGATGAGATCTCCTTGAAGCGCTCTTCCGAGGCGGCGTCGCCGGGATTCTGGTCAGGGTGGTACTGACGCGCGAGCTTGCGGTAGGCCTTGGTGATCTCTTTGGGAGTGGCGTCGGCATTGACGCCCAGCAACTGGTAGTAGTCCTTCTCGAACCATTCTCGTTGTGCGTCCATCCCGATTCACCTCCTGCCTCGTGCTGACGTCGGTTGGGACCCTGAGCTCAATCCCTGGTGCGAACCATCGCAGGCCGCAGCGTCTTGCCGCGCCAGCGATACCCACTGCGCATCACCTCGGCCACGACGACGTCCCCGGCCTCGCCCGCCTCGTGAGCCACGGCTTCGGCGACCTCGGGATCGAACGGCTGTGCCTCGATGTCGACCGTCTCCAGACCGTGCTTCTTGAGCTCGGTGAGCATCACGCTGAGCAGAGGGCCGACCTCGTCGGGGTGACGCAGGTAGGCGGCCTCGGCGGCGTCGAGCACGGGCAGGAACGCTTCGGCGAGCCGCCCCGTTGCGCGATCGACGTCGGCCTCTACCTGGGCGGCTGTGCGCTTGCGAAAGTTCTCGAAGTCGGCCTGCAACCGCATCGCAAGATCCTTGTACTGGTCTCGCTCGGAGATCAGGGTTGCGACGTCGACGACCTCACCCGGAGGGGCGAACTCGGCATCGTCGACATCGGCGACATCTCCGTCACCGAAACCCGACGGCTGCGGGCCGTCGGGCTCGGTGGTCGAATCGTCGACGTCGACGCGCGGGATCTGGCCGGTGTAGTCGTCGACCTCGGAGCCGCGTTCGTCGTCGGACGCAACGGCGTCGCCGGTGTTCATGACGACTCGCCGTCGTCGACGATCTCGGCATCGACGATGTCATCGTCGTTCACGGTGCCGGCGCCGTCGCCCTGCCCACTGGCCGAGGTGCCCGTCGCATTGGCATCGCGCGCCGCCGCCTCGTACAGCTTCTGGCTGAAGGCCTGGCTGGCCGCCATGAGCGCTTCGGTGGCCGTCTTGATGGCGGCGTTGTCGTTGCCCTCGAGCGCCTTGCGCACGTCGGCGAGTGGACCCTCGACGGCGGCCTTCTCTTCGTCTGACACGCTGTCGCCCTGGTCGCGCAGCACCTTTTCGGTCTGGTAGACGAGCGAGTCGGCGTTGTTGCGGATCTCGGCCTCTTCACGCCGCTGCTTGTCTTCTTCGGCGTGGGCCTCGGCGTCACGCACCATCTGGTTGATGATGTCCTTGTCGAGGGTCGACTGACCGGTGATCGTCATCGACTGTTCTTTGTTCGTCGCACGATCCTTCGCGGAGACGTGCACGATGCCGTTGGCGTCGATGTCGAAGGTGACTTCGATCTGAGGCACGCCGCGGGGAGCTGGTGGCAGGTCGACGAGTTGGAACTTGCCGAGCGTCTTGTTGTACCCGGCCATCTCGCGCTCGCCCTGGAGCACGTGGATCTCGACCGAGGGTTGCATGTCTTCGGCCGTGGTGAACACCTCGGTGCGCTTGGTGGGGATGGTGGTGTTGCGCTCGATCAGCTTGGTCATCACCCCACCCTTGGTCTCGATCCCGAGCGACAGCGGTGTCACGTCGAGCAGCAGGACGTCCTTGACATCGCCGCGCAGGACACCCGCCTGGACGGCGGCACCGACGGCGACGACCTCGTCGGGGTTGACCGACTTGTTCGGCTCTTTGCCCGTCATCGATTGCACGAGTTCGGTGACCGCCGGCATGCGGGTGGAACCGCCGACGAGGATCACGTGGTGGAGATCACCCTTCGAGACACCTGCGTCCTTGAGCGCCTGCTCGAACGGGACCCGGCAACGCTCGATGAGGTCGGACGTCATCTCCTGGAACTTGGAGCGCGTGAGCGACTCGTCGAGGTGCAGCGGACCGTCCGCGTTCGCGGTGATGAAGGGCAGATTGATCTGGGTCGATTGCACCTGGCTGAGGTCGATCTTGGCCTTCTCGGCAGCCTCCTTGAGGCGCTGCATCGCCATACGGTCGTTCGACAGATCGACGCCCTGGGCGCTCTTGAACTGGTTGACGAGCCAATCGATGATGCGCTGGTCCCAGTCGTCGCCGCCGAGAACTGTGTCGCCGTGGGTCGACTTCACCTCGAAGACGCCATCGCCGATCTCGAGCACCGAGACGTCGAACGTGCCGCCGCCGAGGTCGAACACGAGCACGGTCTCGTCTTCGGAACCTTTGTCGAGCCCGTACGCGAGGGCCGCGGCGGTGGGCTCGTTGATGATACGCAGCACCTCGAGGCCGGCGATCGTCCCGGCCTCTTTGGTGGCGGTGCGCTGGGCATCGTCGAAGTAGGCCGGAACGGTGATGACCGCCTGGGTGACGGTGTCGCCCAGGTAGGCCTCGGCGTCGCGCTTGAGCTTCATCAAGGTACGGGCGCTGATCTCCTGGGGCGTGTAGGTCTTGCCGTCGATGTCGTCGCTCTTCCAACCCTCGCCCATGTGGCGCTTGATCGACCGGAACGTGCGGTCGGGGTTGGTGATGGCCTGGCGCTTGGCCACCTCGCCGACGAGCACTTCACCGGCCTTCGAGAACGCAACGACGGATGGTGTGGTGCGTCCACCTTCGGAGTTGGGGATGACGACCGGCTCGCCTGCCTCGAGCACGGCGACGACTGAGTTGGTGGTACCGAGATCGATACCGACAGCCTTTGGCATGGTTGAACGCTCCTGTTTCGTGGACTTGGGGGGAAATCCTGCATTGATTGGACTCAAGTGTAGGAGCCCGACCGTGGAGCGCCAACTCGCCAGTGAGAAAACCTGAGTCGCTTCGACTCAGGATTTTGTTGGCAGCGGCGGCGGATGTCCCGCACGAGACATCGGGCGGCCCGGACTCAGGACGACGACGGCCCAGAACGTCCGACGCCGAGGTTGTCGGGGCCGAACGAGTCGGGCAGCAGCTCGGCCATCGTGTAGGCCTTGCGGATGCCGTCGGGGCCTGCCGCGTAGATCATCGTGTGTTCGTCGGCGAACTCGCGGATCTTCTGACGACAGCCACCGCACGATGTCGCCAGCGCGTCGCCCTCGCACACCGTGACGATCGCATCGATCAGACGCTCGCCTCCGGAGACCATCGCAGAGATCGCTCCGGCCTCCGCGCACACGCTCTGCGGGTAGGCCGCGTTCTCGACATTGCAGCTGGTGAAGATCCGGCCGGTACGGGTGCGGATCGCGGCACCGACATGGAACTGTGAGTACGGCACGTGAGCGTTGGCCTGCACTTCGATCGCGGCCGCCAAGAGCTCGGGTTCGATGGATCGTTCGTCGTCGGCCATGACCGGATCGTACGTGCGCAGAACGAGAGGTGCCCGGATCGTGGGTCTCGGGATGAAACAATGCCCGGGAGATGCAGGCCTACTTCCGAGACGCCGTACCGAGCGATCTTCCGGCGATCGCCGCGATACTTCGCAGCGCCACTCATCTGGGCGACCTCGAGCAGCGGGAACAGCTCGGCTCGTATCGCGACGCGCTGATCGAGATCGACCGCACCGACGGCAACTACCTCCTGGTCGCCGAATACGACCGGCAGATCACCGCTCTGATCCAGCTGCTCGCGTTCCGCCACATTCACCACGGCGGGGGACGCACCGCCCAGATCGTCGCGATGCACGTCGCCGAGCCGTTCCGGACCACCGGCATCAACGGGATGCTGCTCGATCACGCCGCCGAGCGCGCCCGCGACCTGGGTTGCCGGCGGCTCCAGGTGTTGAGCAGCACGGCCCGCACCGACGAGCACCCGTTCTGGGAACGGAACGGATTCGTGCAACTCGATCGCGGCTACGTACGCACGCTGGTCTGACCGCGCGCCCATCACCACGAAAGGCAGGTCAGTAGACCAGCTGGATCATCAAGGCCGCCACCGCGGTGGACGTGATGGTGAGAGGAAGACCGACCCGCGTGAAGTCCGAGAATCGGTAGCCGCCCAAGCCGTAGACCATCAGGTTCGTCTGATAGCCGATCGGCGTCAGGAACGAACAGGACGCACCGACCAGCACCCCTATCGCGAACGCGCGCGGATCCCCTCCGATCTCGACCGCCGAGGCGATCGAGATCGGCACCATCAGGGCGGCCGCCCCACTGTTCGAGAGCAGCTCGGTCAACAACTGCGTCGCCACGATCACCACGACGAGCAGGCCTGCCGATCCCAACGGGTCGCCGACACGCACGAGTTGTAACGCGATCTCGCCTGCCAGTCCGCTCGAGGCCACCGCGCCCCCGAGGCTGATCGACAGCGCGATCGTGAGCACCACGTTCAGATCGACGGCGCGGCGCGCCTCGGTCAGGCTGAGCGCACCACCAGCGACCACCAGCACAGCAGCGACGAGCGAAGCGACCAGCAGACTCACCACACCGAATGCGGCCAGCCCGATCATGATGACGAACGCCCCGGCGGCCGCCCACGCACGCTCCCGACGCGGCGGCGGTGGTTCGTCGACCGACGCCACCAGCGAGAAGTCACCGAACTGTTTCCATCGTTGGCCGAAGTCCGGCCCGGCGAGAACGAGCAGGACATCGCCGGTATGCAGCGGAATCGCTCCGAGCTTGCCCCGAAGATCGCCGTCGGAACGGTGGACTGCGAGCACCGCGGCTGCGTAACGGGCACGGAACCCGGCCGCCTTGAGCGTGTGACCCGCGAGATCCGATCGTCCTGCGACCACGGCCTCGTAGAGACGGACCCCAGGGCCTTCGGCATCGACGACATGTGCTCGCTCGGCCGAGACGAGACCGGTCATCTCTTGTAAGTCGACGATGCGGGCCACGTCGCCCACGAAGTGAAGGTGATCGGCCGCCTCGAGCACGCCGTCGGGCCGCGCTGCCATGACGTTGTCGCCGCGTTGGACCGCTGCGAGGAAGAGGCCGTCGAGATCACGCAGTCGCGCCTGTTCGATCGTGACCCCCACCAGCGGACCGTTCGTCTCGACGACCATCTGGATCTGAAACGTTCGGGCGGTCGAGCGCATCGACTCGCCCGCCGCCGTCCGGTCAGGCAGCAACCGTGGGACCACCAGGATCATGACGAGCACACCCGCGATCGCCACGGGGAGTCCGATCGGTGTGATCTCGAAGATCCCGAGCGGATGGCGGCCACTCGCCTGGAGTACATCCGACACCACCAGGTTGGTCGACGTGCCGATCAGGGTGACGACACCACCGAGAATGCTGGCGAAGGAGAGGGGCATCAAGAGCCGCGACGACGGCACCCGATTGCGTCTCGCCCACCGCACGACCCGCGGGGCGGCGAGCGCGACGAGCGGCGTATTCGGAACGAGACTCGAGATCGCCGCGGTCGCCAACGACAGGCGGGGAAGTCCGCCGCGCTTACCGAACAGGAGCGCGTCGACCGACCACGACATCGCTCCGGTGGTCGAGATCCCGGCGGCGATCACATAGAGCGCACCGATCGTGACGGCCGCCGGGCTCGACAGGCCGGACAATGCGACGTCCTCGTCGATCGCGCCGACGACGAGGAGCACGACGAGGCCACCACCCATACCCACCACGGTCGACACACGATCGGTCGCCATCATGACCAACGATGCGATCAGGACGACCAGCACGAACCAGGCGTCGGACGACAATCAGCACCCCTCAGCTCAGGAGAGTCAGGTCTGTGAGAGCGAACACTGGACCGAGACGCTACCTGCTCGTTCATGAGCGGCATTCACCACGACGACGAGACCCGGCTCACCTCGAACGACCCACGAGGCGAGAGCCCGGTCTGGGGTCCCGTCGTTGCCATCGGTGAACCTGAGCGCCGAGCGGCCACTGAGCTGACCCAGTTTGCGCCGCGCCGGACCGTCGAGCACCTCGACGGGTTCGCCGGAGATCTCGACCGTGATCGGTTTGACGATGTGCTCCTTGCGCGCCAGCGCCGACACATCCGTGGGCAACCACCCGACATTCGCCACGCCCGCCTCGACGCGCCAGGTGTCACCCCCGAGCCGAACGGCCCGGCAGTGGACGATCTCGAGCAGCGGCGAGCAGAGCGCCTGGTGCACGGCGAAATCTGCGTGCGGCGCCACCTCGTCGCGCAGCAGCGACACCGGCGGATTCGTCCAGCTGTGGAGATCGTTCCAACCGCCGATCTCGATCGCGCCCAGCTGGGGATGATCGAACGCGTACCACTCGACATATCCGTCCGGGTTGTGTTCGTCGCACCAGCGAAGCACGGCGAGCGCCTCGGCGTCGCTGGGCCCGGTGTACCAGAAGTGTGTCGACTGCTTGACTCCGGTGGCGGCGTGCACGATGTCCCAGAACTCGGTCGTCCAGCCGTAGACACCGAGATGTTCGTATGCCCAGTCGTCGGCCGCACCGCTCATGGTCTGGGACGGGTCCCACGTGAAGTCCTCGTAGACCGAGTGCTGCGGATAGCCGGTGAGCGCAGTGCCGCGTTCGGCGAGCTGTTTCCACACCCACACGTCCATCGGCGCGAGCTTTTTGTCGGCCCGTGTCGACGACGGCCGCAGCAGCACGGCCCCGCTGGTGTGGTAGGCGTTGTACCCACAGATGTTGGGCCGGGCGACGATCGCACGAACCAGGGCATCGACTTCTGGTTCGCTCAACGGATGATCCCCCGAGCCGGGCACGCTGGTTCCCCACCCGGCGGGGAAGTTCCGGTTCAGGTCGAGACCCTCGACCGGACGCGGCGTGTCGATGGTGAACCCGTCATAGTCGGCGACGAAGCCCTCGCGCATGGTGCGGTAGGTCATGACGCCCTCGGGCGCGCCTTCGGGAGGCACGGGCACCATCAAACGGGGCTCGTCGCGGTGGGCCATCCAACCACCGCTCGGGTCCGCGATGCGCATCTGCAGGATCCGACCATCGCCGTCGACGTCTTCGTTCTGCAATCCGGGCCAACGGTGCCCGTCGCGCCAGGGCCAGTGCCGCACACTCGACCGTCGGAACCTCGGCCGGTCGGCCAGCACCCACTCGGCGCCGTCGGGATTGACACGCGGCACCACATAGAAGGTGCGGGTACGCAGGGCTCGGGTGACGGCATCATCGGTACCGAACGCTGTCACGAGCCGATGCACCAGGTGACACGCCGCAACGGTTGCTGTCAGCTCGACAGCGTGGATGCTGGCGTCGACCCAGTGTGCCGGCTTCGTGTCGTGGGCGCCGGTCGACGAGTCGGTCACAGTGACGAGCACGAGATCACGGCCCTCGTACGACTTCCCGTACGACTCCAACGTGACGAGGTCGGGATGCTCGTCCGCGACCTCGTGCAGCCATGCAACCAACTCGTCGTAGCGAAGGTAGCGATCGAACCCGTAATCCATGATCGGCACCCTACGGGCACCCAGACCCCGTGGTGCCGCCCCGGCAGTCGGTAGACGGGTGTGCTTCGCCTTCCGGCCAGCGCTCGGACCGGCGCCCGAGTGGATCCGTACACTGGCCAGGATGTCGCTGGAGCTCAGCAAGCACCCGTCCTTCGCCGGCCGACCGGGCCCGTTGCTGTTGGTCATCGCCGACGGCGTGGGCGTCGCACCGCCGGCACCCAGCAATGCCGTCACGGTGGCCGACACACCAACCCTCGATCGGCTGACGAACGGAGAGCTGTACGCCGAGCTCGCCGCGCACGGGCCGGCCGTCGGGCTGCCGTCCGACGACGACATGGGCAACAGCGAGGTCGGACACAACGCCCTCGGCGCCGGACGCATCTTCGCCCAGGGCGCCAAGTTGGTGAACCGAGCGATCGGAACCGGGGCGATCTTCCAGACCGATGTGTGGCGCGAGGCGATCGAACACGCCCGGTCGGGCACGTTGCACCTGCTCGGGCTGCATTCCGACGGAAATGTGCACTCACACAACGAGCATCTCTACGCGATGTTGCGCCGGGCCGCGGCCGACGGGGTCACGAGCGCCGCGGTGCACATCCTCCATGACGGCCGCGACGTGCCGGCACGGTCGGCCCTGCAGTACATCGCCACGACCGAAGCCGTGCTCGCGGAACTCAACCAGGCAGACGCCTCCCGCAACTTCCGGATCGCCTCTGGCGGCGGCCGTATGAAGATCACGATGGACCGGTACGGCGCCGACTGGGCGATGGTCGAGCGCGGCTACCACTGCCATACCGATGGTCGTGGTCGGCCCTTCCGATCGGCCACCGAAGCGGTCGAGACCATGTACGGCGAGGCCGACGCTGCCGGCCTCGGGACCGGCGACCAGTACCTCGGCGAGTTCGTCGTGGTCGACCACGACGGGCACCCGGTCGGGGCGATGCGCGATGGCGACGCAGTGATCCTCTACAACTTCCGCGGCGATCGTTCGATCGAGATCTCGCGCGCCTACGAAGAGTCCGACTTCGACGTGTTCGATCGCGGTCGGAATCCCGACGTGTACTTCGCGGGCATGCTGCAATACGACGGCGATGCCCTCGTGCCCAAGCGCTATCTGGTCGAGCCGCCGGCGATCGATCGCACCGTGAGCGAATTCCTGTGCGCCGAGGGCGTACACAGCTTTGCGGTGAGCGAAACCCAGAAGTTCGGACACGTCACGTACTTCTGGAACGGCAATAGATCCGGCTACATCGACGAGACGCTCGAGACCTATGTCGAGATCAAGAGCGACAACGTCGAGTTCGATACCACACCAGCCATGAAGGTCCGCGAGATCACCGCCGAGGCGGTCGACCTCTTGCGCAGCGGCGACTACCGCTTCGGTCGGCTCAACTTCCCGAGTGGCGACATGGTGGGCCACACGGGCAATCTCGCCGCAACGATCGAGGCGATGACGGTCATCGACGAATGCATGACGACGTTGATGAACGTGATCGAAGAACTCGACGGCGTGCTGGTGTACACGGCGGACCACGGCAACGCAGACATCATGTACACCGACATCGACGGGGTACGAGCGCCCAAGACGTCGCACACCCTGAGCCCGGTGCCGTTCGCGATCTTCGATCCCAATTACGACGGCGAATACCACATGGCACCCTCCGCTGGATCAGGGCTGGCCAATGTCGCCGCAACCTTGCTCAACCTGCTGGGGTTCGACGCGCCGGACGACTATCTGCCGAGCCTGATCGAGTTCTGACTGCTCGCACATCATCGGCTCCGACGCGCATCGATCCAACGGCTACTGTTCGCGCATGGCATCGAAGTCGGTTCAGCTCGAGCATCTCCGCAAGGTCCCACTGTTCGCAGGGTGCAGCCGCAGGGACCTACAGCACATCGCCAAAGCCGGCGACGTCATCACGATGACCGACGGCACGACGATCATCGATCAGGGCCAGATGGGCCGCGAAGCGTTCGTCATCCTGAAGGGCGACGTGGTGGTTCGCCGGGGCAGCCGCAAGATCACCACGCTGTCGGCCGGCGAAGTGGTCGGCGAACTCTCGCTGCTCGACCACGGGCCTCGCACGGCCAGCGTGATCTGTGAAGGCGATTGCACCTTGTTCGTACTCGATCAGCGCCACTTCCGCGCCGTGCTCGAAGAGCAGCCGTTGATCGCATTGAAGCTGCTCGGCACACTCGCCGGTCACATCCGTAACCTCGACCGCCAATACTTCGGCTGAGCGAGCGCGGGCGAGGGCGGACGTGAGTCGAGTGACGCCCGCGGACTAGCGTGTTGCCCGCCATGAGCACGCACGCCGAAACCACTGACGAGCCCGCCTCGAAGCGCATCAAGCCACACCAACTTGCGCTCGGATTGGGCATCGGAATCGCCGCCTTCACGGCGATCTCGGGCATCATTCCGCTGATCACCGGATGGCACAACGAGAACGCCATCCATCGCGAGGTGTTCGGCAACGTCCCCGGTCCGTTGAAGGTCGCCTTCTACACCGTCATACCCGTGATGCTGGTGTGGGGCGCCTTCCAGTTCTCGAACCGCATGAAGAACTGGGAGCGTGGGGCGCCTGCACAGCGGCGCACCACTGCGAAGAACGCCAAGAAGCGCGCCGGCGACTTCCGGGCCGGCGTCTACATGCAGACATTGCTGCGCGATTCGGCCGCAGGCCTCATGCATTCGATGATCTACTTCGGCTTCCTCGTGCTGATGGGCGTCACCACGATCCTCGAGGTCGACCACCAGCTGCCCGAAGATCTCAAGTTCCTGCACGGACGGACCTACCAGGCGTATGCGTTCATCGGCGACCTGGCCGGGCTCGTGTTCGTGGTCGGCATCATCTGGGCGATCGCTCGGCGCTACGTCCAGCGCCCCTACCGCATCCGGATCAAGTCGAAGCCCGAGCACGCCGTGATCCTCGGCACCTTCCTCGTGATCGGCGTCACCGGGTTCACCTCCGAGATGTTCCGGATCGCGCTCGGCACCGCGGCCGGCGAGGACATGAGCTGGGAGAAGTACAGCTTCATCGGCTACCCGCTCGCCCGAGCGGTCGACGGGTTGTCGACAGGCACGCTCCAGGACTGGCACCAGTGGTCGTGGATCGCCCACGTGGTCAGCTTCATCGTGTTCCTCGCGATCTTGCCGGTCACGATGCTGCGCCACATGTTCACGTCGCCGCTCAACATGTACCTGCGCGACAAGGACCGCCCCAAGGGCGCCATGAAGCCGATGCCCAACCTGATGGAGACCGAACTCGAATCGTTCGGCGCGTCGGTCGTCGAGGACTTCACCTGGAAGCAACTCCTCGACACCGATGCCTGCACGATGTGCGGGCGATGCACCAGCGTGTGCCCGGCACACGCGACCGGCAAACCCCTCGATCCACGTGAGATCGTATTGAAGACCGGCGAGGTCATGGCCGCCACCGGCCACCCCCAGGTCAGCCCGCCGCTCGGCACCGATGCCGAGATCACGATCGGCGCCAACAGTCTGTTCGAGCGCATCACCCCCGACGAGATCTGGGCGTGCACCAGCTGCAAGGCGTGCGACGAGATCTGCCCGGTCAACATCGAGATCCTCGACAAGATCCTCGACATGCGTCGCTACCTGTCGTTGATGGAATCGAACTTCCCCGCCGAGCTCGGCAACGCCTATCGCGCGATGGAGAATCAAGGCAACCCGTGGGGCATGAACCAGGGCGAACGAGGTGACTGGGCGAACGACCTCGCCGCCGTGAAGGTGGTCGATCCGGGCGAGCCGCTCGAGGCCGAATACCTGTACTGGGTCGGCTGCGCCGGCTCGTTCGACGACAAGAACAAGAAGGTCACCCAGGCCATGGCCAAGCTGCTCACCCGAGCCGGCATCGACGTCGCCATCCTCGGCCCCAGCGAGATGTGCACAGGCGACTCCGCCCGCCGCTCGGGCAACGAGTACCTGTTCCAGATGCTCGCCATGCCCAACATCGAGATGCTCGACGGCATGGGCGTGAAGAAGATCATCACCCAGTGCCCGCACTGCTTCAACACGCTGATGAACGAGTACCCCCAGCTGGGCGGCAACTACGAGGTCGTTCATCACACACAACTGCTCGAGCAACTGATCGATTCGGGTCGACTCGACGTCAGCCAGGCGACCCTCGAAGAGCGCATCACCTACCACGACTCGTGCTATCTCGGCCGCCACAACGACGTCTACGTTGCGCCGCGCAAGGTCGTCGGCTCGATCAAGGGCATCGAGATCGTCGAGATGAGCCGCAACGGCACGAAGGGCATGTGCTGTGGAGCGGGCGGAGCACGAATGTGGATGGAGGAGTCGATCGGCGTCAAGGTCAACGACGAGCGTGCGCTCGAGGCGATCTCGACCGGAGCCACCCGGGTCGCGACCGCCTGCCCGTTCTGCTACATCATGCTCGACGACGGGGTGAAGGCCGCCGGGAAGGAAGACGACCAGGTCAAGGTCGCCGACCTCGCGATCCACCTGCTCGATGCGATCGAGGCCGGCGAGGCCAAGATGGGGCACCCCGACGCCCCGCTCAACGTCGCGCTCGAAACTCCCTTGCGCGTACCCGGGTTCGCCGGCCACGGCAGCACGGGGTCGGCAAGGCCCGCCGCCGACACCATTCCCGACGTTCCGATCGCCGACGCCGACGCCGACGCCTGATCAGCAGATCGGCTCGCTGCGAACACACGCTCAAGCCGTTGTTCGCGGCAACCGATATATGGGCGTGATACGTCCCGCCACACCTGGAGCCCTCGACCGTCTCGGCCGTGCCGCGTCCCGAGACGATCGCGAGCTCGATGCCGCCCTCGCCAACCTCGGTGTCCTGCCGCCGGTCGACCTCGACCCGATCCGCGCCTGCCTGAACATGACCGAGATCCGGCTCGTCGCCGAGCTGAACCGTGACGGACACCGGCTCATCACCGTCACCGGGGGTGACCGAGTGCTCGCATGGATCCATCATGACGGCCGTGTCGTGATGGCCGATCATCAGCTGCTCAGCGCCTGAACCGGCGTTGCTCGACCCCGCCGATCAGCCGCACAGAGCCTCTGTGTAGCGGGCCCGCCTGCCGCCGACATCCCGAGCCGACGCGATCGTGACCCCGGCTCCGAGCTTCCACCGTTCGGCGAGCTCGTCGAAAGCCCCAGCACCCGCCACCGCTGCGGCCTGCGCAGCTGCACCAGTTGCCACGGTCTCATCGGTGTCGGGGACGACCACGTCGGCCGCGGACAGGTCGGCGCACCGCTGCCGGTACGCCACCGATCGTGAGCCCCCGCCGATGAGGAAGACGCGACCGTCGACCGAAGCACCGACGGCACGGAGGGCATCGAGCCCGTCGAGCAGGCCGCACAGCACACCGTCGTGCGCGGCGAGCGCGAGCTGTGCACGGGTCGTCGTGTTGGTGAGCCCGAGGAATGTTCCGGTCGCGTCGGGCAGGTTCGGTGTGCGTTCGCCGTCGAAGTAGGGGACGAGCAGCGCCGCGCCCGGGTCATCGATCGTTGCCATGGCCAGCTCGGCGAGACCTGACGCATCGGTGCCCAACCACCCGGCGACGGTGTCGGTGACCTTGGTGGCATTGAGGGTGCACACGAGCGGCAGGTAGTCACCGCTCGCGCTCGCGAACCCGGCGACCGAGCCGGATGGATCGTGGGTCGCGGTCGCCGACACGGCAAACACGGTGCCGGAGGTTCCGAGCGAGATCGCCACATCGCCCGCCCGTAACCCGAGGCCCAGAGCCGCGCCCATGTTGTCGCCGGTTCCGGGTCCGACGATCACGCCGGGGCGGAGACCGAGGGCGGCCGCAGCCGGTTCGGTGACGACGCCGGCCTGATCGAGTGGCCCCAACACCCGGGGCACCCGAGCGGCCCAGGCGGTCCCGTCCCCACCGGTCGCCGTGGCGAGCAGATCGGGCAGGAGCCTGCCCGTCGACGGGTCGAACCAGCCGCTTCCGCTCGCATCGCCGCGATCGGTCACGTGGGCTCCGGTGAGGCGCCACGTGAGGTAGTCGTGCGGCAGCATCACCTTGTCGACCCGATCGAGCAGCTCGGGCTCGTGCTCGGCGACCCACGCGAGCTTGGTGATCGTGAACGCGGCAACGGGCACGCTCCCGGTGGCGCCCGCCCACTGCTCTGCCCCGAGCGATGCCACGAGACGTTCGGCCTGGGGTGCCGACGTCGTGTCGTTCCACAGCTTCGCGGGCCGAAGTGCACGACCGGTGTCGTCGAGCAGTACCAGCCCATGCTGCTGGCCGGCGACCGAGATCGCGACGACGTCATGTCGATGATCCCCCAGACGAGCGATCGCCGCGACCAGCGCCGCCCACCATGCATCAGGGTCCTGTTCGGACACCGGCGGAGTCGTGGCAGGGTGACGGGCGGAGCCGGTGGCGACGAGCTCGCCGGTGGCGATGTCACGGGCCTCGACCTTGGTCGACTGTGTCGACGAGTCGACGCCGACCACCAGTGGCATCAACGAGCTCGTTCGATGTGACGGGCGACGAGATTCTCGAGATGTTCCTGACGCCCGGAGATGGGCATCGGTTCACCTGCGCCGAACGCGCGCTCGTGGAGGCCGGCGAGGGTGTGGTCGCCGGCGAGCATGCTGGTGCCGAGCGGCTCGCTCCAGCCGGAGTAGCGGTCGTCTCTGAACCGGTCGAGTTCGCCCGACTCGATGATGCTCGCGGCGGCCAACAGCGCACGCGCCATCGTGTCCATGCCACCGATGTGGGCGTGGAACAGATCGTCGCGAGCGATCGACTGTCTGCGTAGCTTGGCGTCGAAGTTGAGGCCGCCGCTGGTGAACCCGCCGCCTCGGAGGATCTCGAGCATGCCGAGTGTCATCTGCTCGACACTGACGGGGAACCGATCGACGTCCCAGCCCAACCGGTCGTCACCGGCGTTGGCATCGATCGAACCGAAGATCCCGGCAGTGACGGCGGCCGCTATCTCGTGCGCGAAATCGTGACCGGCGAGGGTCGCGTGGTTGACCTCGATGTTGACCTTGACCTCGTCGGCCAGGCCGTATCGCTGCAGAAAGGCGTGTACCGCAGCCACGTCGTAGTCGTACTGGTGCTTGGTCGGCTCGAACGGCTTCGGCTCGATCAGGATCATGCCCTCGAACCCGATCGCGTGCTTGTGCTCGACCACCATGTTGAAGAACCTGCCGAGTTGATCGAGCTCGCGCTTCATGTCGGTGTTGAGCAGGGTCTCGTACCCCTCGCGTCCGCCCCACAGCACATAGTTGTGACCGCCCAATCGGTGGGTCGCGTTCATGCAGTGCGCGACCTGCCCGGCGGCATAGGCGAACACCTCGGGGTCGGGGTTGGTCGCCGCGCCGGCCATGAACCTGGGGTGCCCGAAGAGCTTCGCAGTGCCCCACAGCAGCTCGACGCCGGTGCGCTCTTGATAGCCCGCAGCGAGATCGACCATGTGGTCGATGTTGGCCGCGGTGTCCTTGAACGAATGGCCCTCTGGGGCGATGTCGAGATCATGAAAACACCAGAACGGCACCGTCAACTTCTCGAAGAACTCGAACGCCACGGCCATCTTGGCCTCGGCGGCGGCGATCGGGTCGCCGTCGTGCAACCAGGGGCGATCGAGTGATCCGTCGCCGAAGATGTCGGACCCGTTCCAGTTGAAGCTGTGCCAGTAACACGACGCGAAGCGCAGGTGATCGCGCATCGACCGTCCGGCAACCACGCGATCCGCGTCGTACCAACGGAACGCGAGCGGGTTGTCCGACTCGGGTCCTTCGAACTCGATCCGGTCAACGGTGTTGAAGAACGGTGCATCCATCGCTACGACTCCTCGTCAAGGTGTTGTGCCGCAATACCGGTCGGTGCCGATCGGCAAACTCTCAGCCGCGACACCGTGTGCACACGGCTGATCGAAGGTTACATCGGGGTGGACGCCGACGCCCTGAGCGGGCACCTGCGACGCCCGGTATCCGACGCGGCTTACTCCGACCCGTTGTCACCGGGCTGCTTGCCGGCGATGATCATGGCGAGCACGTCGTCCTTGGTGACGTCGTGCTTGTTGACCGTGCCGACGAGCTTGCCCTGCAGCATCACCGTGATCCGATCCGCCAGGTCGAACACGTCGTGGATGTCATGGCTGATGAGGAAGATCCCGATCCCCTCAGCCTTGAGCTGGGTGATCAACTCACGCACCTGCGCCGTCTCGGCCGGGCCCAGGGCAGCGGTCGGCTCGTCCATGATCAGGATCCTGGCGTTGAAGTGCACAGCCCGGGCGATGGCCACCGACTGCCGCTGGCCACCCGACAGCGACCTGACCGCCGTCTTCAGGTTCTTGAAGCGCGGGTTGAGACGTTGCATGACCCGCTGGGTCGCCGAGTCCATCGCCTCGTCGTCGAGCGAGCCGGTACGGCTGCGTAGCTCGCGCCCCAGGAACACGTTGGCTGCAGCATCCATGTTGTCGGCGAGCGCCAGCTTCTGATAAATCACCTCGACGCCGTACTCGCGAGCGTCGCGGGGGTTGTGAATCGTCACCAGATCGCCGTTGATGCGGATCTCACCGGAGTCGGCGGGATGAGCGCCCGAGAGCGTGTGCATCAGCGTCGACTTGCCGGCACCGTTACCGCCGACCAACGCCACGACTTCGCCCGCGTACATGTCGATCGTGACCCCATCGACGGCGTGCAGGCCACCGAACGCGACCTTGATGTCGCGCAGCTCGCACAACGGCACGCCTCTGTCGGCTGCGGCTGGTTGGGTGGCGGTGGATGTGTCGGTCATGTTGCTGTCTCCCTCCGCCTACGGACGCCCTGTCTGGATGACCATCGCGGCCAGTGCGACACCTACTGCGAGCGCTGCGAACACGGTCGACCGTCGGCGCTGTCGCAACAGGGCGTCGATCGCCACGGCGGTGACCAGCACGATGCCGACGACGATGTCCTGCGACGGCGAGTCGATGTTGAGCAGTGACATACCCGAGCGCAGCGACTGCATGACGACAGCTCCGAGCACAGCACCCGGGATCGTGCCGATCCCTCCCGAGAACGACGTGCCGCCGATCACGGCGGCGGCGATGACGTCGAGTTCGTTCTGGACACCGAGGTTGGTGGTGGCCGAGTTGAGACGTGCGGTCTGGATCGCTGCACTCAGTGCACACAGCATGCCCATCACGACATAGGTGTAGGTGATCGTCTTGCGGGTGTTGATACCACCCAGTTCGGCAGCCTCAGGATTGCCGCCGTAGGCGTACACGTAGCGTCCGAATCGCCGCCGCTTGGCGAGATAGCTCATCAGCAACGTGATGCCGATCAGGATCAGCACCGGGTAGGCGATACCGACGGGGTCACCGCTGACCGGCGAGGCGTACTTGATGGCGATCAACCACACCCCGAGGATCACGATGCCGCAGCCGACCACGGCGAACGCCACCTCGGCCCCGAGCGAGCGCATGGCGAGATCGTGGCGGCGGCGGCGCTGACGAGCCAAGGCCATACTGACCACGATGCCAACACACGCCAGAGCTGCGATGATCCAGCTCTTGGTGTCGCCGAGTGATCGGTCGGGGGCTCCGCCGAGATAACGGAACGTGTCGTCGAGTGGGGCCAGGGTCTGACCCTGCTTGCCACCGGTACGGAAGATCATGCCCCGCCAGGCGAGATAGCCGCCGAGCGTGACGATGAAGGCGGGCACACCCACATAGGCGACGATGAAGCCCTGCAGTCCACCGATGATCGCACCCAGCACCAGGCCCACCGCCAGCGCCACCAGCCACGTGTACCAGGGGCCGTTCGCCAGGCTGTCAATCGTCAGATTGAAGCCGAACACGGAGATCAGACCGTCGGTCTGCACGAGCGCCATCGTGTAGCCGAGGAAACCGAGCAGCGACCCGACCGACAAGTCGATGTTGCGGGTCACGATGATCAGTACCATGCCGGTCGCCATGATCGCGATCGACGTGCTCTGCACCGACAGGTTCCAGAGGTTTCTCGACGTGATGAACTTGCCGTCGGACATCGCGTGGAACCCGATCCAGATCACGGCGAGCGCCGCCACCATGCCGAGTAGACGTGTGTCGATCTCGGATCTGCTGATCAACTCCTTGAGGCTGCGGCGTGGTGAGGCGTCGGTTGTCACCTGGGCTGCGTCAGTGGCCTCGACTGTTTCACTCATCGGGGTACTCGCTCATCGAGTGGCACCTTAGAACAAACGAGCCCCCCACCCGATGTTCGGGTGGGGGGCTCGTGTGACAATTACTGAATCAGTTGGGTGTGATCAGTCGCACGCGGCAACCGTGCCGGCGGTCACGCCGGCGCAGGCATCTTCCTTGCTGATCCAGCCGGCGTCGATCACCAGGTCGAGGTTGTCCTGCATGATCGGCTGCGGGGCCAGCAGGTTCGAGGTCATGTCGACACCACCGGGGGTGGTGAAGATCGCCGTACCGGGGACATTCGCGACCGTGGGGTCGGCGCACAGCGCGATCGCTGCCTCGCCGGCCGTCTTGCCGAGCACGCGGGAGTCCTTCCAGACCGTGAGCGTCTGCGTGCCGAGAGCGACCCGGTTGAGGGCTGCCAGCTCGGCGTCCTGACCCGACACCGGAACGACACCTGCGAGGCCCTGGGCATCGAGCGCCGCGATCACGCCGCCGGCCATGCCGTCGTTCTCGGAGAGAACGGCTTGGATGTCGTTGTCGTTGGCGGTGAGGAACTGCTCCATCGAGGCCTGGGCATTTTCGGGCGCCCAGTTGTCGGTGTAGGTCTCGCCGACGATGGTGATATCACCGGCCGTGACTGCCTCACCGATGACGTCCTCGTAGCCTTCGCGCAGGAAGTCGGCGTTGGCGTCGGCCGAGTTGCCCTTGATGATGACGTAGTTACCCGTCGGCACCTTCTCGAAGATCGCGCGGGCCTCGATACGGCCGACCTCGATGTTGTCGAAGGTCAGGTACAGGGCGTTGGCGTCCTCGATCAGGCGGTCATAGGCGATGACCGGAACGCCCTGATCGAGTGCTGCGGTAACGGCCGGCTTGATCGCCGTGCCGTCCTGTGCAAGCACGATCAACACGTTGGCGCCCTGCGAGATCAGGTTCTCGAGGTTGCTGGCCTGGGTCTCGACCGACGACTTGGCGTCGTTGGAGATGTAGGTGCCGCCACCGGCCTCGACGGCTGCCTTGATGGCCGGCTCGTCCCACTTTGCCCAGCGCTCTTCCTGGTAGTTGTTGAATGACACGCCGACGACACAATCGCCGCCGGTGTCAGCAGCCGTGGTCTCGGTCGGGGCAGGCGCAGTGGTCGCCGACGTGGTGTCGTCGTCACCGCCGCAGGCTGCCAGTGCCAATCCTGCTACCAGCAGGACTGATGCCGCTCGTTGGACTTTCATGGTTCCTCCCCTATGAGGTGTCGCGGTCGTTCGACCGCGACTGGGTTCGAGTGTATCGCGCGAACGCAGCAAGGACCCGAACAACCGAGTGACCTGACGAGAACAATCCCCAGGTCAAGGGCGCTGAGAGCCGTCGAAGTATCGCTCGGCGAGGGCCCACGCGCCCACGCCACAGATGGCTCCTACCTTGCGGCCTTCGCCATCGTCCTGGGGGATGTGAATGCCTCCGTACAGGCGCGAGATCCCTGCCTGGTCGGAGGCGTCGAAATAGGTGGCCCATTGCAGGGTGACATCGGTCGTGGGCCCTTCTTCGTGCAAGAGCTGCCCGGCATCGACGGTCCACTCGCCCAACCCTTCCGGGAAGTACGCGCTGCCGGTGATCGCGGTCAGCACCTCGGCGGCCGCACGGCTGAACGTGCTGTGGCCCGAGATGTAGCCGGCGAACGAGGGCGTGACGAAGGTGGGTCGCTGATACGGCACCCAATCGACGGCGCGGATCCAACCGACGCCGCTCGTCTGGGTCTTCGGGTCTTCGGGAGCGCCGCGCCAGCTCAGGACAGCGATCTCGCCGACGTGAGCTGCGAGATGCTCATGGCGTTGGCCGGCGGCACTCGACTCGGCGGTCACCACCTCGATCAAACCGGGTTCGAGCGGCAGCCCCTCGGGGTCGTACGAGGGGCCCGATGGATCGCTCGACTGACCCAATCCACCCATGTACCGGATCATCGAGATCGGGCGGGTCGAGTCGTAGAAACCCTTCAGACCCCACGCTGCGATCGCCGCGTCGTGCAACGCCCCGTTGAGCACGAAATACGTCTTGACATCCCATTCGAGCGGATCCAACTCGGGGCCCTCACCGCCGAACCGGCGCTCGAAACCCGGCGCGTCCTGTACTGCGTTGGCGAGCAGGTTCCAGTGACCAGGCGGGGTCTCGGACGTGGGACCGTCCGCCCAGTACTCGGCGATCACCCGTTCGAAGTCGGCGCGTGCCACGACATTCGATGGGTAGGGCAGTCCGGCCGCCGGGTTCTCGTCGTAGCCGTCGCCATCGTTGGTGCCGAGCGTGTTGTCGCCGAGCGATCGAGGCGAGATGTCGATCATCACGCCATCAGCCGGGTCGAGTTCGGAGCTGTAGCGGATGACGTCGACCGCGGCGTCCTTGAACGCCTGGTCGGTCTGAGGGTCGCCGAGGTGCGGCGGAGGACCCGGATCGATCGGAGTACCGGTCGGCGACGACTCGAGAGCAAACGGAGTCACGTGGCCCCAGTGCGGGCCGATGAACGACTGCACGTTGCCGGGGATCGGCAATCCGTTCTGCGACAGCTGCAAACCGATCGACAGTGGCTGCCAGGCGTTCGGGTCCACCATCACGGTCCCGGGGTCGGCGACGATCAGCGGAGCGTTCACCGGCCGATAGGAGTTGTCGACGTATCGCTCGTCCTCGAGTGCGCCGTCGTCGGCGCCGTAGTCGATGACGAAGCGCGCAATCCGATTACCGAGATCGGCCGGGGAGTCACCCTCGGCCGACTCGTAGTCGGTGCGGTAGCACAGCGACGTCATGACGGCATCCAACTGTTCGGTCGCGGTCGCCAGATCGGACACGGTCGCGTACCGCCAGAGGAGGATGCGATAGGCGGCATAGCTGATTGCCGCCTCGCGAGCTGCGGTCACGTCGCCCGCGTGGTGCTTCTCCGACACGAAATATCCGTCTGCGCTCGGGTCGTAGGCCGCCCACGCATCCCACATCGCCGCCGACGTGTGGAACAGATTGCGTGCGTGGACCGTCGGCGCCGGAACCACTTCGCGGATCATCTCGAGCACGGTTTCGTCCCAGACCCGGGCCACGGATCTGTCTCCGAGATCTTCGCGGACACAACCCGCTACTGCGTATTCAGGGGGCTTGGTCGAGCAGGCAGGCAGAACGGTCACGATCATGGCCGCAGCGACCAGCTTCGCCGCCGCGCCTCGAGCGCGAAATGCAGTGCCAGCCATCAGTACCCGAAGCTATCTCTCGCGGCTGCCCACGTGTGATTCAATCGATTCGTGCCCGACGACCCGGCAACAGCCGTCACCGCCCAGTCACAGCGCTCCGAGCCATCGCTGCTTCGCTGGTGGATACTCGGTCTGGGCACCGCCGCCCTGCTCACCGTCGGCATTGTCGTGGCGCGTTCGTTCTTGCACGAGGGCTCAGCATCGGGCGTCCAGGAGGCTGACGCTGCGCCGCGCTTCGTGGACGACACCACGACTGCCGGCGTCGACCACAGCTACGACGGCGAGTTCGAGTTCTTCGTCGGGGGCGGCGTGGCGGCGTTCGACTGCAACGACGACGGGCGCGCCGAGCTGTACCTCGCAGGCGGAAGCGGCGCCGCCGCCTTGTACCGCAACGAGAGTCCCATCGGAGGAGCACTCCGATTCACCCAGCAGCCCTCGCCCGTCACTGACCTCACCTCGGTCACGGGCGCGTATCCCCTCGACATCGACAGTGACGGCACGACCGACCTCGCCGTGCTCCGGCTCGGCGGCAACGCCATCCTGCGCGGGCTCGGCGACTGCCGGTTCGAGGAGGCGAACGACCTGTTCGGAATCGATGCAGGTGACAGTTGGACGACTGCGTTCAGCGCGAGCTGGGAAGGGTCCAACGAACTGCCGACCGTCGCGTTCGGGAACTATCTCGTGCCCGACACGACCGACTGTGACCAGAGCCAACTCGTGCGTCCCGGCCCCAGCGGGTCACAGTACGGAGCGCCGCTGCCGCTCGACCCCGGCTACTGCACCTTGTCGATGCTGTTCAGCGACTGGGGGCGGTCCGGCCGACGCGATCTTCGAATGGCGAACGACCGGCACTACTACGTCGGGGGCCAGGAACAGCTGTGGCGGATAGCCGAGGGCGAGCCACCATCCGAATACACCGAGGCCGAGGGGTGGCTTCCACTGCAGATCTGGGGCATGGGCATCGCGAGCCGTGACCTGACGGGCGACGGATACCCCGAGGTGTTCATCACCAGCCAGGCCGACAACAAACTCCAGACGCTCGCAGGAGGCCCTGACGAGCCGACCTACCGCGACATCGCACTGCGAAGCGGCGCCACCACGCAACGCCCGTTCACCGGTGGGGACGTCCTGCCCTCGACGGCCTGGCATCCCGAGTTCGCCGACGTCAACAATGACGGCATCGTCGACCTGTTCATCTCGAAGGGCAACGTCGAGGCGCAGCCCGACTTCGCTGCCAAGGACCCGGACAACCTGTTGATCGGTCAGGTGGACGGCACGTTCGAGGAGGGTGCCGAAGCGGCTGGCATGGTTACCTTCCAGCGTTCGCGCGGTGCTGCGCTGGTCGACCTCAATCTCGACGGGATGCTCGACCTCGTCGTGGTCCATCGACGCGAGAACGTCACGCTGTGGCGAAACGTCGGCAGCGGCGACGCCGATCAAGCTGCACCCGTCGGCAAGTGGCTCGAAATACAGCTCCAGCAACCGGCGCCCAACGTCGACGCTGTCGGCGCGTGGCTCGATGTGCGGGTCGGCGATCGAACCACCACACGTGAGATCACGGTCGGCGGTGGGCACGCCGGCGGTCAGAGCGGATGGCTCCACGTCGGCCTCGGCGACGCCGATCGCGCCGACGTTCGCGTGCACTGGCCGAACGGCGATATCGGGCCGTGGATGACCGTCGACGCCGACCAGTTCGTCACGATCACCCGAGGTTCGACCGAGCCCGATCGCTGGGTGCCGGACGAATAGTCAGCGGAAGTTCTCGAAGTAGCGACTCGGTGTCGGGCCGCGCTGTCCCTGATACTTCGAGCCGCTGGCACCCTGGCCGTACGGCCGGTCTGCCGCACTCGTCATCATCATGAAGCTGACCTGGCCGATCTTCATGCCCGGGTAGAGCGTGATCGGCAGGCTCGCCACATTGGCCAGCTCGAGTGTGATGTGCCCGTCGAAGCCGGCATCGATGAAGCCCGCCGTCGAGTGGATGAGCAGGCCGAGCCGGCCGAGTGAGCTCTTGCCCTCGACCCGACCGACCAGATCGTCGGGCACCGCGACCCGCTCGAGCGTCGACCCCAACACGAACTCGCCGGGATGCAGCATGAACGCCTCGGAGCCGTCGCTGGGGATCTCGACCAACTCGGTGAGATCCGTCTGGTCACGCTTGACGTCGATCACCGCAGAGGTGTGGTTGCGGAACACACGGAACAGGTGGGAGATGCGAACATCGATCGACGACGGTTGGATGAGCGACTCGTCGAGCGGGTCGATCACTATGCGTCCCGCGGCGAGCTGTTCACGGATGGTTCGGTCCGAGAGGATCACGATCCGCAACGTTAGTGAATCGCGGGGAGTTGTACGTTGGGCGACCATGTACCTGCCACGGCATTTCACCGAAGACGACGGCGCCGCGGCGGTCGCCATGGCGCGGGAGGCCGGCTTCGGACATCTGGTGCTGGGCACTGCGGATGGTTTCTCCTCGACCCCCATGCCGTTCGTCATCAGCGACGACGGCGCGCAGGTGCGCGGCCATCTCGCCCGCCCGAACGCGATCTGGCAGCTTGCGCCGTGCGAGGCAATATTGATCGTGCCGGTGAGCGACTCGTATATCTCGCCGAGCTGGTATCCGTCGAAGGCCGAACACGGCAAGGTCGTGCCCACCTGGAACTACGAGGTCGTGCATCTCCATGGCCGTCTGGTCGCTCACGACGACAGCGAATGGACCGGACAGATGGTTCGGGACCTGACCGAGTTGAACGAGTCGACGATGCCTCGGCCGTGGTCGGTCGACGACGCGCCGGTCGATTACGTCGACCAGCTCATGCGGGGCATCGTGGGGGTCGAGCTCGAGGTGGTCCGGATCGAAGCGAAGCGCAAGCTCAGCCAGAACAAGACCGACGTGGAGCGAGCAGGGGTCCTCGCAGGACTGCTCGACAGCGCTCGACGTGGTGCAGCCGAGCTCGCGATGGCGGTGCGTTCGACACTTCGCTGACAGCGGACCATTCGGCCCTGTTCATCGGGCTGCGCTCGCGGTACATTCCAAATGGCGATGAGTTCTTCTGTCGCGTGAGTCCTTCCATAGGGAGCTGCGTGATGAGCGATGTGAGCGGTCCAGCGGGCGGCGAACGGCGGTGGCGGAACACGACCTTGTCGGTGATCGCGGTGGCAGCCGCGGTGATTGCGGTCGTCGCAGTGGTCTTGCTGGTCGACGTGCTGCGCGGTTCCGACGAGATCTCGGCACCGACCACACCGACCACGCTCACCCCTGCGACATCCGCCGTGTCGACGACGAGCGCACCCGCCTCGACGACCGAGCCTCCGACGACGGTCGCCCCCACGACTGTTGCGCCGACCTCGATGCCGTCCACGACGGTTCCGGTGACGACGGTTCCCGTCCCGCCCGTCGAGCAACTCGACCACGCGATCTACCCGACGTCCGCGATGGATGTCAGGTTCGATGATCCCGTCGAGGTGGCCCGCGCGTTCGCGTCGTCGTTCGTCGGGTTCTCGAATCCGGTGGTCGGCGAGTTCATGGCGGGCGACAACCGGTCGGGCGAGGTCGAGGTCATGGCGGGCGGGACCGGACCGGTGACGACGGTCTTCGTTCGCCAACTCGGGCCGGATGACTCGTGGTTCGTGATCGGCTCGGCGACCGAGAACATCGTCGTCGACGAGCCCGAGGCTCTGGCCGTGATCGAGAGCCCGCTCACGGTGAGCGGCCAGGCGCGAGCGTTCGAAGGCAACGTGGCCGTCGAGATCCGGGCCGATGATCTCGCCGAGGCACTGTTCACGGGCAACGTGATCGGCAGCGGCGACGATCAACTCGGCGCGTTCGAGTCGGTGTTCGAGTTCGAGCATCCGACGACCGGTGGGGGTTCGATCCTGTTCATCACCTACAGCCCGAAGGACGGCACCGTGCTGGAAGTCGGGGCGCTTCGGGTGTTCTTCGACTCACCGTGATCCGCGGCGCTATCCTGGGCGCCTCTGCGGATGTAGTTCAATGGCAGAACATCAGCTTCCCAAGCTGAATACGGGGGTTCGATTCCCCTCATCCGCTCGAAAAACACCTGGTAGATGGCAGTTTCTGAGGTCTGCTCGCATTGGGCGGGGAGTCGGCGTGCCTTACCCGTGAGCCACGCCAGCCGATCTTCCGCCGCCGATTCTCCGGTTCGGAGCGCACCGGTGTCAGAGCAAATCGCCGAGTCAGCGAATCGTGAGCGTACGACAGGCCGAGTGTTCTCAGCCTGATTCGAGGATGTTCCTGAGGCTCCCGCGAGACCTCGGTGCTGCTCCTGGCCGGGATTGCGGGTCGTGGAACAGGGATCGTCGACGAGCCGTTCCAGCTCCTGAACGGCGTACTGATGGGGTCGGTGTCGACGGTGAGCAGCTGGCCGAGGTCGGGCCGCGTGCGGTACTCGGTGAACGGGCGCTACTGGAGGGTGGAACCTGAACCGCGCCTGTTCGCGCAGCGACCGAGTGCGAGGTCGCCGCGGTGCCAGCAGACCGGGTCGACCCCGACGAACTCGCCGCACTCGCCGAGGACCATCGCTGCGAGCAATCGGTGCAGTAGCCCCTCCGGCCAGACCCCGGCCCCGACTGCCGCAACTTCGGAAAATCGACTACTGAATTCCCATTGCGACGCGCATGCGGTCTTCGCCGGAGATGTAGTGATCAGCATCGTTGGCATCGTCGCCGATGTCGATCTGTACCCAGTTGACTTCGCCGTGGAATCGGTTGCCGGAGGCGTGGTACTCGGTGGTGACGGGAGATCCCGCCTCGCATCCGATGTCGAGGGTCTCGTCGGCTGAGAAGACGAACGGCTCTGTCATGTCGACGCGGCCGGACCCAATGGGAGTTCCGTCGATGAACAACGTCGCCGTTCCGCCCTTGGCAATTCCACCACCGTCGTAGTCGAACTCCATGCGCACCTGGTGGGCGCCGACCTCGAGTTGCTGGTCACCGCGGATGTAGTAGCGATGGACGCCGTAGAAGTTGTAGCAGTACGTGGGTTTGCCGTCATTGAGGTACAGGCTCCAGCCACCCGACACGCCGCCTTGGGCGACGATCACTCCTGCTGCGCCGTCTGGCCCCACCACCACGTCGGCGGTGATGGCGTGGCTCATGTTCTTGAAGTTGACGATCGAGCTTTCTGTCATTCTCCCCATGCCACCGAACAGCAGTTGACGGTTGCCCTTGATGAGCTGGGGCCGTCCGGCGATCTGGGGGTTGGCCCTCTCGGCCATTCGGTCGTCAAGGGGCAGCACGTTGTAGCGGACCGCTTCGATCAACCAGAGTCGCTGCAGCTCGCGCAGTTTTTCCGGATGTTGCTCGGCGAGGTTGACAGCCTGGGTCCAGTCCGTCGTGGTGTCGTACAACTCCCACACGTCATCGTCGAAGTCCGGCAATGCGGCCTGTCCGGTCTCCCACGGAATGCGATGCTGCGTGACCGCCGTCCACCCCTGGTGGTAGATACCCCGGTTACCCATCATCTCGAAGTACTGCGTCGGGTGGCGATCCGTGGCGGTGGCATCATCGAACGAATAGCGCATGCTGACGCCCTCGATCGGGTGCTGCGCGACACCGTTGACCGACAAAGGGTGCGGCAGGCCGGCAACGTCCAGCACGGTCGGCGCGAGGTCGATCACGTGATGGAATTGATGGCGAAGCTCACCGCGGGCTTGGAAGCCATCGGGCCAATGCACGATCGTGCCGTTGCGGGTGCCGCCGAAGTGCGACGCCACCTGCTTGGTCCACTGGTACGGCGTGTTCATCGCGTGCGCCCAACCAACGGCGTAGTGGTTGTAGGCGGTGGGCCCGCCGAACTCAGGGAGCTTCTCGGTGAGAAATTCTGCCGTCTCGATGTCGGCGAAGCCAGTAAGCGGCGCCATCTCGTTGAAAGCACCCTGCAGCGAGCCTTCCGCCGAGGCGCCGTTGTCACCGATGATGTAGTAGATGACGGTGTCGCCGAGTATTTCGAGTTCCTCGAGCGTGTCGATCACCCGCCCCAAGTGGTGATCCGTGTGCTCGAGGAAGCCAGCGTAGATCTCCATCTGACGCGCGAGCACGGGCTTCATCTCGTCGCTGATCTCGTCCCAAGCGGGTATGCCGTTGTTCCGTTCGGTGAGCAGCGCGTCGGCGGGGACGACCCCCAGTTGCTTCTGGCGCGCGAACGTCTCTTCGCGAAGTGCATCCCATCCTGCATCGAAACGACCCGCATACTTGTCGGACCACGCCGGTGGCACGTGATGGGGTGCGTGCGTGGCGCCTGGGGCCCAATAGATGAAGAACGGCTTGTCGGGTGTCAACGACTTCTGCGACTGGATCCACTTGATCGACTTGGTGGTCATGTCCTCGGTGAAGTGATACCCGTCCTCGGGAGTCGACGGGGGCTCGACGGGTGTCGTGCCTTCATAGATCGCCGGGTAGTACTGGTTGGTCTCGCCGCCGATGAAGCCATAGAAATACTCGAAGCCACTGCCGGTCGGCCACTGGTCGAACGGGCCCATCGCGCTGTTGTGCCACACGGGCACCTCATGGCATTTGCCGAACTGCGCGGTCGAGTAGCCATTCAGCTTCAGGGTCTCCGGCAATGTTGCCTTCGTGTTTGGCCGTACAGAGCTGTTTCCTGGGGCGGAAGTGGCGAGCTCGGTGATGTTGCCCATACCGACCGAGTGGTGGTTCCGACCCGTCAGCAGCGCCTGTCGTGTCGGCGCACACAACGCGGTCGTGTGGAACCGGGTGTACTTCAAACCGCCTGCGGCGAGGCGCTCGGCCGTGGGCGTGTGGCACGGCCCCCCGAACGCTGACGTGGCCCCAAAACCGACGTCATCGAGCAGCACGACGAGCACGTTCGGCGCGCCCTTCGGCGGACGCAGCGGCACGATCGGGTCGAACGATGTTGCGGGGTCCTTGGCGTCGTAGGTGATCAACCTCGTCGTGTCTCGATGTGGAATCGGAAGTACTTCGCGGCCCGCCATAGCGTCATCCTTCTAGATCAAGCCGGGTTGGAGCACCGGGTGTCGAACTTGATGACACCCGCGAATGGCTCGGTCGTTGTGACATTCTTCAATCCCGGTGTGCATCACCTGATACACAGCTCAGACAATACAGCTCACCGACCGAGTTGGGTCTCGCCCTCATCGAGTGATCGCGCCACCCGGAAGCCGATGTTGCGGGTAGCGCTGTCCGGGGTATTCGCGCTGCGCGCGACGACTCGATAGCTGCTGGTCAGAGCCGGGATTCGCGGGATGAGTCGTCGCTCCTGTTCTCAGCCTGTTCGGCTGAGACCCAGATCGACGGATGTCGGAGTGTTCGTC
>JAHEDX010000091.1 GCA_024641005.1 Acidimicrobiaceae bacterium
GAGGTCCTCAGCGCAGATGGCGAGGATGTGATCGCCGTCCACGACGTCGCCGCGTTCGTCGACAGCGATCAGACGATCGGCGTCGCCATCGAGGGCGATTCCGACATGAGCACGCTCGGCGATCACGACTGCCTGCAGACCCGCCGGATCCGTGGCACCGCATCCGGCGTTGATGTTGACGCCATTCGGCTGGGCGTTGATGACCACCACCTGTGCGCCCGTTCGCTGGAAGACCTCAGCGACGAGATGAGAAGCGGCTCCGTTTGCTGCATCGACGACGATCCGGAGACCACGAAGGTCCCGACCGTCGAGCACGCCGAGCAAGTGATCGACATACCCATCGCTCGCATCGCCACGACCGTGCACGGCGGCCGGTTCGCACGACGGGAGGTGCAAATTGACCATCGCTGCCTCGATCCGAGCCTCGACCTCGTCGGGCAGCTTGGTCCCGCCCGGAGCGAACAGCTTGATGCCGTTGTCGAAATACGGATTGTGCGACGCAGAGATCACCGCGCCCATCGCACCGGTACGGGCCGCCTCGAAGGCGACCGCGGGCGTCGGCGTCACGCCCAGCCGATGGACCTCCACACCCTCGCACGACAGCCCGGCGACGAACGCCGCCTCGAGCATCGCTGTGGAAACTCGGCTGTCGCCGCCGATGACGGCCAGCCGAGCACCCAGCACTCGAGCCGCGGCGCGTCCGAGATCGAGCGCGAACGCTGGAGTCAGTTCTGTGTTCGCGCGGCCGCGGACACCATCGGTGCCGAAGCGCACGAGGAAACCTGGTCTCCCGAAGCGCTGATCAGCGCTTGGTGAACTGTGGCGCCTTGCGGGCCTTCTTGAGGCCGTACTTCTTGCTCTCCTTCTTCCGCGAGTCGCGGGTGAGGAGGCCGGCCTTCTTCAACGACCCCCGCATCTCGGGATCGAGCTCGACGAGCGAACGGGCGATGGCCATGCGAAGCGCACCCGCCTGGCCGCTGACGCCGCCGCCGTGGATCGACGCGTCGACGTCGTAGGTCTCGAGGGCGTCGGCGACGCGCAACGGCTCGGCAACGACCATGCGCTGGGCATCGGTCGGAAAGTACACGTCGAATGCACGGCCGTTGATGGTGATCTGACCGGTACCCGGGCGCAGCCGGGCACGAGCGACGGCTTCCTTGCGACGGCCGGTGGTCTGGGTGAGCGGAGTTGCCATGACGTTCGTTTCCTCGTTCTCAGCGCTTGATCTCGAGCGGCTTGGGAGCCTGCGCGGTATGGGGATGTTCGGGGCCGGCGTACACCTTCAGCTTCGTCATCTGCTGACGGCCCAGCGGGCCTTTGGGCAGCATGCCGCGGACCGAGCGACGCACCGCATCGGCCGGCTTGCGATCGAGCAGGTTGGCGTACGACTCGCTCTTGATGCCGCCGGGGTAACCGGAGTGCCGGTAGACCTGCTTGGCACCGGCCTTGGCGCCGCTCATGATGACCTTGTCCGCGTTGATGATGACGACGTGGTCACCGGTGTCGATGTGCGGTGCGAAGGTCGGCTTGTGCTTGCCACGCAGCACTCGAGCGACCTCGGTGCAGAGGCGGCCGAGGATGATGCCGTCGGCATCGACAACGTGCCACTCACGCTGAATCTCGCTGGCTTTCGGGGTGTAGGTCTTCATCGGAATACGATCTCGCAACTTCTCCGCGACGCGTTCGCGGCCAGGCAGCCCGAAGCAACAGACTGCAAATGAACCGGGTAATGATACGGGTCGATGTGCACGCGCGGCAACGCGCGCGGCCACGCGATCACAGATCAGTCCGAGTCGACCGCTCCCCGGCCGGCATCCGGGTGTTCATCTCGCCTCCGAACCTGCGTCCCAACGCTCTCCGTCGTAACCGACGTGCCACAGCACCAAGCCGGTCGGCGGGGCCACAGCCCCTGCCGCCGCTCGGTCCTGGGCGGCGAGAATCGTCGACATCGCTTCGGGTGCGATCCGCCCGAGACCGACGTCGACGGTCGTGCCGACAATCGAGCGAACCATCTGGTGGCAGAACGCCGAGCCCGCGATCTCGAACCGCAGGAGTGCCGAGTCCCCGAGCCGAGACCACGACAACTCGTGGAGGATCCGGACCATGCTGGGCGGAACGCCACCGTCGATCGACTTCGGGCGGCGACAGAACGACGAGAAGTCATGCTCGCCGCGCAAGGCTGCCAGCGATGCCCGCATCGCATCGAGATCGAGTTCGCGGGCGACGTGCCAGCTCGTCGCAGCGATCAGCGGATTGGGGGCGGCGTCGTTCCAGACGTCGTAGCGATAGTGCCTCGACGTCGCCGAGAAGCGCGCATCGAAGTCTTTTTCCTCCCACTCGACGGCGCGCACCGAGATCGCCGGGGCACACAGCTTGTTCACCCGGCGTGCCAAGGCGGCGAGATCGGTATCGGCAGGTAGATCTCCCGAGAGCACCTGGCCCCACGCGTGCACGCCGGCGTCGGTGCGGCCGGCCCCGGTCAGACTGACCGGCCGCCGCAACACCCGGGCCATCGCGTCGGTGAGGTCACCCATCACCGTTCGTACACCAGGGTTCGCGGCGAAGCCGTGGAAGTCGGTACCCAGGTATGCAACGACAAGACGGGCCCGGCACCAGCCAGGCCCGTCTTGCTCGGAGTTCATGTGCTCGGCCATCTGCCGATCAGTGTCGCATCGATCAGGCGCGACCGACGAGGGACGGACCAGCGACGAGCCCGACGGAGGGAGCAGCCGAAGCAAAGCGGCGGCCAGTCCCGACCATCCAGGTCAGACCAGTTCGATGCGGGCCATCTTGGCGTTATCGCCCTCGCGGGTCCCGAGCTTGAGAATGCGCGTGTAGCCGCCGTTGCGCTCGGTGTAGCGAGGAGCGACGTCGTTGACGAGCTTGTGGGTCATCTCGCGATCGCCGAGGTAGCCCTGGATCTGGCGAATGCGGTGGACACGCATCGGGCCGTCCTGGGCCTTCTTGGCCTTCGTGATCAGCTTCTCCGCGATCGGGCGAAGCGCCTTGGCCTTGGCCTCGGTCGTGGTGATCCCCTCTGCGGCGAACAGCGACGCAGCGAGGTTGGCCATCATGAGGCGCTGGTGTGAAGAGCTACCGCCAAAATTGCGGGCTCGGCGTGGGGTTGCAGGCATGTGAGTGTGCTTTCGGCTGTTCGGTGAACTGGATCGTCAGGCGCGCAGCGACAGGCCGCGCTCGTCCAGCTTTTCCTTGACCTCGTCCAGGCTCTTCTGGCCGAAGTTGGTGATGTTCAACAGGTCGTCCTCGGTCTTGGTGAGCAGCTCGCCCACCGTGTTGACCTGGGCCCGCTTGAGACAGTTGCGGGGACGCTCGGAGAGGTCGAGATCCTCGATCGGGAGCTCGAGGTCCGGCGAGCTCGTGGTCGTGTCGATCTTCTCGCCCAGCTCGAGGCCCTGGGGCTCGTCGCTCATCGAGGCAACGAGCTCGGCCAGTGCCTGCAGAGTGGCGCCGGCGGACGCGAGCGCCTCGCTCGGGGCGATCGAACCGTCGGTCTCGATCTCGATGACGAGGTTGTCGTAGTTGGTGGACTGCTCGACGCGAGTGGGTTCGACGTCGAAGCTGACCCGACGAACCGGGCTGAAGATCGCGTCGATCGGGATCACGCCGATCGTACGGGTCTCGATTTCACGCTGGCTCGAGGCGTAACCGCGACCCTGCTCGACGGTGAGGTCGATCGACAGCCGCGCCTTGCCGTTGAGCGTGGCGATCGGCAGATCCTTGTTGAGGATCTCGACGTCGGACGGGCACTCGATGTCGCCAGCGGTGACGGCGGCGGGACCCCGGGCATCGAGACGCAGATTCACCGACTCGCCCGAAGTGGACGTGAGCACGATGTCCTTGATGTTCAAGATGATGTCGGTGACATCCTCCGCGACGCCCGAGATGGTGTCGAACTCGTGAAGGGCTTCATCGAAGCGCACCGTCGTGACCGCAGCGCCGGGAATCGACGACAGGAGGGTACGACGCAGCGAGTTGCCGAGCGTGTGGCCGAAGCCCGGCTCGAGCGGACCGATCGCAAAGCGCTGCTGGTTGTTGCTCTCCTCGCCGAGGGCTTCGACGGAAGGGCGCTGCATGACGAGCATGTGCTGCCGGGTCCTTTCTGAGGGTGTTCAACTCTTGGTATTCGACTGATGACAGGGACGAAGTAGCGCGGAACGCTACGACGGGGACTTACTTCGAGTAGAGCTCGACGATGAGCGACTCGCGCACGGGCACGTCGATGTGCTCGCGCTGCGGCAGGTCGCGAACGGTGACCTGCTTGCCGCCGTCACCGGTCTCGAGCCAACCGACGAGCGACCGGTCGAGCACATCGATGTTGTGCTGGACGACGATCATGTTCGCGGCCTTCTCGGACAGCGAGACGACGTCACCCTTGCGGACACGGTACGACGGAATGTCGACGCGACGGCCATTGACCTTGATCAGCCCGTGATTGACGAACTGGCGAGCCTGCGGACGGGTGGAGGCCCAGCCGGCGCGGTAGGCGACGTTGTCGAGGCGGGTCTCGAGCAGGATCAACAGGTTCTCACCCGTGGGACCGCTGAGTCGGTTCGCCTCGTTGTACGTCTTCTTGAACTGCTTCTCGAGCACACCGTAGATGTACTTCGCCTTCTGCTTCTCTTGCAGCTGGGCGAGGTACTCGCTACCTGCGTTGCGACGACGGGTGCGGCCGTGTGCACCGGGCGGGAACGGCCGACGATCGAGGGCACGGCGGCCCTTTTCGTTTTCGAAGATGTTGGTCGACAGTCGGCGCGAGAGCCGCACCTTGGGACCGGTATAGCGAGCCATGATCAGCCCCTCCGCCGCTTGGGCTGGCGGCAACCGTTGTGGGGAACCGGGGTGACGTCCTTGATCGACGTGACCTCGATGCCCGTGTTCTGGATGGAACGAACTGCGGTGTCGCGACCCGAGCCTGGGCCCTTCACCTGCACTTCGACCCGACGGAGACCATGCTCCATCGCGGCATTCGCGGCGCGCTCAGCAGCCTGCTGAGCGGCATAGGGCGTGCTCTTGCGGCTGCCCTTGAAACCGACCGCGCCCGACGAGGCCCACGAGATGACGTTGCCTGCGGTGTCGGTGATGGTGACGATCGTGTTGTTGAACGAGCTCTTGATGTGCACGACGCCTGTCGAGACATTCTTGCGATCGCGCTTGCGTGGGCGGCGACCGCCCGGCTTGGCCTTTGCCATGGCTTACTTCCTCACAGCCTTCTTCTTGTTGGCCACCGTGCGCTTCGGGCCCTTGCGGGTACGAGCGTTGGTGTGGGTGCGCTGGCCGCGAACCGGCAGCCCCTTGCGGTGACGGATGCCTTGCAGGCAGCCGATCTCGATCTTGCGCTTGATGTCGTTCTGAACGTCACGGCGGAGGTCACCCTCGATCGTGAGGTTCTGATCGACGTACTGACGGATCTGGTTGACCTCGTCTTCGGTCAGGTTTGAGACCTTGGTGTTGCGGTCGAGTCCGAGATCGTCACAGATCTTCTGCGAGGTGGTCGCCCCGATACCGAAGATGTAGGTGAGCGAGATCTCCAACCGCTTTTCGCGGGGGATGTCGACGCCGGCGATACGTGCCATGAATACGTGCTCTTTCTTGCTCTCAGCCCTGGCGCTGCTTGTGGCGCGGGTTCTCACAGATGACTTGGACGCGGCCGTGCCGACGGATCACTCGGCACTTCTCACACATCTTCTTGACGCTCGGTCGGACCTTCACGACTGCTCTCTCACTTGTATCGGTACGTGATACGGCCTCGGGTGAGGTCGTAGGGGGTGAGTTCCACCTGAACTCTGTCGCCCGGGAGAATGCGGATGTAGTGCATGCGCATCTTGCCAGAGATGTGGGCCAACACCTTGTGGCCGTTCTCGAGTTCGACACGGAACATTGCATTCGGGAGCGATTCGACGATCGTGCCTTCCAACACGATGGCGTCTTCAGATTTTGCCAGGGGTATTCTCCTCGGTACGAACAGAGCGGGTGCCCTGTTCAGCGGGTTCGATCAACGGTCTGCGCGCAGACCGACTAGCAATGCTACCGGGCCGGAGCGCGATCCCCAATGGTAGGGTCCGCCACTTTTTCGGGGTTCTGTGCTATCGCCTCTCGGCGATGCGAGGCGAGAGCGGCGCTGCCGCCGACACCCGGTTGGGGCCGCCTACCGGCGGGCCTCGACGGCGTCGGTCAGACGCTTGAACACGTGGTCGGGGTGGCCGACGCCGTTGATCACGGCAAGCGCACCTCGACTGCTGAAGTACTCGATCAAGGGTGCCGTCTGCGTCTCGTAGAGATCGAGGCGACGGTTCACGGCGTCTGGTGTGTCGTCAGCGCGTTGCTGCACGTCACCGCCGCACACATCGCAGATCCATGGCGACGGGTCGTCGCCCGACGTGCGATAATTGGTGCCACAATCACGGCAGACGCGTCGAGACGAGATGCGTTCGAGCACGATCTCACGGGGTACGTCGAGGTCGATCACGACATGGATCGGCTTGCGAGCCGTGAGGCCGTCGAGCGCCTCGGCCTGAGTGACCGTTCGAGGGAAGCCATCGAGGATGTATCCCCGGGTACTGGCATCAGCCTTCTCGAGACGCTCGTCGACCAGGCCGATCATGATGTCGTCGCCGACCAGTCCGCCGGCATCCATGATCTTCTTGGCGGCGGTGCCGAGGTCGGTGCCCTCGCGGGCAGCGGCACGCAGCATGTCGCCCGTCGAGATGTGGGGAACGACATAATGGCGCGACAAACGGACGCACTGCGTTCCCTTGCCGGCTCCCTGCCGGCCGAGGATGATGAGGCGTGCACCCGGGATCACACCCGGTCCTTATTTCAGGAAGCCTTCGTAGTTGCGCAGCATCAACTGACTGTCGATCTGGCGCATCAACTCGAGTGCAACACCCACCGAGATCAGAACGCTCGTTCCGGCAAACGCGAACGAGTTCACGTCGGCCGCCCACAAGATGAGATACGGGAAGATCGCGATCAGGGCGATGAACACCGCTCCGGGCAACGTGATCCGGTTGACGGCCTTGGCCAGGTAGTTCTCGGTCTGCGGCCCAGGGCGAACGCCCGGGATGAAGCCGCCTTGCTTGCGGATCTGGTCGGCCTGACGAACCGGATCGAACGCGATCGAGTTGTAGAAGTAGGCGAAGGCGATGATCAGCAGGGCGAACAGCGTGACATACACGATGTTCTGGCTGTTCAAGATGTACTGGTCGATGTAGCGCTGGATGTCGGCCCGCCATCCGGTGCTGGCCCCGCCGAGGAAGCTGGCGAGGATCGCCGGCAACAGCAGGATCGAGCTCGCGAAGATGATCGGGATGACACCGGACTGGTTGACCTTCAACGGGATGTAGGTGTTCTGCCCACCCATCATGCGACGACCGACCACGCGCTTGGCGAACTGCACCGGGATACGGCGTTGTCCGAGTTCGACGAACACGACGGCGACGATGATCCCGAGCGTGACCGCCACCATCACCACGAACCAGAAGACCTTGTTCACCTGCAGGATCGAGTAGAAGCCGGCGGGCAAGGACGAGACGACCGAGGCGAAGATGATCATCGACATGCCGTTGCCGATGCCTCGCTGGCTGATCAACTCACCCATCCACATCAAGACGGCAGTTCCGGCGACGAGCGTGGGGATGATGAGGTAACCGCGCGGCCAGATGCCATCGGGGAGCAACGGCACCGACGGCGCCTGCACGGCCGAGAAGAACGCCGCGCCGCCACCGGTTCCGAAGAGGAACACCAGCACGGTCGACTGCAGCGTCGCGAGGGCGATCGTGACGTAGCGGGTGTACTGCGTGATCTTGCGTTGACCGACCGCGCCCTCTTGCTGCAACTCCTCGAGCTTGGGGATCACCACACCGAGCACCTGCATGATGATGCTGGCGGTGATGTACGGCATGATGCCGAGCGCGAAGATCGAGAAGCTCTTGAAACCGCCACCCGAGAACAGGTTGAACAGGCCCAGAACGCCGTTTTGTGAACCCTCGTTGAGCTGATCGATGGCCAACGGATCAACGCCGGGAACCCGGATGTGCACGCCGATTCGATACAGGGCGATGATCATGAAGGTGAACAGGATCTTGTTACGGAGATCCGTGACCTTGAAGATGTTCTTGACGTTCGACAGCACTCGCGACAATCCTCGCAGTTTGGGGGCGGGCCGCAGGTTAGCAGCGGCCTACCGGAGTCACCCGGCCACCGAATGGGGGCCGGGCGAACGGCTCAGCGGTTCGTGAACTGGTTGCCCTTGGCAGCAGGACGGCCGGCCTTGCCCTCTTCCTTGAACGGGAGAGTGATCAGCGTCACCGTGCCACCGGCAGCGATGATCGCCGCCTCTGCGGCCTTCGAGGCACCGTGGACATGGACGTCGAGCTTGGTGGTGACCTCGCCACGGGCGAGGACCTTCACGAACGCGTCTTTGCGAACGATGCCGTGAGCGACCAGTACCTCGGGAGTCACCTTCGACTCACCCAACTCGTTGAGCGTGTCGAGATTGACGGCGGAGTACTCGACGCGGAACGGGTTGGTGAACCCCTTCAGCTTCGGGACCCGCTGCTTGAGGGGCATCTGGCCACCTTCGAAGCCGCGTGCCACCTTGCCGCGACCGCGGGACCGCTGGCCCTTGGTGCCGCGGCCGGCAGTCTTGCCGCCCTTGCCACCGATACCACGGCCGACGCGCTTGGCGCTCTTGTTGGCGCCGGGTGCTGGAGCGAGATCGTGCACGCGCATGATCATCCAGTTCCTTTCTCGTTCTCGGTGACCTCGATGAGGTGCGGGACACGATGGATCATGCCGCGGATCTCGGGTCGGTCGGGCAAGGTGTTGGTCTTGCCGATCCGGCCCAGGCCGAGTGCACGCAGCGTGCCACGGGTCTTCGGCTTGGCACCGATCCCCGACTTCACCTGGGTGACGGTGATCGTCTTCTCACTCATTCGTGGCTCCCGGTCGCGCCAGCAGCCATCTGCTTCTGACGCTCGTTGTAGGCATTCAGCAATCCCTTGGGCACAAAGCTCTCGGCGGGGATCCCGCGTCGCTTGGCCACCTCGTCAGGACGCTCGAGCGCCTTGAGCCCGGCGATCGTGGCGCGGGCGACGTTGATGTGGTTGGCAGAACCCAACGACTTGCACAAGATGTCGTGTACGCCGGCTTCTTCGAGGATGATCCGTGCCGCACCCCCGGCGATGACGCCGGTACCGGGTGCTGCGGGCTTCATGAGGACGCGCCCGCCACCGGTCTCGCCGATCACCGGGTGGATGATCGTCGAACCCGCGAGCGGGACGTCGAACAGGTTGCGCTTGGCCTCTTCGGTGCCCTTCTGGATCGCCAGGGGCACTTCCTTGGCCTTGCCGTAGCCCAGCCCGACACGGCCGTTGCCGTCACCGACGACGACGAGCGCCGTGAAGCTGAAACGACGGCCACCCTTGACGACCTTGGCGACACGATTGATGGTGATGACCCGCGATTCGCGGAGGCCACCCTCATTGTCGTTCGAGTTGTGTTGATTGTTCGGCTGGTATGCCATCAGAACTCCAGACCTGCATGACGAGCGGCTTCGGCGATCGCTGCGACGCGACCGTGATAGGCGAACCCACCGCGGTCGAACACGACCGTGGTGATCCCAGCGGCTTTGGCGCGTTCGGCGACCATCTCGCCGACACGAGCCGCGGCGGCGACGGTGCCACCCCCGCCGATGGAACGCTGGTCGGCCTCGACGCTCGACGCCGCCGCCAGCGTCGCGCCGGCGTCGTCGTCGATCACCTGGACCGAGATGTGCTTGTTGGACCGGTAGACGGCCAAACGAGGCCGAGCTGCGGTGCCGTGAACCTTCTTGCGGACCCGACGGTGGCGGCGAATGCGGCCCTGACGGCGTGCCTTGGCGATGTCACTCATAACGTACCAATCACTTCTTTCCGGCCTTGCCGGCCTTGCGCAGGATGCGCTCGCCGGCGTACCGAACGCCCTTGCCCTTGTATGGCTCGGGCTTGCGGATGCTGCGGATGTTGGCCGCCACCTGGCCGACGACCTCTTTGTCGATACCGGTGACGACGACCTGCGTCGGTACCGGCACCTCGAAGCTGATGCCCTCCGGAGCGGCAACATTGACAGGATGGCTGAAGCCGAGGTTCAAGCGCAGTGCGTTCGGGCCCTGTGCCTCGGCGCGGTAGCCGACGCCGACGATCTCGAGTTCCTTCTTGAAGCCGTCGGTGACGCCGATGACCATGTTGTTGACGAGGCTGCGGGTGAGCCCGTGGAGGGCCCGGTTCTTGCGCTCGTCGTTGGGGCGCTCGAAGGTCAGCGTGCCGTCGTCCTGGGTGATCTCGATATCACCGGGGATGACGCGGCTGAGCGTGCCTTTGGGGCCCTTGACCGTCACCGTGCCATCGGCGACGGTGACCTCGACGCCTGCCGGGACCGCTACGGGTGCTTTACCGATTCGGGACATGTTGAGTCTTCTTCCTCACCAGACGTAGCAGAGGACTTCGCCGCCGACGTTGCGCTTGCGCGCTTCGCGGTCGGTCATGAGCCCGTGGCTGGTGGATAGGACGGCGACACCGAGTCCGCCGAGCACGCGAGGCACGGCGCTGGCCTTGCGGTATACCCGCAGACCCGGTGTGGAGATGCGGCGCAGGCCCGAGATCGTGCGATCGCGGTCGTCCGAATACTTCATCTGGATGGTCAACGTGTCTCCGGGGCCTGTGGTGGACGGTGCCACCTCGAAGCCGCCGATGTAGCCCTCGGATTCGAGGACTTTGGCAAGTGCCACCTTCTGCCTCGACGAGGGCATACGCACCTCGTCGTGCATCGCCGTGTTCGCGTTGCGAATACGGGTCAACATGTCGGCGATGGGATCAGTCATCATGTCGGTTCCTCCCTCACCAGCTCGACTTCGTCAGACCGGGAATTTCGCCGGCGTGTGCCAGCTCTCGCAGGCAGATTCGACACAGGCCGAACTTCCTGAACACAGAGCGTGCGCGGCCACAGCGACGGCAGCGCGTATAGCCGCGGACCTTGTACTTCGGCTTGGCAGCAGCCTTGTTGATCAATGCTTTCTTGGCCATGTCTCTTCTCGCCTACTCGGTCACTTCTTCTTGCCACCGCGGTACGAACCGCGGCGCTTGATCTTGCGGGGGGCGGCATCAGCATCGGCGCCCTTCTTGAACGGGAACCCGAACGAATCGAGCAGCGCCTTGCCACCCTCGTTCGTGGTGGCCGTGGTCACGATCGTGATGTCCATACCCCGCTGATGGTCGACGGTGTCGACATTGATCTCGGGGAACACGGTCTGGTCGTTGAGACCGAACGTGTAGTTGCCACGCCCATCCCAGGAATGAGCCGGCAGACCACGGAAGTCGCGGATACGGGGGATCGCGACGGCGAGCAGCCGGTCGAGGAACTCCCACATCCGATCACCACGAAGGGTGACCTTGGTACCGATGGCTTGCCCCTCACGCAGCTTGAACGCTGCGATCGAGTGCTGAGCCTTGGTGACGATCGGCTTCTGGCCGGCGATCAAGGTGAGTTCGTCGACGGCCTTCTCGAGCAGCGAAGGCTGCTGCGTGGCCCGGCCGACGCCCATGTTGATGACGATCTTCTCGAGCCTCGGGATCTGCATCTCGTTCTCGATGCCGAGATCCTTGGCCAGCTGGGCCTTGATCGTGTTGTTGTAACGCGACTTGAGTCGCGGTTGCGTTGCGGTGGCGTTCATCAGACTTCCTCACCACTCGGACGTGCAACCCGGACCTTGTTGCCCTTCTTGTCCTCGGAGTACCCGAGGCGGACGGTCTTGCCCTTGTGCACGTACATGACGTTGGAAACGTCGATCGGCATGTCCTTGTCGATGATCCCGGCCTGCTCGTTGGCACGGCGGGCCCGCTGATGCTTCGACGCGGTGCTCACACCGGTGACGATCACTTTGTTGTCCTTGGGCATGACGCGCTCGACGACGCCTTCCTTGCCCTTGTCTTTGCCCGTGATGACGCGCACGGGGTCGCCCTTACGGAGTTTCATCTCAGATCACCTCCGGTGCGAGCGAGACGATTCGCATGAACTTGCGGTCGCGCAACTCGCGGCCCACTGGACCGAAGATGCGGGTGCCGCGGGGAGTCAGGTCGTCCTTGATCAGCACGGCCGCGTTTTCGTCGAAGCGGATGTAGCTGCCGTCTGGGCGACGCTTTTCCTTCTTGACCCGGACGACGACGCACTTGACGACGTCGCCCTTCTTGACGGCTGCGCCGGGAATCGCATCCTTCACGGATGCGACGAAGATGTCGCCGATCGATGCATAACGCCGACGCGTGCCGCCGAGCACCTTGATGCAGAGCACTTCCTTGGCGCCGCTGTTGTCGGCGACGCGGAGTCGTGATTCTTGCTGGATCACCGGGCACGCTCCATGATCTCGACGAGGCGCCAGCGCTTGTTCTTGCTGAGCGGACGCGTCTCCATGACGCGCACCTTGTCGCCGACACCGGCGTCGTTGGTCTCGTCGTGGGCGTACAGCTTCTTGCTGCGCAGGATGAACTTGTTGTACTTGGCGTGACGAACGCGATCGGTCACGGTGACGACGATGGTCTTGTCCATCCCCGCCGAGGTGACGACCCCTTCGCGTACCTTGCGTGCATTGCGGGCTTCGGCCACCTCGGTGGCTTCTGCGCCGGTCGGAATATCAGTGTCGCTCATGGCTCTCTCAGCTCTCTGCCTCGGCTGCGGCGATCTCGCGCTCGCGAATGAGGGTGTTGATCCGTGCGATCTGGCGGCGAACCTTCTTGATCTCAGCGGTGTTCTCGAGCTGGCCCGTGGCGTTGCGGAAGCGCAGGTTGAGCGCTTCGTGCTTCGTCTCGCGCAGCTCGTCGACCAGCTCGGTCATGTCCATTTCGGCCAGCTTGTGTTTGCGTGCCATCTCAGATCGTCTCCTCACGCGTGATGATGCGCGCCTTGATCGGCAGCTTCTGGATCGCCTTGTTCAAGGCTTCCTTGGCCTGCTCTTCGTTCGGGAACGAGAGTTCGAACAACACGCGGCCCGGACGGACGACGGCGACCCAGAACTCTGGGTTGCCCTTGCCAGAACCCATGCGGGTCTCGGCCGGCTTCTTGGTGACCGGCTTGTCGGGAAAGATGTTGATCCAGACCTTGCCGCCGCGGCGGATCGATCGGGTCATGGCGACACGGGCGGCCTCGATCTGGCGGGCGGTCAACCAGCCCGGCTCGAGCGCCTGAATTCCGTATTCACCGAAGTGAAGCTCGCTGCCACCTTTCGTCATGCCGCGAGTGCGGCCACGGTGGTGTTTGCGATGTGCGACCTTGCGAGGCATCAACATGATGTGCTCCTTGTCTCCCGCTCAGTC
>JAHEDX010000033.1:0-10122 GCA_024641005.1 Acidimicrobiaceae bacterium
AGCAGCAGGTCGTGGTCGACCGGCTGGTACTTCTGGCCCTGGCTCGCGTAGATCTCGAGCTCGCGGAACAGCGCGTCCATGCCGAACGTGCGTGCCTCGTCGGGGATGATCGGGACGACCCGTTTGCCGATGTTCTCGTCGCGGCACAGGCTGCGCAGCAAGCGGGTGAAACCTGCCGTCGTGGATACTTCCTGGGCGCCGGATCCGGCCCGCATCTCTTCGAAGGTCGTCTCGACCGGGTGCAGCATCGGCTTGCGTACCTTGGTGGTGCGCTTGGGGAGTGAACCGCCGAGCGCCTTGCGACGTTCGACCATGTACTGGTGCTCGATCGAGTCCTCGGCGGGCCGGAAGTAGGGCGGATTGTCGGCCTGGATCGACTCTTCGGGGATCTCGTCGTGGAGGTTCAGCCGGTCGCGAAGATCGAGCAGCTGCTGCTTGGTCATCTTCTTGATCGAGTGGGTCGCATTGCGGCCCTCGAAACCCTGACCGAGCGTCCAACCCTTGACCGTCTTGGCGAGGATCACCGTGGGGCGGCCGCTCCCGAGGTTCTCGGTGGCGGCTCGGTAGGCGGCGTACAGCTTCTTGTAGCTGTGCCCACCGCGAGGCAGGTGGCGCAGCTCCTCGTCGGTGAGATGTTGCACCATCTGGCGCAGGCGCGGGTCGGGCCCGAAGAAGTTGTCACGGATGTAGTTGCCGTCCTCGACGGCGTAGCGCTGGAACTCGCCGTCGACCGTGGTGTTCATCTTGTTGAGCAGGGCACCGTCTTTGTCCTGGGCGAGCAGCTCGTCCCACTTCGATCCCCACACGACCTTGATCACGTTCCACCCGGCACCGCGGAAGGTCGCCTCGAGCTCTTGGATGATCTTGCCGTTGCCGCGCACCGGACCGTCGAGCCGCTGCAGGTTGCAGTTGACGACGAACACGAGGTTGTCCAGCTGTTCACGGGACGCGAGCGAGATCGCTCCGAGCGTCTCGGGCTCGTCACATTCGCCGTCGCCGAGGAACGCCCACACGCGACTCTCGCTGGTGTCGTCGATCTGTCGGTTGTGCAGATAGCGGTTGAATCGCGCGTGGTAGAGCGCCGTGATCGGCCCCAGCCCCATCGAGACGGTCGGGAACTCCCAGAATTCTGGCATGAGGCGCGGGTGTGGATAGCTCGACAGGCCCTTGCCATCGCGGCCGATCTCCTGTCGGAAGTGGTCGAGATCTTCCTCGCTGAGGCGTCCTTCCAGATAGGCCCGGGCGTACACGCCAGGTGCAGCGTGGCCCTGGAAGTAGACATGGTCGCCTGGCTTGTCGTCCTTCCCGCGGAAGAAGTGGTTGAATCCGATCTCGTAGAGAGACGCCGAGCTCGCGAACGTCGACAGGTGCCCACCGATGCCGTCGGCGTGCTTGTTGGCCTTGACGACCATGATTGCGGCATTCCAGCGGATGAACGCCCGGATCCGCCGTTCGATGTGCTCGTCGCCGGGGAACCACGGCTCGTGCTCGCGCGGGATGGTGTTGACGTACGGCGTGCTGACGGTTGCCGGGAAGCTGACCTGGCTGGCATTCGCGCGGGCGAGCAGCCTCGACAACAAGAAACGGGCTCGGGTCTTGCCGTGGGTGTCGACGACGGCATCCAGCGAGTCGAGCCATTCCTGTGTCTCGGTCGGATCGATGTCTGGCAACTGGTGGACGTGACCGTCGAAAATCATGAATCGCAGTCTCGCACGGTTACCGATGGGTACCACTCGGCTCCGAGAATTGAGCCCAGGGGCTCAGGCGCGGGTATCGAGCGTCCGGATCGGTCGGCGGCCCTCGAACGGCGCGCCGATCTCGCCCAGGACGTCGACGATGAGGTGCATGGACGACAGTGAGAACACGCAGATCGTCCCGGCCGCGTCGGGGGCGATGATCGCAGCGTTGGCGACGACCTGGCCCCCGGAGACGTTCAGATTCGATGCAGTCGGCCGGCCGTCGGCGCAGGGGTAGGCGGTGGCGTACCCCGCTGCTGTCGCATCGGTCGCCGTGAGATTGACGATCACGCCGTGTGCACCAGGATCGATACCGGCGGTAGCGACGTCGATGACGGTGACCGAACCGGGTTCGACGCGTCGTCCGGCATCACGAGAGTCGAACGCCCGCACCGCGGTCGAGGCGGTGACGTCTGCGTCCGGGCCGAAGACACCGAACAGGTCCACGACGATCTGTGTCGCCGCTGACGTGGTGACGCAGATCCGTCCACCGCCGTCGGGTTCGACGATGACCAGGTTCGGGGTTGCGGCGCTCTGGCGGTAGTTGACGTTGGAGGTCGACGTTCCGGCGCCGCAGGTCACGACCCGCAACCATCCGGCCGCTGATGCCTCGGTCGCCGTGGCGACCACCGCGACCGCTCGGGGGTTGCCGGCGCCGCCCAGTTCGGCGCTGATGTCGTCGAGATCGAGTTCGATCGTTGCGCCCGCTGGTATCGGCGACCGGCCAGGCAGGTCACGGCTGTCGAACCAGCGGGTCGGTGTGACGGCTTCGAAGCCGGCTCCGGCGGGGAACAGCCCGGTGACATCGACGATCAGGTTCGTCGCGGTGCGGGTCGTGACGCAGAAGTCACCGTTGGCATCCAACGGGACGACCCCCGAATGAGCTGCGACCTCGGCGCGAACGTAGTTGTGCATCGACACGGACGGCACCGGGCGATCGCATCGGTGGAGCGTGAGGTAGCCGCCCGTTCGCGGATCGGTGGTGGTGAGATTGACGGCTGCCGCGGCAGCGCCCTCCCCGCCGGGGACGTGCACCTTGGTGGTCGAATGATTGTCCACCCGTGTGCTCGTGGCGTCGACCGTGTTGCGGATCAGGGAGCTGTACAGGGCTGCGCCGGCGGTGTTGAGATGGATCGCGTCGTAGGTGAGGCCGGTCTGGTTGGCCGCCGCCTTCCAATCGACGAGGGTCAGGTTGGGGTGGCGTTCGAGTGCTGCTTCGAGGTGGGCGTTGACGGTCGGGAAATACCAGTAGTACGGCTGGATCTGCCGCCAGGCAGAACCGGAGATGTACTGGGGGTCGATCTCGCGCAACAGCACCCAGTAGACGTGTCGTACCCCCGCGGCGGTGAGCGTGTCGATCATCGAGTCGACCGAACGATCGAACCGCTGTGGGTCCCAGTACGGATAGTTGTAGCCGGCCGCGATGACCACATGATCGCCGAACCATTCGGGAGAGGAGGCGAGTCGGGGCCTGACGAAATCGGACTCGAGCTGCTCGACGAACTGCGCCGGCTTGCCGTCGACATGTACGTCCCAGCCGGCCGGGAAAGCGTTCGGCAGCGCACTCTTGGCACCGAGCCCGACCGAATCGGTGAACATCGCGACGCGCTGCGACCGGGCCGCGACCTGCGGAAAGGATCCGATCGGCCCGGCGTCGGCCGTAGGGGTGGGGGCGAGGGCGAACGCCAGCAGTCCGCATGCCGTTGCGGCAGCGAGCAGGCGCTTCACGGTGCGGTCACCCACCATCCGGTGGTGTCGAACAGGGTGCCGGTCGCCGCTCTGGCGAACACGCAGAGCCGCCCGTCGGCGCTGACGCCCGTCGTCACCGAGTTGGCCAGAACTCCACCGGCGAGCGACGTGACGTTGGCGGTGGGAGGTTGCGCACCGCATCCCCACGCTCTCAGGTATCCCTGTCGCATCGGTGCGACGATGGTGAGGGTGCCGGAGACCGCCTTCGCCGTCGTTGGAGCGACCCGAGCGTCGACGGTCTGGTACTGGCCGTGGATCGGGCTCCATCCGCCGATGCCGACGCGGGTGTCGAGCATGCGTGTCGGGGTGACGGGCACGAACACCAGCTCGCCGCCAGAGGAGAACGTGCCGGTCAGATCGATCGTGATGTCGGCAGGCGCCTTGGTGCGCACACAAATAGTGCCGTCCTTGCCCACCGGCACGAATGCCGCGCCCGAGATCACCTCACCCGCGAGATGGTTGACCGTGGCGACGACGGGGATGTCTGGGGTGCACGGGTAGGCGACGAGATATCCGGGTTCGGTGTCGCCGATCGCCGTGACACTGATCGCCACGGCGTCGGCGCCGGCCGGCGCCGCTACCTCGACGATCTCGTGCCTGCCCGAGATGCGGGTGTCGACGAGTCGAGTGGGCGTGGCGAGCGGGGTGAAGCGAATACCGCCGGCACCGACCGGGACGAACGCCGCCTGCAGGTCGACCAGCAGATCGGCGTCGGCGTGGGTGTACAGGCAGAACTTGCCCTGGGCGGACACCGGCACGATCGCGACCGCCCCGCGGGTCTCGCCGGCGAGATGGTTCGCGGACGACGCGAGAGGTCGACCCGCCGAGCACTCGTACGCGGTCAGGTAGCCGGGTCCACCGGTGTTCGTCGCCGACACGTAGGCGGCGACCGCGGTGGTTCCGGCGGGAATGTCGGCCGAGACATCGATCTCGAGCACGGTCTTCGCGGGAACGTGACCGGGTGGATCGATGCGGGTGTCGATGATGCGGGTGGGCTCGATCGGCACGAGTTCGCTCGCCACGCCTGCCGGCTTCGGCAGGCTGGCATCGCCGCCGCTACGGGTACCGCGTGCGAGGTCTGCCGTGATCTCGTAGGCCATCACGGCCGACCGGCGACGATAGTCGGTGGGGTTCAAATGGATGTTGTCGCTGGACGCGTACCCGCCTGCCGCCATGGTCCCCGGCCAGTCCCATGTGAAGAAGTCGGCGCGTTCGGTGGCGATCTGGTCGAGTGCGGTGTTCCAGTTGGCCGCCCAGTCGAGATGAACCCAGTGATGCGTGACCTTCGGCCACCAGATGCGGTGGCCGGGCCCGATCGTGTTGACGAGATGCATGATCGCATCGTGGGCGCAGGCGACGTTGGTGCCGCAGAAGCCCGAGTCGTTGCCCCCGATGTTGACGACGACGTCGACCGGGTCCCAGCCCTGCTGGCGCCATCGCTGGATCCAGTACGACGCCCGTGCCTCGGTGGCCACCGGGAACGCGCCGGTCGAGTAACCGCCTCCGGCCCGGATGCGGATCGGACCCCAGCCACGAGCTGCCAGTTGGTCCGAGAGCGTGGGGGAGTAGAGCATCGATCCGAGCAGTACCGAATCACCGATCAGGCTGATCGGTCCCAGCGGGCCCTGGGTGGGGGCGAATGTCTCCTTCGACAGCAGGGCAGCGGAGCCCTCCTGCGGCGGGATCGTCGACAGGGCGGTCGCCATGAGCGTGAGTGCCAGCGCCGCGATCACCCGGTGCCTGAGCCGGTGGGATCGCGGCGCTCGGGCGCTCGAATCGGTCGGCATGGTCTCTGACGATATCCACGGGCGGTCGTACACTGCCGCATTGCATGTCGAGCCGACCGACGATCACCTACCAGCCTGCGCTCGACGGTGTCCGTGCGCTGGCCGTGGCAGCGGTGCTGCTGTTCCATGGTGGGGTGCCCGGGTTCGGCGGGGGTTACCTGGGAGTCTCGGTCTTCTTCACCTTGTCGGGGTATCTGATCACGAGCTTGCTGGTGCACGAGCACCACGTGACCGGACGGATCGATCTCGCCACCTTCTACTCCCGGCGTCTTCGCCGCCTGCTGCCCGCCAGCGCGCTGTGCCTGCTCGCGGTGGTGGTCGCCGCTGCATCCACCGACGTGTTCGAGGGTGTGACCTCGCTGCGCGCCCACGTGCTCGGGTCGTTGTTCCAGGTCGCGAACTGGGTCTTCCTCGCAGGCGGCGGGTCCTATCAGGAGTTGCTCGCCCAGACGAATGGAACGGCATCCCCGCTCGAACACTTCTGGTCGCTGGCGATCGAGGAGCAGTTCTACTGGGTCTGGCCTCCACTGATGACGCTGGTGCTCGCCCGGGCGGCGCGCCACCGGACGCGGCTCGTGTGGATCGGGTTGGTCACGACGGTCGCGATGATCGCTGCACCAGTGATCGCCCAGATCTGGGGGCCGGACGCGGCCTACTGGGCCACCCCGGCCCGGATCGGAGAGATCCTGGTCGGGGCGTTCATCGCACTCGCTCTGTACGGTCGCTCGGTCGACGCGAAGTGGTGGTTCCTCGCACCCGCTGGTCTGGTGGTCCTCGGCGTGGCGACGGTGTTGTTCCCGTCGTCGAGTGGCCCCGCCTACGAAGGCGCCCTACCCCTGATCGCGCTGGTGTCGGGTGGCCTGTTGATCGGGTTGCAGGCCGGCGGGCCGGTGAGCGGGTGGCTGTCGGTCGGTCCGCTGGTGTGGTTGGGTCGGATCTCGTACGGCGTCTATCTCTTCCATTGGCCCGTGTACGTCGTCCTCGACGCGGAGCGCACCGGACTGTCCGGTCCCGCGTTGCTCGGTGTTCGGTTGGCGATCACGATGGCCGTGTCGATGGCGAGCTATCGGGTGCTCGAACTCCCGATCCGCCATGCCGCAGGCATCCGGCCCAACATGGCGTTCGCCGGCGCAGCGGTGGCGACGATCTCGGTGCTCGCCGCGGCGATCGTGCTGGTGCCGACCGGACTCGGCGATTACTGGCAGACCGACGAGGCGACCGCCGCTGCCGCCTCGATCGCGGTGGACGACCGTGCGCTCGCGCCGCTCACCTCGGTCGCCGATGCCGATCCTGGCGCGGCATCCGAAACGACGGTTTCGGGCACCATCGTCGAGCAGCCGGTGACCAGCGAACCAACGGCGTCGACGATCTCCGTCGATGTCGAACCGGGCACCGGGGTGCCGTCCGCGCTGCCGCCACTTCCACCCGTCAGCCGGCCTGTCAGGATCGTGGTCGCGGGGGATTCGACCGCCGACGCGGCCGGCGCCGGCATCGTCACTTGGGCGGCCGGAAATCCGGATCTGGCCCAGGCGGAGGTCGTGACTGCTCCGGGATGTGGCTTCCTCACCGGAGGCGAATGGCTGATCGGTGATGAGATCGTTGCTCCCGAGGGTTGCGCCGACTGGGTGGAACGGTTTCTCTATCCGGCCGTCGAGCGGGCGCAGCCCGATGTCGTGATGGCGATGGTCACCTCGTGGGACCTGCTCGACCGAAGATGGGACACCGACGAGCTGCTCGACCCGCTCGACGCCGACTATGCCTCGAGGCTGCGTCACGATTACCAAGCGCTGATCGACGGCCTGCTGGCCGCAGGCGCCCGACATGTCGCCCTGGTGCGGCACCCGATCCCCGACTCATGGTGGTTGCCCGTGGAAGAAACGTACGAAGACCCGGTCCGGCATGCTGCGATCTATGCGCTCTATGACGAGCTCGCGGCGGCCGACCCCGACCACGTCACTGTGATCGCCCTCGACCGCTACTTCGTCGATGCCGGCATCGACCGCGATCACACCGTTCGTCCGGACGGGATCCACATGGCCCCCGATGCAGCCGCTCAGGTTGCCGAGGACTTCATCGGTGACCGCCTGGTGCGAATCGCTTTGGGGGCACCGATCGAATGAGCACGCAGACGAATTCCTCACATCGCGTCGTCGTCTATACCGACGGTGCCTGTTCGGGAAACCCTGGCCCGGGTGGCTGGGGCTGGGCGGTGCAACCCGACGGGCACCCACGAGGTTCGGGAGGCGAGGTGCACACCACGAATCAACGGATGGAGTTGGTCGCCGTGCTCGAGGCGTTGCGTTCACTCGGCGTGGGATCCGAGGCCGGCCCGGTCGAGGTCGTGTCCGACTCGACGTATGTCGTCAAGTGCTTCCACGACCGTTGGTGGGCCAACTGGCAACGAAACGGCTGGAAGAACTCGAAGAAGCAGCCGGTCGCCAACGCCGACATCTGGCAGCCGTTGGTCGAGCTGGTCAACTCGGGGGACGTGACGTTCCGCTGGGTCAAGGGCCATTCGGGCGACCCGATGAACGATCTCGTCGACGAGTTGGCAGTTGCCGCCGTGCCTGCCGTCTGATCGGTGTCGACCTGGCCGCAGCGTCGGTTTCGGGGCCCTGGAGCCGGGCTCGAACGTGCCGATAGAGAGACGTGACGTTACCAACGCGTGACAGATCGCTACGGTTCGTGCTCGTGAAGACGACGATCGCCGCGCTGATGAGCGTGTTGCTCCTCCCGTTCGCCGCCTCCAGCTCGCCCGCCGCGGCGGCGCCGGCGGGGGACAACGAGGTGGTCGCGTTCATCGTGCGCGGTGTCGGCAACGGTCACGGCCGGGGGATGAGCCAATGGGGTGCCTACGGCCGGTCGCTGGCAGGCCAGTCCTGGCAGGAGATCCTCGACGCCTACTACGGCGGCACCGAACCCGGTGTCCGCACCGAACCGCACATGCGGATCCGGCTCACCGGCTGGGACGATGCGGCGACCCTCGGGGTGATCTCTCGCGTCGGCAGGGCGCGCTGGAACAATTCGGCCACCGAGTACACCTCGCTGTACGCGGCCGAGACGGCCCCGAACGTCTTCTCGGTGTTCGGCGTGACCAGCGGGTACGGGTGCCCTGGTGATCTGAACCTGGTCGTTCCCTTCGTCGACCTGCAGCAGGGCTCGAACGGCCAGCAGGTCCAGCAACTCCAGCAGTTCCTGACCTATTTCGGCTTCGACCCGCAGGGCGTGGATGGAGACTTCGGACCCCTGACCAAACTGGCCGTCGAGCGTTTCCAGGCTGATCGTGCGCTCACGGCCGACGGTCTGTGGCGCGCCGAGGAGGCCCAAGCCGCTCAGGCGATGGTCGATGCGGAGCCGGGAACGGTGCCTTGGGAATCCTTGGCGACGGGCGTCGCCGGCCCGATCGTGTTCTCGACCACCGTGAACCAGTCCAACGCCGCCGCCGGCGACGTGCTCGGCGTCTGCCGGGACTCGGGAGCGCTGAACCACTACCGGGGCACCGTCGAGCTGCACGACGTCGGCGGATCCAACCGGGTGGTCAACGATGTCGCCGTCGAGAACTACCTGCGCGGTGTGGTGCCCAAGGAGGTCTCGGCGAGTTGGGGCGATGCCGGTGCCGGCGCGGGCATGAACTCGTTGCGGGCCCAGGCGGTCGCCGCACGATCGTACGGTCTGTCGCAATCTCGCTACACCTACGCCAGCACGTGCGACACCTCGTCGTGCCAGGTGTACGGGGGAACGGCGGTCCGGGTGTCACCGGCCACTGCGAACTCCGTCACGGTCGAGCACGTCAACACCGACCAGGCGATCCGCGACACCGCCACCGTCGTGCGCGTCGTGAGCGGCACCGACAATCTGGTGTCGACCGAGTTTTCGGCCTCCAACGGGCCGCGCACCGCCGGCGGGTCGTTCCCTCCGGTGAACGACCCGTTCGATGACGTGCCGGGCAACCCCAATCATCGCTGGACCCGCATCATCGACGCCGACGCCATCCGAAGTCGGTACTCACTGAGTACCACCAGTGGTGTCGCAACGGTTCCCGATCCCGACTCGATCTATGACGGCATCTGGGCGAACGAAGTCCAACTCGGATCGGGCAAGCCGCCGGTCACCGCCTGGGACTTCCGAAACGCCTTCGGGTTGCCGTCACCCGGCTTCGAACTGATCCCCGTCCGACGAACGCTCAGCGGCGCAGCTGATTTCGCCTTCGTCGGAGACTCGGTCGGAGAGGGCGTGGTCGTCGGCCCGACATCGAACTTCCAGGTCCTCACCGAGGGCGTGTTCTCGTCGGCGATGTTCGATTCGGTCACGAACCGCCGCACGCAGGGTGGTTCCGTCACCGATGGTGTCACGGTCGCCGCACAGGTGCCGATCGGTACCGACCTCGTCGTGGTCGAACTCGGTTACAACGACGATCCAGCGGCGATGCCCGGCCGGATCGACGCCATGATGACGGCATTGCGGAGCCGGTCGGTGAAACAGGTGGCGTGGGTCAATCTGTCGGAGCGCCGTACCGAGTTCGCGGTGACGAATGCCGCGCTCGCTGCCGCCAGGTCGCGATGGAGCGAGTTGGTGGTGCTCGATTGGCAGGCGGCGAGTCGGCACGCGGCCGCCGACCGATGGTTCGCCGACGACGTGCATCACACCGCGACGGGCCGCGCCGAGTTCTCGTTGTGGTTGCGCGACCGGGTCATCGCACTGATCGGCGCCGGCTATGTTCCGCCGCGGCCGGTGGTGCCCGGAGTGCCCTTGCGGGTGCCGGTGTTGGGTGTGGGTGGTGTGCCTGGTTCTGGTGTGGTGGGTGTGGCGTTGAACGTGACGGCGGTGGGTACGGCTGGTCCTGGTTGGTT